>CAJOLL010000089.1 GCA_905235455.1 uncultured Clostridia bacterium
GCCTGACGGGAACCGGAAACGGTGCCGTCGTTCTTGTGACGCTCACGCCAGGCATCGTAAACTTTCCTGGAGTCGGGAGATCCTCCTTACCGCTCAGGAACAGGAGCGCTTCGCATACTGTGACGATCCGGCCCTGAAGATGGAAGCGGATACGAAGCTTCTTGCCGGGACGAAGGAGACCCTCGATATGATCTTTTCCACCATGGAACCGGAAAAGGCGATGCCGATGGCTTTCGAGTGGCATTTCGGTGATGATAAGATCCCGGGCTATGACATGACGCTTTCGGACGGACGTATCGTGACATTCAACGGAACGATCGACCGTATCGATATCAATGAAGAGGAGAAGCATTTCAGCATCCTGGACTACAAAACGGGAAATAAAACGATCGATTTTGACGATCTTTATGCCGGAGCCAGCGTGCAGCTGCCTTCCTATATGCATGTGTATTCTTCCATGCACCCGGACCTTTCTGCTGATGGTGTTTCTTATGTGCACGTCAAGCGCGTGAAAAAGTCCGTAAAAGGCATGGCAGAAAGCTTCGATCCGGATGTTGTCTCTGCGGATCACGATTCGGCCGTTGAAGAGACGTACCTGAAAAACTGTGCGCTGAAAGCGGATCCGGAAGATATGAAACGTATGGGTGAATTTGCCCTTTCCCGTGTGAAGGAAAAGTGCGAAGAACTTTACGGCGGACACTTTGATGCAAGACCTGCCAAGATCAAGAAGCATCCGCTTCTTAAGTGTGCTGAATGTGAATACAGCCAGATCTGTAACGGCAACCCTGAATCTCCGGATTATAACTATCTGCCGACGATGGCGCCGAAACTGAACGACCAAGGGAAGGCGATGAAAAAGCCGGAACTGTTCTTTGCAACGATCAAGGAAAAGGAGGAGTGATCATGGGCTTAAGTAATGAACAAAAACTTATCGTAGATGCACCTTCCGGAAATATCCTGGTCAGTGCCGCAGCAGGTTCGGGAAAGACGACCGTCATGACCGAAAGAATCGTCAAAAGGATCCTTGACCGAGAGCTTTCTGTCGAGAACGTGCTGGTAATGACGTTTACTAATGCCGCCGCGGCGAATATGAGTGCCAAACTTGAAAGGAAACTTCGTGAGAAGCTTTCCGAGACGAAAGATAAAGACACGAGAAAGTACTTAAGCGGACAGATCGCGGCGTTGCCGTCTGCTTATATTTCGACGATTGACTCTTTCTGCAGCCGTGTCATTTCCAACTTCTCCGCGCAGAGCCGGGATGAATACGGGAATCTCCTTCTTGAACCCAAGAGCATGATCCTGGACGAAGTACACGCCACGAAGCTTCTGACCGAAGCTTTCAACGAAGTATTTTCTGATGCATATTCGCTGGCACAGAGAATCGAAGAGGAACCGGAATTCGGAAAACAGATCATGCCTGTTGCCGACAATGACAATACAACCGGGACTCTTGTTTCGGACGATCTTACTTACGAAGAATGGTCGAGTTCTTTTCTTTCGATGGTCGCATCTTTCGGAAGCGGACGTGATGATACCGGCCTTAAGGAAGATATGGCGAAGAAACTTGCCTATCTGCGTAGCCTTCCGGACTACCATACCTGGGTGAAAAGCGTTCTTTTGCAAAAGAAAAACGACAGCAGGGATTTTCTGTCTTCCAAGACCCACGATAAGATCATGGCGATTACGAAAAAGGCGATCGAAAAGCGCCTCGACGCAATCGTAAAGATGCAGGTGCTGATTCCGAATGTTGCTTTCGTAAAGAATGAAAAAGACAATACCCGGAGACAGCAGGATCTTTTGCAGTGGTGCCGATTCCTCGAAGAGTGCGCAAGAAAGATCCTTTCCTATCCGGCTGTTCCCTGGGATGAGATCTGTTCATTCAGACATAAGAGACCTTCGGAGAAGATCCCCAATTACGCAACGAAATCCGAAGAGCCGGATGCACAGGCATTTTTGGAACTGTCGGGAGCTCTTCCGGAGCTTGCCTACATTGTTTCAGGTTACAGAAAATCGGATACGTTCGTCAAAGAGATGTGGAGCGAAACACGTTACTTTTTCGGCAAAACCCTAGCGGAGCTTTCGGAAGAAATGTCGGACATGTATCCGATCTACGAGAGATATTTCGAACTGGTATTTGCGGCAGAAAGAGCATATTCGCAGAAGAAAAAGCTCGAGCACGGCATGGATTTCCCGGATCAGGAGCAGGTGGCACTTAAGCTGCTTTCCCATTCGGAAGTATCCGCCTACTACAGAGATCTTTTCAGCGAGATTTATATCGATGAGTATCAGGACAACAGCGGCGTGCAGGATGCGATCGTACAGTGCTTTGCCAAAGACAACGTCTTCTTCGTGGGCGATGTCAAGCAGAGTATCTACCGCTTCCGTCATGCCAAACCGCAGATGTTCCTCGACCGCTGTGACCTTTATCGCGGAGGGCAGGAGGGAACGCTGTTTACGTTGAACAACAATTTCAGAAGTAACCCCGGGATCCTTTCGGTGGTCAACAGAATCTTCGGAAGCATCATGAGCGAAGAATATGCGGATATCGAATATGATTCTTCTCATGCATTGAATCCGGGACTTCCGAAAGAGATGTATCCGCAGACATCCGGTGCGGATGTGACCTTGATCCTGGCACAAGATACGGAAGAAGTATCGGATACGGATGAAGATACTTCATCCGAAATGGATCAGGTCCTTGACGTCAAGGAAGCCAAGGTCGTTCAAAAAGAAACCCTGATCATCGTAAAAAAGATCGAAGAACTGAAAAAACTCAGCAGTTTTTCGTATGAACAGTGTGTGGTCCTGACCACTTCCAACTTAAATGCCATGGCTGCGGCCGAGGTCCTGATGAAGTGCGGTATTCCCGCGCAGGGACCGAATATCGGAAATATCCTGACCCATCCGGACCTTCGTATCATGCTCGATCTTGCCCGACTTACGGATAACCTCTACCAGGATATCGCGCTGGCAGGTGTGATGAAGTCCCGGATCCGGCAGGCAGGTTTTACGGATGAGGATCTTCTGAAGATCTATCTTTTCTCGTCGAAGGGCAATCTTCACGATCTGCCGTTTTGCGAGAAAGTCGTCCGCTATGCAAAAGAAGCAGATACTGAGCTTTCCGGGAAGGTTTCTGATTTTCTTTCGTTCATCAACGATCTAAGGACACTGGCCATGCAGATGACGATCACGAAGTGGCTCGAACATGTCTATGCCGTGACGGATTATCCTTCGTTCGTGCTTACCCAAAATAACGGAGCTGCGCGCTACTATGCGCTGATGACACTGGTATCCTGGGCGACTCGTTTCGATATGGGAAGAAGATCCGGACTTCGTGCATTTGTCGGCTATATTGATGAACTCGACCGGAACAAAAACAAGAACACGGAGATCGATCTTTCTGAGCCTTTGGAGAATGTCGTGCGCTGCATGACGATTCACAAAAGTAAAGGCCTTGAATTTCCGTATGTATTCCTTTGCGGGGTCCAGAGCAGCCAGAGATCGAACGAGGCAAGCCTGATCCTGAGTGAAAAAGGTGATATTGCCGCCAAGCGCTTCTTTGAAAAAGAAGGCGTCGTTTATGAACCACACGATTTCTATGTTCTTTCCAAAGAGGAGAAGAGAGAGTCGGAGGCGGAGAAGATCCGATTACTTTATGTAGCGCTGACCCGTGCGGAGAAAAAGGTCTTTGTAATCTCGCTTGTGAACCGAAGCGCAGATGGACTGATCACTTCCGGGTCGACCGTGCTCCTTGCCGCGAAGTGCGGTTCGGATAAATTCCCGGAGGAACTGATGTATAAGATGAATACGCATCTTTTAAAGTTCCTTTGCGGTGTGTCCCGTATACCCGGTTATCCGCTGACCACGGCGGTAAGATCTTCGGAAAAAGTCTATGCAGGAGATCTGGATCTTACATGTGAGGAAAGAAGGGATGCCTCCACGGAAATGGCGATAGCATCTGATCTGCTTCCGAATCTCGGACGCATGCTGCTCGAACTCCCGCGTCCGATCGCAGAAGAGTATAAAGATGCCCGAGGAAGAGATGTTGATGTCACTTTGACAGATCTGCAGAAAGCGCAGCTTTCTCTTCTCGGAAAAGATGTCCGGGAGTGGGCACCGCTTGAGCTTTTACCCGCGAAGACCACGGTCAGCGAGATGAAACGAATGCTTTCTGAAGAACCGGAAGAAGACGAAGATGAAAACGTCAATTTTCATGCGGTGAACATGCGGGTCAAAGAGTCCGAGCAGAAGTGGAAAGATAAAGGCTATACCGCTTCACAGATGGGTACACTTGTGCACAGCGCATGGCAGTATATCGATTTTACGGGCATGCTGAGAAAAGAAGAGACCCCCGACTGGAAAATAGTTTTGGGGCTTCTCGTAAGTCACGGCATGATCTCCGAAGAACAGGCGGAACTGCTATTACCGTTTGCCGGAAATATGCAGACCTTCTATGAAAGTGAGCTCGCCTCGAAAATGGCTCAGGCAGAAAACAGAAACGAAAACGGGCCTTATCGGGAGATCCCGTTCGCGCTGGCGTGGCCGAATGAGAACGACGAGTTCTCTCTGGTACAAGGTATGATCGACTGCTGGTTCATCGACAGCGACGGAAAGGCGGTACTGGTCGACTATAAGACGGACCGTATTTCCGGAAGCATAGAAGAAAAAGAAGCTGAACTGAAGAGAAGATATCAGGTGCAGCTGGATATGTATGCACAGGCGATCACGGCGGCCACCGGAAAAACAGTGAAGGAAAAGATCATCTGGCTGATCCGCGACGGAATTGCGTTCAATCTTTGATCTTCTTCTGACGGAGTTCTTTGAAGAAACGCTTTAGGACCTTACTGCATTCTTCCTCGAGGATACCTCCCGTGTATTCCACGTGATGGTTGTGGGGAAGATCGAAGATCCTGCTTTTTGAACAGACGGCGCCGCCCTTAGGGTCGAAAGCTCCGAAATAGACATGCCGGATGTGTGACTGTATAATGGCTCCGGCGCACATATAGCAAGGCTCTAAGGTTACATAGAGGTCACAGTCGAAGATATGCCAGGCAGAAAGTTTTCGGCAGGCCTTGGAGATACAGACCATCTCGGCATGAAGCGTCGCGTCCTGCTTTGTCTGGCGGAGATTGTGGGCGCGGGCGATGATCTTCCCGTCTTTGACAATGACGGCGCCGATAGGGGACTCGCCGAGATCGTATGCCTTCTGCGCTTCTTTGAGCGCGGCACGCATGCATTTTTCGTGAAAAACTACGTCATTTACGGCATTTTGCTTCGTCAAGGGAGGACTCCTTCGCATTGTTCCGAATATGGCGCAAAGAGATTTCTCAACATTGTGCATGATTTTGTTTGCACATCCACCATATTGGTTATATAATGTACTTTGCCTATATGTGTGGGATTATACCCTTTTGTAGGTGAACTTGTAAAGGAAAAAGGTACGAATGGCTACAGAACAAGGTATTTGTAAGAACTGCGGTTCACTTTTGATGGTGAACAGCAATGATGAATTGTGTGAATGTGTATTTTGTGATTGTGTATTTCCAAGTGCAGAAGCAATCGAGATCTATAAGAATCCGGACGGGGTAGAATTTCCGAATCTTCCTCAGCCGAAGCGTGAAGCCAAGGCTGTCCGCCATGTGGTAACACCTGTTTTCGAGGATGTTGTCGAGAAGGCGGTAAAGGTTGACACGGCTCAGAACAAAGAAACGAAGAAGGTCGAAAAGCTTTTCGAGATCTCCCCGGACGATATCAAAACACCAAAGAAGGTGAAATTGACCGTTTGGATCACCACGGCGGTATGCATCCTGATCATCCTGGGCATCTCCATTCCGCTTTCTCTGATCCGCACGAAGCATAACACCGAAATGGGTGATAATATGGCGGCGTGCATCGAGAAGTCGGGTCTTTCCGTAAGCTCGGAGGTAGAAGACGGATACTCTGTCGGATACAAGATCTACGGTCAAAACAACAATAAACTCGAACTCGTTTCCACCAAAGATGTCGAGAAAGATCAGGTCGTAAAGGCTTTTGATTCTTTCTGCGAAATGCGTGGCGAGGAATACGGCTATAAAGCCGATGATGGTGCTCACTACTACAAGGGTGTAGTTGTTACTGTATATGCTCCGAATGGTAAGTTTACAATTGAAGGCAGCAAGAACGGTGCCGGTGTTGACCAGGTCGAGTTCACTGAGCCTGCTAAGGAAGAGTCGGAAAGCACAAAGTAATGACCGGACTTTTGTTTTGGTGAGAGCAAAGTAATTAGAAGACACGTGAAATGCAAGGAGGATTGCATAACGAATGGCAAATGATTTTTCAACCATCCTGCAGAAGCTTGAAAACCTGGCTAATGCCAACAATAACAGCATTTCATCACTTGACGTGATGAACATTATCGAAGAACAGGACGGCGATCCGGATCTGGTAGATAAGCTCTTTGACGAGCTGGAAGCTAAGGGGATCGCCATCGTAGCGGAAACATCCGTAGAGGATGACGCGATCCGCGAGATGAACCTTGACGCAAACATTGCAGACGGCGCAGGTATGGATGACCCGGTCCGCATGTATTTAAAAGAGATCGGTAAAGTTCCGCTTCTTACCGCAGAACAGGAACAGGAGCTTGCACAGCGCATGCTCGAAGGTGATGAGGATGCCAAGTCCCAGCTGATCGAAGCGAACCTTCGTCTCGTTGTTTCCATCGCCAAGCGTTATCTTGGCCGTGGCATGCAGTTCCTGGATCTGATCCAGGAAGGTAACCTCGGTTTGATCAAAGCGGTAGACAAGTTCGAC
>CAJOLL010000090.1 GCA_905235455.1 uncultured Clostridia bacterium
TCTTTCCTCCAGAAGCCGGAAAAAGATCTTGTCGCCGGGCCAGATCGGAAGGTCTTCCACCATTTCTTTTTCGATCCAGACCAGCTCACCTTCGTTGCAATCGGGAAGCTTCTCCTTTTTTTCTCCTTCAAAAGCACTTGGGCCGGGCACAGTTTCCTCGTATCCGTCACAGGTATAAAGGAACGTGATCTCATCGATATCGTCGATGACAAACGTGATGATCCCGCGAAGCCGGAAAGACGTCATCAGAAGCCCCGTCTCTTCCTTCACTTCACGGAGCACACATTCTTCCGGCGATTCTCCGTGCTCGAGATGTCCGCCGACACCGATGAACTTATCTTTATTGATGTCATTCTCTTTTTTAGTACGGTGCAGCATCAAGATCCCTTGTGGTCCGTAAATATAGCAGAGAGTTGTCTCGTAGCGGTTCATTTCTCTTGTATTCCTTCTCCCGACGGGATTTTCGTTTTTTCATCTTTCCAATGAAAATCAAATTGTCAATAACATTGTCTTCTTGCCGAGCGTTTATAGGATATCACATTTTTTCTTGTATAAATAACGAAATGAACATCGACCTCTTCGGTTCTTTCCGCGTGATAGGGTTTTTCCTTTGAAAAAAACAGTCATCCGCGGTACTATGAAAGTATAAAAATCATCAATTTCATGCATATATCAGAGGAGTGATTTTATGAATTTCCTTCTTGTCGCGATCAATGCAAAATACATACATTCCAATCCCGCCGTGCACTCTCTTCGTGCCGTCGCCGACCGCGTTTATTTCGGCGCAACTTCTCTTTATGAAACGACGATCAATAACCCGATCTACAATATTCTTTCCGATATCTGCGATCAGCGTCCGGACGCCATCGGCATCTCCACCTACATCTGGAATATCGACGCTGTAAAAAAACTCCTGTCCGATCTTCCGAAAGTTCTTCCGGACACGGATATCTGGCTGGGCGGACCGGAAGTTTCCTATCACTATGAGAAGATCTTCGAAGAATTCCCCTGCGTCCGCGGCATTTTCGTCGGCGAGGGAGAGACCGCATTTACACGAGTCGTCGGCGAATACTGCCGATCCATGAGTTACAGGTCCGAAGAAGGGGACGATACGATCAATATCAGTAAGCCCGTTCTCGGGATCCCGGACTTCAGTAACATCCCGAATGTCGCCCTCCGCGAGCGTCCGAGCGTTATCCGCCGGGAACTGATGGACATGGATTCGCTTCCGTTTATCTACGAAGAAGGCATGCGCGATTTCGATAACCGCATCGTCTACTACGAATCTTCAAGAGGGTGTCCTTTCCGTTGCAGTTACTGTCTGTCCTCGGTAGACAAGACAGTCCGATACAGAAGCCTGCCGTTCGTTTTCCGGGAGATCCAATTCTTCCTGGACGAAGAGATCCCGCAGGTAAAGTTCATCGACAGGACCTTTAACAGTGACAAGGACCGGGCCAAAGCTATCTGGGCCTATATCCTCGAGCATGATAACGGAAAAACAAACTTCCATTTTGAGATCGCCGCCGAGCTGATCGACAAAGAGGAGATCGATCTTTTAAGGAAGATGCGCCCCGGTCAGATCAAGCTGGAGATCGGCGTGCAGACGACCAATCAGGATACCCTCCTTGCCGTGAACCGTCCGTCGAAGATCCACAAAATCGAAAAGGCCGTTCAGGAACTGTCGAAAACCGGCACGATCCACATTCATCTCGACCTGATCGCGGGTCTCCCCTACGAGGGCTACAGAAGCTTCCGAAACTCCTTCAACGATGTCTATGCACTTGCCCCGACACAGCTGCAGCTGGGCTTTTTGAAAGTTCTGAAAGGCTCACCGATCGAAAATGACTGTGATAAGTTTTCCATCGTAAGCTCGGACGATGCCCCGTACGAAGTGCTTGCCACAAGGTGGCTGAGATTCGACGAACTTTGCCGGCTCAAGCACATCGAAGAGATGGTCGAACTTTTCTATAACAGTCATCAGTTCGATCAGACACTGCCCGCGATCGAAAAGGCCTTCGAGACTCCGTTTGATATGTATGCCGCGCTTGCGGAATATTATAAGCAGAAGAATTACTTCACGATCGTGCCGGCAAGATCCCGCCGTTATGAGATCCTTTTGCAGTTTGTCGAAGAAAGAACGACGCTTTACGAAGAGGAAATCCGTGAACTTCTGACGCTCGACTACTATCTCCGGGAAGAGCCCAAGAGCCGTCCGGACTTCGTCAAAGTCCCTCCGCAAAAAGACCGCATCGACACGTCTTCACGAGATCCCCTTACAGGGAACTTCCGTCTGATCCGATAAAGCGGGAGTCAGCGGTAGACATCGTGGAAGCCAGAATACCGGCAAGGACGGAATTCCAGCGGTGACGGTGCTTGCGCGACGCCGTTTTTCCCGGTTTTTCATGAGGATCCGTTTTTTTTGAATATATCTCGGGAAAACACCGTTATTCGACTTGCAGATCGACGATTCTCCCGTCCTGCCATTCGAGCACTTTCAGCGTCTTTCCCCCTCGAAGGAGAAGTCCCTCGATCCGGCCGTGCTTTTTCCATGCATCCGGAAGCGCCGGCAGATAGCGGACTTCTTCTTCATGGCTTTGCACCAGCATCTCGGCAATACCTGCCGTAGCGCCGAAATTTCCGTCGATCTGAAACGGCGGATGATTGTCAAAAAGATTGGGAAGTGTCTGCTTATGGATCAGTGTCATAAGATTCTCAAAAGCCTTCTCTCCATCTCCGAGGCGCGCATACATGTTGATGATCCAGGCACGGCTCCAGCCTGAATGCCCGCCGCCGAAAGAAAGCCTTCTTTCGATCGTCTTTTTTGCCGCCTCAAAAAGCTCCGGTGTTTTTTCCTTGCCGATCTGGGTTCCGGGATAGAGCGCAAACAGCTGTGAGATATGTCTGTGGCCGGGCTCGGCTTCTTCATGATCTTCGTTCCATTCCATGACCTGTCCGTACTTTCCGATCGATATCGGTGCGATTCGGGCAAGAACTTCTTCTGCTCTTTTTCTGATCGAAACAAAACCGCAAACAGACTCCGATCCGCGATCACCGGAATCACACATTCCGGATCCTTCGGAAGCATCGGCCCCGCAAGATGACGACGCGAGTGCTTTTTCCGCGGAAATACAGGCACAAAGAAGTTCTCTGATGATCTGGTTATCCATAGATGCGCCTTTACAGATCACGCCCTTTTCACCGTTGGGAAGGATGTAGGTATTCTCGGGAGATAATGTCGGACAGGTCACCAGATACTCACCGTCTTCGATCAGGTAATCCATGACGAACTCGGCAGCTTCTTTCATTAGCGGATAGTTGTCATTAAGAAATGAAATATCCTTCGTGAAAAGATACTGCTCCCATACATGAAGCGCAAGCCATGCGCCGCCCATGACCCAGTAAGTCGAGCTGATGCAGATATCCTGCGGCGCGGTATCGCCCCAGATATCGGTATTATGGTGTGCCACAAAACCTCCGCACCCGTACATCTTCTCTGCTGTGACCCTGCCGTTACTACGGATGCGGTAAAGGTGCGAGATCAGGGGTTCATGGCACTCGGTCAGATTCGTCAGCATCGCCGGCCAGTAGTTCATCTCAGTATTGATGTTGATCGTATAGCGGCTTCCCCAGGGAGGCGCAAATTCCTGATTCCAAATGCCCTGCAGGTTCAGCGGCAAGGATCCGGGGCGCGATCCCGCAATCATCAGGTAACGACCGAATTGAAAAAACCTCTCGACCTCTTCCTGTCCGTCGATCTGGATCTTCACTCGATCATAAAGAGACTTATAATCCGAAAGATGCTCGCTATAAAGGCTTTTCCACAAATCCGACGGTTCCGCCTGATCCGAAGCGACGTCCTCCAGACGTTTCAGAACCGATGTGACAGGGGATTTCTCACGGAAAGTCGTGTCCGCACAAAGCAGGATCAATGCTTCATCCGCCTTTTGGATCCTTGTCGTATTTCCGATCAGTTCCGGTCTTCCGCCGTTTGCGATCACTTTGATACCGCAGGCCATCTTAACACCGTTTCCTCCGGTGGACGCCTCCATGACCTGGATGCCTCCGGGTCTTCCGGTGATCGAATCACAAAAGCCGTTATAGCACTGTCTTCGTATCGTCTGATCCTGATACGGAATCTCTTCCCAAGGCTTTCCGGGATTTCTTCCGAGCTGCGCGTGAAAATTCAGCACGCCGGGCTGATCTGCCGTCAGATGGACGACCAGAACATTCCGGGGATAGCTTACGATCACCTGCCGAGTATACTTCACGCCTTCTAAAACGAAAGATGTCGTTACCGTCGCGTTTCGAAGATCCAGTTCGCGGCTGTAACCGGAAAACTCCGTTTTCGTTCCGTCGAATTCGATATAAAGATTTCCGAGCGGCTCATAATGCCGCGATTCCTCCGGAATGCCTGAAAGCGCGAATGTACAGAGTTCCTGCGCTTCGCCGATTCTCCCTTCGAGGATCAGCTTTCTTATCTTCGGAAGATTTTCCAAAGCGGACGGATTGTTCCGGTCCAAAGGACCGCCGTACCATACACTGTCTTCATTGAGCTGGATGCGTTCGGTATAAGGAAGCCCGAAGACCATGCCGCCCAGTCTGCCGTTGCCGACAGGCAGCGCCTCTTCCCAGGCTCTTGCAGGGGAAGAAAAAGAAATAACGTGAGCGGTGCTTTTCGACATAGACGTCCTCCTGAAAAATCCTTGCTTCCATCTTACTATTGTTTCTTTGCAAAAACACGTCAAAAATGAAGATTTCGGACGATTTTTGATATGCTGCTCGTGCTTATGCAAAAGCGCCTGTCAAGGGTATTCTCTTGTTCATTTGTGATACGCAGTCCTTCATGCTATAATTTTTTTGCCCGCAGAAGTGCTTTCTGCATAGAAGCATGGAGAATAATAAAGAAGGCTTTTTACCATGTCTTTTGGATTGATCCTGTATCAGCTTTTTCTGTCGCCGCTGACCCTGGTTTTCGAAGCGGTGTACAGCGTCGCATATGGATTTTTACAAAGCGCAGGTGCCGCGATCTTCCCGTTAAGTTTAGTCGTCAACTTCCTTCTCCTTCCGTTTTATAACCGTGCGGATGCGATCCAGGAAGAAGAGAGAAAGCGTCAGGACAAGATGGCGCCTTTTGTCAAACACATCAAAAACACCTTTAAGGGCGACGAACGCTATATGATGCTTCAGGCGCTATATCGAGAGCACGGTTACAAGCCGGTCTACGCCCTTCGTTCCTCGATCGCCCTGATCCTGGAAGTCCCTTTCTTTATCGCCGCATACAGGTTCCTTTCGGATCTTCCCGTCCTTCGTGGCACGTCCTTTCTCTTCCTGAAGGATCTCGGACAGCCGGACGCGCTGTTTGTCATAGGCGGTTTCACAGTGAATCTTCTTCCTATCCTGATGACCCTGATCAATATCGTAAGCAGTGAGATCTATACCAAGGGACTGAAGTTCAAGGATAAGATCACGCTCCACGGCATGGCACTGATCTTCCTGGTCCTTCTTTATAACTCGCCTTCCGGTCTGGTCCTTTACTGGACACTGAACAACATCTTTTCTCTTGCCAAAAACATTGTTCATACAAGTTCCGATAAAAAGCGTTCGCTTCGAAATGTCTGTGCGGTAACCGGAGTTTTGATCTGCGCCTATTCACTCTTCTTCAAGGGGCCGATGAGATCCAGACTGCTCATCGTGCTTGTCGGGATCCTCTTTTTGTTCCCGCTTCTCATCCGTTCCCGGAAGGAGAGCAAGAAGATCGAAAAGTCAGAGACTTCTGATGCCAAACTGTTTATCCTGGGCGCGCTGTTTTTAAGTTTCTTCCTCGGCGCTCTGATCCCGTCTTATGTGATCTTATCTTCTCCGGCAGAGTTTATCGTTTTAACATCCGTGCATTCTCCGGTGCGTTATATCATCTACTCTCTGCTGACGGCGCTCGGTGCTTTTGTCGTCTGGGGCGGATTGTTCTACTACTTGGCGAAAGAAAGAAGCAAAAAGATCGCGACCACGGTCCTTTGGTGTTTCTCAGCAGTCAGCAGCGTGAACTTCCTCTTATTCGGAAAAAGTGAAAGTATCCTTTCCTCGGACCTTCGATACGATGCCGGATTCTCCGTCTATCCGAAAGATCTTTTTCTGAATCTGGCGATCGTTTGCGGCACGATCGCACTGATCTGTTTCATCTGCAAAAAGAAAGACGTGATCCTCCGATTCCTGGCACCGATCGTACTTGCGGCTTCGGTCCTGCTTTCGGGATATAACACATATAAGATCAATTCTTATATGCCCGCTATCAGAAGAGCCGCAGCAAGAACTACAATGAGTTACCCGAAAGTCGAGCTCAGCAAGACCGGCAAAAACGTTGTCGTGATCATGTTAGACCGCGCGGTCTCTTCATATATCCCGTACATCTTCAATGAAGCTCCCAACCTGAAAGAACAGTTCTCCGGATTCACCTGGTATCCGAATACGCTCTCATACGGATTGCTCACAGTAGTTGCCTCACCGGCGCTTTTCGGCGGGTATGACTACACACCGTCCGCGATCAACGCAAGAAGTGACCTGACTCTTCAGCAAAAGCACAACGAAGCGCTACTTACGATGCCTTTGATCTTCTCGGATATTATTTATTAATTCAACTATTTTTTCGGGATAATC
>CAJOLL010000091.1 GCA_905235455.1 uncultured Clostridia bacterium
ATCTTTGACGAGTTCGGAAAACTTATGGGTAAGGACTTCGATCGCGGTGAGCTCTTTTCCAAACTCTACGGTGTTGCGCTTGAAGGTGATATAGACTGCGGCGGTCTTATTTCCTATAACTATTTCTCCGGCGAGCCTGTCACCGGTTTCTCCAAGGGCAGTCCGCTGTTTGTCAGAACCGCAGAAGATTCCTTTACGCTTCCGAATTTCATGAGAATGCATCTGTATTCGGCGCTTGCTACGCTTAAGGTCGGTCTGGATATCCTGACAGTCGAAGAGAAGGTCAAAGTGAAGAAAATGTACGGTCACGGAGGATTCTTTAAGACTCCGACGGCCGGTCAGACGGTCGCCTCTGCAGTTACGGGATCTCCGGTAAGCGTTATGGAGACGGCAGGCGAAGGCGGCGCCTGGGGTATTGCACTTCTTGCTCTCTATATGATCGAAAAGAAAGACAATCAGACCTTGGCATCTTACCTTGAGGATGTTATCTTTTCCGGTTCTACGGGTACTGAACTGATGGCTTCTGATGAAGATATCGCGGGCTTTGATGCTTTCATGAAGAAATATGTTGCCGGTCTTTCCGTAGAACAGGCCGCCGTTGTTTTCCTTTGAACCAATCGAATAGCACTTTTCATCTGCGGAGGCAACAAGATGTTAGAAGAATTAAAACAGAAAGTATTTGAAGCAAATATGCTTCTCCCGAAGTACGGACTCGTCACTTTTACTTGGGGCAACGTCAGTGCGATCGACCGTGAGAGCGGACTTTTCGTCATTAAGCCGAGTGGTGTTCCGTATGAGACGATGTCGGCGGACGATATGGTCGTTATGGATCTTGAAGGCAACAGAGTAGAAGGTAAGTATAAGCCTTCTTCTGATACCCCGACTCATATGATCTTGTATAAGAGATTTCCAAATGTCTGCGGCGTCGTTCATACGCATTCTTCATATGCGACCTCATGGGCCCAGAGCGGCAGAAGCATCCCGTGCTACGGAACGACACATGCGGACTATTACTATGGGGCGATCCCCTGTGTCCGCTGTCTGACAAAAGACGAGATCGATGCCGATTATGAGACGAATACCGGTATCCTGATCGCCGATTCTTTTGAATCGGAAAACCTTGACTATGAGGCGGTTCCGGGAGTCCTTTGCAAGAATCACGGTCCTTTTACCTGGGGCAAAGATGCCAATGAGGCCGTGCACAATGCAGTCGTTCTCGAAGAGGTCGCAAAGATGGCTTATCGCACCGAACTGATCAACAAGGAAGTGCTCCCTGCACCGTCTGAATTGCAAGATAAACATTATTTCAGAAAACATGGAAAAAATGCTTATTATGGACAACAATAATGCTATAATGGAAGAACCAATTAAGGAGGATTTAGACATGAACAACATTCCAGAAATCAAATTAGGTATCGTTGCTGTATCCCGTGACTGTTTCCCGATCGCACTTTCCGAGAAGAGAAGATCTGCGATTAAGGCTGCTTATAAGGGTGATCTTTATGAGTGCCCGGTCACTGTTGAGAATGAGCTCGATATGCTCAAAGCAGTGGAAGATGTAAAGAAGGCGGAGTGCAATGCACTTGTTGTTTTCCTCGGCAACTTCGGTCCTGAAACACCTGAGACACTGATCGCGAAGAATTTTGATGGTCCTTGCATGTTCGTGGCTGCAGCAGAAGGTGACGGAGACATGGTCAATGGCCGTGGTGACGCTTACTGTGGTATGCTCAACTGCTCATACAACCTCGGTATGAGACATCTTGACGGATATATTCCTGAGTATCCTGTCGGAACAGCTGAAGATATCGCTGCTATGATCGCTGACTTCGTTCCGATCGCTCGTGCAGTTATCGGTGTTAAGAACCTCAAGATCATCACATTTGGTCCGCGTCCGCAGGACTTCTTCGCTTGTAACGCTCCGATCAAGGGCCTCTACGAGCTTGGCGTTGAGATCGAAGAGAACTCAGAGCTTGACCTTCTCGTTTCCTATAAGGAGCACGAGAATGACCCGCGTATCCCGTCTGTCTGCGAAGATATGGCTAAGGAAATGGGCGAAGGTAAGTATTATCCTGAGATGAGCGCCCGTATGGCTCAGTTCGAGCTTACTCTTCTTGACTGGGCAGAAGCTCATAAGGGTTCCAGAAAGTATGTTGCATTTGCCGACAAGTGCTGGCCGGCATTCCCGTCCCAGTTCGGTTTCGAGCCTTGCTACGTGAACAGCCGTCTGGCTTCCCGCGGTATTCCGGTATCCTGCGAAGTAGATATCTACGGCGCTCTTTCCGAGTATATCGGTATCTGCATCAGTAACGATACAGTTACACTCCTTGACATCAACAACTCTGTTCCGCAGTACATCTACGATGAGGATATCAAGGGCAAATTCAACTACAAGCTCACAGATACTTTCATGGGTTTCCACTGCGGTAATACACCTTCCTGCAAGATGTGCTCTGACCGCGCGATCAAGTATCAGCTCATCCAGCACAGACTCCTTGAGCCGGCCGGTTCTGATCCGGATTTCACACGTGGTACTCTTGAGGGTGACATCGCTGCATCCGATATCACATTCTATCGTCTGCAGTGCAACAGCGACGGAGAACTCGTTTCTTACATCGCAGAAGGTGAGATCCTCCCGGTTAAGACACGTTCCTTCGGTGGTATCGCTATCTTCGCTATCCCTGAGATGGCAAGATTCTATCGTCACGTTCTCATCCAGGGCAGATTCCCGCACCATGGCGCAGTTGCATTCGGTCACTACGGAAAGTTAATGTTCGAGACATTTAAGCTCCTCGGCATCTGCCCGTGCAAGATCGGCTACAACAAGCCGGCTGGAGATCTGTATAAGACAGAGAATCCGTTCAACTGATGAACACTTCTTTTCAGATGATTTGAATTTCTGAAATGTTGTTTCATCTTCGCGGAAGAATAAGAAGCGAAGGCGCTGCTCTCGCACATCATGTGCGGGGGCAGTGCTTTTTTGTTATAATATAATGAAATATATGAGGAAGTCTTGTTGCCTTGATCAAGAAACTGCTGATAAAACTTTTCAATAAGTTGAAATTGCATAATAAGTTCCTTATTATGTACTTCTTTTGCGTGATTATTCCTTTGTTTATCACAGACGCGGTAATCGTGCACGCGATCTATGACCGAGAATATAACTCTAAAGAACTTCAACTGGAAAACACAGCCAACCAGTATATATCCAGCATGAAAAACACTTTTGAATACAGTGCCAGAGTAGCCAGGGCGTTTTCCGCGAATCATGAACTTTACCGTTTTCTGGATGCGGAATATGAAACGCCGTATGCATATTTCGAGGAATATTATCAATTCATCAACAATTCGTTTTTTAAATCTCTTATGCAGACAAGGACAGACAAGATCACGATCTATGTCGACAATCCGTCCATCACTTACGGCAGTTACTTCAAATCCATGGAGGAAGCTCGATCTTCCGAATGGTACCGACGCTATCAGGAAATGGATACGAATGCCTGCCTGCTTGTTTATTTTGACGAAACAGTCGACCCTCGTCTGGAGAAACAGCAGAAGATCATCTATGTTCAAAAGATGACCAAATACCCTTCCAATTATGAAAAGGTCATTAAAATCGAGATCGATAACACGATCCTTCGAAATCAATTGATCAATATATCTGACGAATTTCCGATGTTTGTATGTAATGACGATTATGTTGTATTTGCCCGATATGGAGAAGGTGTAAAGACGATTGATCCCGATAAACTCCAAAAGGATTATAAGATCGGAGTGCACCAGGAGTTTTCCTATCTCGGGACCACGCTGGATGTTTATCTTTTTACTGACAACCTGAGTGTCTATGTGATCTTTCTTGAAAACTACTGGATCATCGTCATTATGATCATCATTACTCTTATGCTTCCTGTGATCATCATGAATCTGATCGAGCAGTCTCTGGCATCACGTATCAAAAAGCTGGAAAAAGCATTCAGCGGTAAGCAGGATTACAAATTCCTTCCGATCGAAGAAATAGACGGAGACGATGAAATATCACAGCTTATGTTGAATTACAATAATATCGTTTCCATTAACAATGATCTTATCAATACTCTTTACAAGGATAAACTGAAGGAACAGGCAAATGCGCTTTCCCGTAAAAATGCCGAGCTCCTTGCATTGCAGAGCCAGATCAACCCGCATTTCCTTTTTAACTCGCTCGAGAGTATAAGAATGCACAGTATCCTGAAAGGAGAAGAGCAGACAGCGGAAATGGTCGAAAAGCTGGCGGTTATGACGCGTCAGAATGTGGAATGGGGAAATGATCTTGTGACGATCAAGAAAGAAGCGGAATCGATCGAGGCCTATCTGTATCTTCAGAGTTATCGTTTCGGTGACAGGCTTTCTTTTGATATTGACGTGGACCCGGATTGTGAGATGTATCTGATCCCTAAGCTTACACTGGTTACATTTGTTGAGAATGCCTGCGTTCACGGTATCGAATCTAAGTCATCCGCAGGATGGATCTTTGTCCGTGTATATAAAAAAGAGAATGATATATACATGGAGATCGAAGATACCGGCGGTGGCATGACTGATGAACAGGTCAGTGAACTGTCCCGGAATATCAATGATGTCAGTATTGACATGATCAAGGGAAGAAAGAATGTAGGTATCCTCAATGCCTGCCTGCGTATCAAGATGCATACGGATAATCAGGTCAAGTTCATTATTGAAAGCGAAGTCGGAGTCGGCGTGAGTGTAACGATCTGCGTACCTGCAAACAAACTGAAAAGACGGTCATAAGGAGAGTGTGCTATGTTGAAAGTTATGGTTGTTGATGATGAGCCTTATATCCTTCAGGGTCTTCAGGTCCTTGTAGACTGGAGTAATGAAGGTTTTGAGATTGATGCGCTGTTGTCCAATGGTAAAGAAGCATTGGAGTATCTGAAGGAGCATACCGTCGATCTGATCATCTCCGATATAAAGATGCCTGTAATGAATGGTCTCGAACTTTTAGAAGAAATCGAAAAGCAGCACCTTTCCGAGGCGAAATTCGTTTTGCTTACCGGTTATGATGATTTTTCTTATATGCAGCGTGCGATCAGAAACAATTGTATGGACTATATTCTTAAGCCGGTCAGTAAAGAAGACTTGATCGCCATCTTGCATAAGGTATCGAATCTTTCAAGTGAGAAAGAGAGTGTTCGAGAAACCCAGAAAAATATGGAAGATGCTTATCTTGCCTCGAATCTGATGTCGATCATTAAAGGAAAGTACGATGATCAGAATGTTGAATACGTAAATAAGCATCTTCAGCTTACCGGCGGGATCCGTTTTGTCGATATCGAAATGGTCACTGATGTGGTCGTGGATGATGAGGACGATTCTGACCTTCGTCTTTCTCAGAAACAATTGTTTATTGCCTGCAAAGACGTTTTGAAGGACAGTGCCAATCACTTTATTTTTGATGTTTCATATGAAAAAGACAATTACGATATCGGCTTCATATATTGTGAAAATATGGCGACACGACGTGATCTTGACGAAAAAGCCTTCTTTGAAATGTTTCTTAAAAAACTCGAGGTATTGTTTATTAAACCTGTACGTATCATGTGCGGCAAAATGGTAAATGATGTTTCCGCTCTTTCCAAGTCTTACAGTTCCTGCATTAGGATCAGCAGTATCAAAGGTTTCCACAGCCAGAAGAGTATATATTTTTACGAAGACGATATTCAGGTCGTGTTGAGCGGCATGGTCCTTTGTAAAAACGGGCTTGATGAGGTGATCTCGGCAATACAGACAAATAACGAGGAATTGATCCGCAAAGCCGTGTCTGATCTTTATGAAGAAATGAACGTTTCAGGGGAGAGTAATAACATAGTGGATCTTAACATCAATTATCTTTTGTTCCAGCTGATCCATCTTGCTTCTGAACAGGATGATAATGTTAACCAGGAAGAAGTTATCCAGTATATTTCCGAGAAATCTTTCGAAAACTCGATCAATCGCGGTTCCAGACAGCACATTGAAAGATTCGCTATCGAATATGCCGATTATCTGAACGGTCTTCGTAAAAATGTCTCCCGCGGTATCCTGTCGGACATAGAAGCGGAGATCCGCGATCATTATGCCGAAAACATCAGTCTTAGAAATCTTGGTGAGAAGTATTACATCAACAGTTCATATCTGGGACAGATCTTCCGAAAGAAATATAACCAGTCTTTTAAAGACTACCTGACAAATTATAGGATCAATGAAGCAGCACGACAGCTTATCAACACGGATAAAAAAATCAATCAGATTGCTTCGGATGTCGGGTACAGGGACTGTGACTATTTTATTCGTAAATTTATCGAAACTCAGGGCTGTACGCCTTCTAAATATCGTAAGAATCACTCTGCGTAAACATTTACAAATTGAGTCAATCCGCATAAAGAGCAAAGCGTTTTGCTCTTTTTTGTTGTGATTCTTACCTAGAGTTTTTCGGGTAATGAGGTAGAGTTTTTCATGTTGTGTGAAACATTACGGAAATCTAAAATTAATACGAAGTAAGTTGCAACAGGCAACAAATTTTGAGGAGGTTATGTAATGAAATCAAAGAAGATTTTTGCTCTCGTTATGGCTTGTGTTC
>CAJOLL010000092.1 GCA_905235455.1 uncultured Clostridia bacterium
CTCCTTCCGTGACGCCTTTCCCGGACGGCGGCCCGAGTCTTTCCGGATATTGTGTCGTCATCGATCCGGGGCATCAGGCAGTTGCCAATACAGAACCGGAATCCATGTCTTCCGCTATGGGCGGATCCAAAGACCGTTCTGCTTCGGGATATACCGGTGTCGTTACCGGAACAGATGAATCGGAGATCAATCTGTCGACGGCGATCCTGCTCAAAGAGTATCTGGAGTCTCTGGGCTGCGAAGTTTATCTGACCAGAGAGACCAATGATGTCGACATTTCCAATAAAGAGCGCGCAGAGTTTGCCGTATCCAAGAACCCGGATCTGTTCATTCGTCTTTACTGCAATGCGGCCAATGACTCGAAGACCAACGGTATTGAGATTATCGTTCCGAACTCAGGCGAATATGCGTCTCAGGCCGTAACGTGGGGCGATAACCTCGGCAGGCAGCTTTCAAATGCTACGGGAAGTGCTTTTAACGGATGTAAAGCAAGTGAAAAATACAGCGGGCTGAACTGGGCAAACTCGGTTCCTTCGTTTATGATCCGCATGGGCTACCTGACCAACAGCGACGATGAAGCTTCTCTAATGGATGAAGAGTATCAGTTTAAGGAGTGTCAGGGCATCGCCCGGTTTATCGAAACCATGCCGCAGCGCTGATGAATTGTTGCATATCCTTGTTTATGGTAAAATAGTCTGGTTAATGATAAACAGGGGGGATCTCAGGTGAAAAAACAACGACTTTTAGCGGCTGTTTCTATTATTCTTTGTTTTCTGATGCTCCTGCCTTCTTGTGAAATGCATAAAAAGCAGACCACGGAAAAGACTGAAGAAGAGGAAGAAGACATCGACGACGAAGAGGATGACGATCAGGAGCCTTCTGACAGTTCTTCTCCCGAGTTTCTGATGAATGTCACCCATCTTCATCAGTTTATCAGCGACGGCACTATATTTGCCGAGAACGTACCGGTGCCGACACCGACACCGATTCCGATGAAGCAAAATTCTCTCGGAATGACAAATGATATGGACGGTTATTACAGCGGCGACCTGACGAATGCGGTCATCGTTGATAATGAGTATTTTAAATTCGTCATTCTGAGTGCTGTACTTACTGACGAAGGATACATCGTAACCTCTGAGTTAACCAATAAATCGGATATCCCGTATCAGCTTTACCTACATGATGTTGTCGTCAACAACGTATGTATGGATACCGACTATTATTTTGTGACAGAGACACTTGAGCCCAATAAAGTATTGACCGATGTGACGAATTTTGCCGATGCGTTCCATGAGGAACCATTTGACAATTCAGTCCCGACACGCATTTCTTTCCTGATCATCGGTGCTCCGATCGTTTCCGGACAGACGGTTGTACTGGCGGATCCGGTCAATCAGCTCAATTACATTCCCGTAAATCTTTTCCCGCAGGGTGAGGACGCTTATGTGTATGAAGAGAAATCTTTGGGGAATACTTCCCAAATAGTTTACGACAGTGATGGCGCGCAGTTCATTATCGACAGTTTCGAGCTTAATGATTTTTCTTTCATCGTGTATTATACATACATCAACAAGACTTCGGATTATATCCAGCTGAGACTTGACGAAGGCACGATGATGATCGATAAGATGGTTTTCGAAGTCGGGAACCAGGCAGCTTTTATTCCTCCTTATTCACGGAGGACAGGTTACTTTTCAGTGAGCAGGTCCACGATCGAAGAAACAGGTCTTGATCCGGCTTTGGTCCGCCTTGTCTCGATCCCGCTTCGGGCAGATTCCCTAAATAACGGAGTCATGGTCCTCTGGCAGACTACAATCAAAAAAGAAGTGGATTTCGGCTGAGGCTGAAACAGATTAATCAATACGAAAAAAGGAAGAAATAAGAAATGGGTTTATTTGGCAAAAAGAACAACGATGATCGTAATGAGTCTAACGAGCAGAACAAGGATAGTGAAGAGATAAAGTTTCCTTTTCTGACGATCCTGATCGAAGAGGTCCTTTCCATGACTTCGACTGAGGTTTCCGTCATCGGAAACGTCCGCGGAACTAATCTGAAAGAGGGCCAAGAGCTTTATCTTCTTCGAAGAAAGGGTAAGTCCGTGAAGACCCGCGCGTTGCGCATAGAGGATGCCTTGATGAGTAAAATGTCCGAAGCGAACGAGGGAGAGAATGTTTCAGTCGTTCTGGAAGGCCTTCGAAGCGGCGATGTTTCAAGGTTTGATGTCCTCTCGACCATTAATTATGTCACTTCGGAAAAAGAACCTTCCAAGGAATTTGTAAATCCGTTCCTTACTGCTTTTTTACGTGAAGCGAAGAAGTGCGATGAACAGGGAGAGGATGGAACCAAACAGGAGAACCGTGATTATATGAGCCGTCTGGTCGAATGCATCGCCGAAGACGCCGTATTCCTTTCACCATGCATGCATCCGGAAGGAAATGCCAAGGCGGGAAGCATCGGAGTAGCTCTCCTTAAGGGAAAGGGAGGAAAGACTTACCTTCCGTTATTTACCGATTTCCACGAGCTTGAGATCACGGAAGGGCTTCCGGAGAAACTTATTCAGCAGCTGGATTTCGCACGTATTATGAACATCATTAAGCAGACTCCGGCAGATGGTATCATCATTAATCCGAGATCTGCGGGTTTCGTGCTTACCCGTCAGATCCTTGAAAGCCTGGAGTATCATAAGCGTAAGATCGATAATCACATCAGAGAACAGAAACTGGATACATCCCAACCGATCATGATTGCGATTCCGACGGATGAGAATACACCGAACGAGCTTTTCCGTGTGTTGAAAGAACATATGAAAAAAGAATCGCGCATCCTTCGTGCGTGGTATGGTCTGATGATTTTCCCCAAGGAAGATAAAAAGGCACATCTGATCGTGATCGACACTTTGGAAGAAGCTCCGGAAGTATTCGGTGCCATCGGCAAAGTTGCCCAGCCGTACCTGAATGACCTGCAGCTGAATATGCAGGCGGCATCTAAGGTGAAAAACATGACAGAAAAGATGATGCAGTTTTACGAAAGAGAAGATACGATCACAGTCTGACCGTTTTATTTCTTCAGTACTTCATTCATGCTGCCGACACGGTAGCCTTTCAGGTCTAAGGAGACGTACTTAAAACCGATCTTCTGGAATTCCGTATAGATCTTCTCGCGGATATTGTCATCTGCAAGCCGAGTGATATCTTTTGACGGAACTTCGATCCTGGCGAGGTTCCCGTGCATTCTTACACGCTCCTCGATAAATCCCAGTTCGATCAGAAACTGCTCGGCCTGATCGATCATATGCAGTTTTTCTTCCGTGATCTCCTCGCCATATACAAAGCGGGAGGCAAGGCACGCATAAGCGGGTTTGCTCCAGGTGGGAAGACCCATGGCTTTAGAAATGGCGCGGATCTCCGCTTTGTGAAGATCTGCTTCCCTCAAAGGACTCTTTACATCCAGTTCCGAAACTGCGCGAAGTCCCGGACGGTAATCGCCCAGATCATCCATATTGGACCCTTCGGCCAGATACGTGATCCCGTACTGTTCCGCAGTCTTTCTGATCGTGGTGAAAACACCGCGTTTGCAAAAGTAACACCGGTCCGGAGAATTGTGACGGTACGATTCTTCTTTCAGCGGGTCGACCGTACAAGTGACATATCGGATCCCGCGTTCTTCGCAAAAGAGTTTGGCTTCTTTCAGTTCGCGTCCGGGAAAAGCATCGTCGACGCAGATCACGCCGAGTGCTTTTTCTCCTAAAACATTATGTGCTACCGCAAGGAGCAGAGAAGAGTCGACTCCGCCGGAAAAACCGACGGCAAGCGAACCCAGGCTTCTGATGTAAGATTCGAGTTTTTTTAGTTTCTGTTCTAATTCTTCCGGAAGTTGTTGTTTTAATCCGATCATAAGTGCTCCTTATCGGCGATTGCCGTTATATTTCTGTGTTTTTCATTATAGCACTCGGTTTTCTGTAAACAAAACCTGCAAATTACGATTTGCCGCAATCTCCTTCGCCGCCATCAACAGCGCCTGCACCGGCATTGCTTGCAGAGTACCGATTTACCATTTTACAGGGGGCAGCGCCCCCAAGCAGGTCATAAAAAACGGAGCCGAAATGCTCCGCAAAAACAAAGAATGCACCATGACGGTACATTCTTTCAGAGGTCACTTTACTTTGACACTTTAAAGCGCAAATGTTTGGTGGAGGCGAGGAGAATCGAACTCCTGTCCGAAACCACGTCAACAAGGACATCTCCGGGTGCAGTTCGTGTTTGGAGTATTCCCCTGGATCACGTTCCCACGAACAGGAAGAGATCTCCGGTAGCTTCATAGATACATCTCCGACGCAAAGCTTTGCCGAAGGCGTTGTCCCGTTTAACCTGCCGACAGGTAAGGTCTGTCATCTGACATCTCCGGTCCGGTCGACAGATAGACCGGGGAGATGGTAGCTAGATTAAGCAGCTACGAGTTGTGTATTGTTTGCAATTACTTGCATTTCTCGTTTTTTTAAGAGGCCAACGAGAATCCTCTACCCGCTTTCCAAGTCTCCACGACCCCGTCGAAACCAGTGCGCCCCCACATTTCACAACTCTCTTATGAGGTTTTGTGTGGTGATTATACTAGAAGTAGATTTGAATAGCAATAGTATTTTCTCTCTGTATACAAGTGATATAATTAGATAAAGGAAACTTGCGATTTGTATTGAGGTAAATGAATATGGCTTCCGAATTTGTTACATCGCTGATGAGTAAACTGTCCGTTAAGCAGAAAGCATCCCTTTGTTCCGGTTGGGATTTCTGGCGGACACAAAGGCTTCCGATCAATAATGTTCCTTCGATTATGATGACTGATGGTCCTCATGGTCTTCGGAAACAGGAATCCCAGGAGGGAAGAACAGGTGCCGGTGACAGTCGTCCCGCGACGTGTTTTCCGCCTGCCGCGACTACGGCAAATTCTTTTAATACAGATCTTGTAGAGGAGATCGGAAGAGCGATCGGCGAAGAGGCGGTCGATCAGGATGTTTCCATCGTTCTCGGACCTGCGATCAATATCAAGCGATCTCCGCTTTGCGGACGTAATTTCGAATATGTTTCGGAAGATCCTTATCTTGCCGGTAAACTCGGTGCCGCCTGGGTGCGCGGAGTCCAGAGCAACGGTGTTGGTACCTCCGTAAAGCACTTTGCCGCGAACAGCCAGGAAAAATACCGCCTGATCAATGATTCGATCGTGGATGAACGAGCTCTTCGCGAGATCTATCTTTCCGCTTTTGAAACAGTTATCAAAGAGTCCAAGCCCTGGACCGTCATGTGTGCCTATAACCGTCTGAACGGAACATACTGCTGTGAAAACAGAAAACTTCTGACGGATATCCTTCGTGACGAGTGGGGCTTTGACGGTGTCGTCATGAGCGACTGGGGGGCAACGGATAACCGCCTGGATTCTCTGGCGGCAGGGCTTGAACTGGAGATGCCGACCTCCGTCGGAGAACGTGACCGAATGATCTGTGAAGCTGTTGATTCAGGAAAGATGCCGATGGCACTCCTGGATCGGGCGGCAGAAAGAATGCTGACACTTATCGAAAAGGGATTAAATAAACCGGGTCCGACTTCCTCTCCGTATCAGAATCATCAGAGACTGGCCAGACAGGCTTTCGAAGAATCGGCAGTACTTCTCAAAAATGACGGGCTTCTGCCGATCGCCGGCGGCTCGAGTGTCGCTGTTCTTGGCGCCATGGCAAAAGAGACGAGATACCAGGGCGGCGGAAGTTCACATATCCATCCGACGAATGTGACCCACGCTTTCAGCGGTTTTTCTTCCACAAATTCGAATTTCGTTTACGAACCCGGCTATTCTCTGGAGACGGAAGAAGTCGATGAGAAACTCCTCGCAGCTGCGGTTGAAGCTGCTAAGGATAAGGATGTTGTCGTGATCTTTGCCGGACTTCCGGAGAGTTTTGAATCCGAGTCTTTCGACAGAACGCATATGAATCTGCCGAAATCCCATACACGACTGATAGAGGAAGTTGTTCGCAGGAACAGCAATGTTTGTGTTGTCCTTTATGCGGGATCTCCTGTCGAGATGCCCTGGGTATCTCAGGTAAGATCGATCCTGATGGCATATCTTCCGGGTCAGGAAGGTGCCGGAGCCATCGCGGACATCCTTTACGGCAAGGTGAATCCTTCCGGAAAACTTGCCGAGACTTTCCCGATGAAGCTGACGGATACCCCTACGTATCTCTACTTCGGTGAGCCTCGTCAGACACTCTACAGTGAGAGTATATATGTCGGCTACAGATATTATGATGCCGCCCAAATGCCGGTGCTTTTTCCGTTTGGACATGGTCTTTCTTATTCGAAATTCTCGTATGGAGATATTTCCCTGTCTTCTTCTGATATTGATGAAGATACCACGCTGACGGTTTCCGTAGACGTTACGAACATAAGTGATGTCGACGGTAAAGAGATCGTACAGCTTTATGTGGCTCCGCCGGAATCCGCGATCTTTAAGCCGAAGCGTCAGCTCTGCGGCTTTCGCAAAGTCTATATCCAGCGTGGAGAGACCAGAACGGTCGAGTTTAAGGTTGATAAGAGGGCTTTTTCCTATTACAATGTTG
>CAJOLL010000093.1 GCA_905235455.1 uncultured Clostridia bacterium
CGTCTTCTCTCTTCTTCTTCCATCTGACGGCGCTGGGCGTATGTACGCGGACGGTCAGAGGAGAAGGTGATCGGCTCGCTCTCATCTTCAGTGACTGCCTGCGAACGGTTCTCAACTTTCTCATCAGCGAAAGCATTTCCCGGTCTTCCGGCCGGTCTTGCCGCAGGACGTTCAACTGTCGGTCTTTCTGCAGGATGCTCAACTGTCGGTCTTGCTATAGGTCTGGCGACAGGTTTTGCAGCGCCTCTCGGCGGAGCCGGGCGTTCTACCTGCGGTCCGGAAGGTCTCATCGGTGCGACTTCACGAGCTTTCGGAGCCGGAAGCACACGCTCGTCGTCTGCGTCCTTACTGCCGACTTGGGCGCCACCCGGAATCAGGACTTCCTTGACAGAACCGTCCGGTTTCCAAAGACCTGTGCCTTCTCTCGGTTTTTCAACATCAATAATCTGATCCTTGGGCTTCATAAGTGAACCGCGCGGTCTCTCATCATCAACAAATGCGGCGGATGCCCCCCATGCAGGGATCGGACCGTCTGTCTCCGGGACACGTTCCCAGATCGGGACCTGTTTCTTCGGCTCTTCGGCAGTTCTTGCCGCCGGTCTTGCTGCAGGTCTTCCTGCCGGTCTGCCCAGCGGTCTTTCGGCTGCAGCGCCTGCCGGGGCAGGTCTTTCCTCGACCTTTCTTGCCGGACGGAACGGAGAATCCTGACGCTCCTGCTCCACATATTCTTCTTCAGCATCCACTCTTCTTCTGTCGGCGAGAGCTCTTGCTCTCGGAGCGGATGAATTCTGCGCTGCAAGGCTGGCAGATGCTTTTCTGACGGCGTCTTCTTCGGAAGCGCGCAGCTCGTCTCTGGACATATGGGATCTGCCGCGGTCTCTCGGATTCGGTCGGAATAAAGACGGGGAATCTTCGGTGTCCTGCGGTTTTGCCCAGGCAGGGGTCCCCTTTGCTTCCGGCATTTCGCCCCATCTCAAGCCGTTGCTCTCGATCGAAGGCATCGCATGGATATCGTCATCCAGCTCGTGCTCGGTCAGATATTCCAGAGAAGGAACCATTTCGGTCGCTTGGGCCAGCGGAGCCGGCGGTCTGTTTGCCAAAGGACGGTTCATCACATCATCCTCCGGAGACAGATCTCTTCTGTCAGTCATCTCAACATGCACATCGCCACGCCTGTGGGCCAGCGGAGCTGCCGGACGGGAAGACAGCGGCCGGTCGTTCTCATCGGATCCGATATAGTTCTCGGAAGCTCTCTGCGCCTTCGGTACGATCTCACGGACCTCACCCTCGGATTCATCGCGGGAGTGTTCAGCGCGGTTAAGATAACCTCCCTCGTATTCAGAATTCATCATCGGTATCCCCTGAGCTTTTTCCGGTTCTTTCTCCGGCTGTCTCGGGATGGAAGTCGCTGTTACAGGCTTCTCTTCGCCGCTCATGGCAGGCTTTTTCTTGTTGAAGGAGAAGGTGATGTTTGCCATCATCTCGGACTCGTCTTCAACGACCGGTTCTTCGATGACCGGTTCCGGTTCAGGCTCAACGATCTTCCTGCGGGCAGGTGCTCTGCGCTCGGAAGGCTTCGGTGTGACCTTCGGCATCGGAATCTCGTAAGATTCCGGAGTTTCTTCCTCGTTATGGACCGGAGCTGCGATCTGCTCGCGGAAAGCAGATTCTTCGGCGGAAGCAACCGGGGTCTTATACTTATCCGGTACCGTCAGGTGCTGTACGGGCATGGAATCCTGAAGAAGCATCTTATCCAGATCCTCAAGTTCCATATCCCGGTTCATGGCACCAAGACCGGTAAATCCGCGGGACGGTCTGTCAGTAGTATCCGCGGGTTCGTCTTTTTTCGCCATGCGCTCGGCCATGGACATCGTAGATCTTCTGGAAGCTTCCTTTTCTGCGGCAAGATCTTCCTCGGTCTTCTCCCAGATCGGCTTGTTGGCAACTGCGGCCGCACTGGATCTGGTCGCACTTGCGCCCTTCTTGGTCCTGGCTGCAGGACGTGCCGCGGAATTACTCTGAGACGGCGGAGGTGTAACTGCTTTTGCCCAGGAAGGAACACTGGCAGCCGCATCGGAATCTCTCGGTTCCTCTTTTGCGGCGGCACGAAGTCTCGCGATCATCTCGCGCTCCCTCTCCATCTCTTCTTCCTTGGTCAGCGGCTTGTCCGGCGCCTTCTTCTTGCCGAACCCGACCTCCATTTCCATCTCGGAGAACTTCTTCTTCTGCACTGCTTTTTCGGCGGAAGGTGCTTTTGCATCGGAAAGCGCCTCAGCGGCATTTTCGAATACATCGTCCAAGCTTGCCGGAGCTGCGGAATGCGTCGGCGGAGCGATCCTTCCTTCCGGAGTGACTCTTGACTCCTTCGGCTTCTCGAAGAAGGAGTAGTCGAGGACCTCGATGCTCGGGTCGTGGATATTAAACTCGAAGTGCGTGTCGGTCAGCGCAGAGCAGCGGGACTTGTCCCAGTACTGCTGATATGTGATACCGGCACTCTTAGATGTGCCCTTGGACATCGGAATATTGGCCTCGACCTCACCATTTTGGCCGTTCATGGCAAAGAAGTAATCTCTGCCCATATACTCGCCCTTCATGTACCAGATCGGAAAAAGCACCAGTTCGCCGATACCCAGCGGGTAGTCGGTCTTGTCCTGGAAATAGGAAATGTCGTAAGAATCGGAATGGGCATCGATGATCATCTGACGTGTCCATTTCTTGATACGCTCCATGAAATCCTGCATGCAGGAGATCGGATCTTTTGTCATGATCAGGACCGGAGTATCCATCAGGACCTTTTCGCTCAGAAGGACCATCTTGCTCTGGTCGTAAGGCTGCAGGTTGTTGATAACGCTGGTCGGCAGAACACCGGATGCATCAAACGGAATCCCCTGCCAGGAAAGCACACCACCTGTGACATGCTCGGATGTACCGTCGTTCATCTCCTTTGCGGCGCCCTTGCGGTTGGCCTGGAAACGCGAGAAAGAAGAACGGATCGCAGTAAGGGACTCGGCGATCGCCTCGGTACCGTTGATACCGAAAAGAGTCTTGCTTTCCGCGGCCTTATTTCTCAGTGACGCGGTCACTTTTGCATGTGCGATGACTTCATATGTAAAAAGCCAGATCGGAACATAGACCTTGTGCAAAAGTTCCTTGTTTTCGTCTGTAGCCAGAGTACGGCCGACAGCGGAATTATTACGGATATAATCCAGGAACATCTCCTGTGCCTGCTGTTTGGTATGGGAGAACGGGATCGCTCTTCTCGGCATCGGAGCGACGATACCGCCTTTGTCCGTAAGAGACGCAGACGCGCAGATCGGGCAGCCGATATTGGCATTTGCAGGTTTTGATATAAACTCTCCACCACATTCCTCGCAGTGGTATACGTGATACGATTTTTCATTCCAGGCGTCGCCTACATAGTAGCCGCCTTCGAGCTCTTTTACCTCGTCCTTTCCGGTCAGGACCGTGTGGCAGAAGCAGCAAGTATAACTTTTGGATTCATCGAATATCAGATCTGCCGAACAATTGGGGCAGTGAAATGCTATCTCCATATATAGAACCCTCCTACATCACTCTATAATATAAAATTTGTTTGCGAGATTGTCAATTATTACGCATTGTGCTACACTTTTAATATTCATATTTAACTGGGGTTTTAGGCGCATTTTGCCCCTTGTTCCGGCGGACGGAAAGCACCTGACCCCCACATGGAAGAGAGCAGGAAGTATATGAGGAACGTCGCATTTTCGCCTGAATATGCGGAACGATACCGCCAGCAGAGCGAGATCCTTTTCCGTCCCGAAAACAGAAGGACAAAGGAAGAAGGGTGCTTTGCCAACGGCTATTTTCTCCTCTGCGAGACCTATGAGGGAGAACTCGACGGTGAGCCGAGAACGGCTGCCCGCTATTCCCTTTTCACGCCGAATCATGATCTTTTGTTAAGTTATGACTGCCTCGATAACGATCACGCATTAAGCGAGATGATCAAGCACAACAACGGCATCGTTTACTATGTTTTCCGACGTGACCGTTTCGGTTTTTCCGTATTTAATCTGGCAACGCTCACCGAGCACCGCTACTATTCCGACGAGGCTTTGAAAACAGGCTCCGATTTCATCTGGTGCGGCGCCGAATACTACCCGGATCGAAACACCATTTTCGTCGTCGGACACGTGCCGGGTGCACCGTTTGAAGTATATGAATTCGACTTCACCGACCCGATGACGTGTGTCGCTTTCGTCCCGGAAGATGCATTGATCCTGACACTTCCGTCTACGGATTTTGCGGATGAGATGGAAGATTTTCGTGATGAATATATCAACTGGGGTGAGGAGGATATCATCGGATCCGCGCTTCTTGCTTCATTTGACGATATTGCCGAATGGTTCGCCTTTGTCGACACACTCGGTTCCAGAAAGACCGCGCCGTCTTACTATATGCCGAGCACACCGTTCGTCGCTTTCCGCATGTCAGACGGTCTTCCGGTCGGCATGATCGAGATTAAGCATGAGCTTAATGACTACATGAGCAAGCATGGCGGACACATTTCCTACTCCGTCCGTCCTTCCGAAAGACGCCGCGGATATGGGAAAAGGATCCTGGCGATGGTCCTTCCCTACGCCAAGCTCCTCGGTCACTCCAAAGTCCTTGTCGTCTGCCACACAGACAATGAACCGTCCCGCCGTACGATCCTCGCCGATGGCGGCGTCTACGAGCAGACTTATTTCAGCGAACTGGACAATATCTATAACGAGAACTACTGGATCCGTACTACACCTGCAGTCGTTGCGGAACAAAGCCAGGCAAACATCGTTTCCTGACAGGTACGGCATTTCCAATGCGAACCGGGATCTCCGGTCTGACTCCGCAGAAGGGTTCTTATAAAAGTACGGTTTTTCAGACAAACAGATGCGAGCAGATCGCGACAAAAAGCGGAAGTGTCGCCATGCAAAGAAGCATGCTCTGCACGGTCGACCGTGCCGCAAATTCCGGCGCGCAGTCATACTTTTCCGAAAGGATCACGTTCATGGAACCACAAGGGAGCGCGCACATCATGACCGTGACAGAGGCCGTCTCCGGCGTCATGGAAGTGCTCGTAAAAGCAAGATACATAAGTAGCAGCATCACGCCCGGAAGGGCGATCAGGCGCATAAATGAGATCAGGTAGGATTTCGGATCGGAAACGATTTTGAAAAACGGCATCGCCGCAAGATTCGATCCGATGATGATCATGCTGAGCGGCACCGTCATTGCGGCGATCAGGTCGATCGGACCGGACACATAAGAATGAAAGCGGAACGGCGAGATAAAGATCAGAATCGCCAGAACAGATGCGATATTTACGGGATTGGCAAGGATGCTTTTTATGCTTCCGGTCTTTCCGGAAAGAAGGCGGATGCCGTATGTGTACATGAAAAGGTTATAGGCAAGATTAAATACGACCGCCATGAGAAGTCCGGCATTTCCGTAGAGTGCCGACATCAGCGGGAACCCGACAAAGCCTGTATTCGCAAAAACGGTCATGGTCACAAAGACCCTCTTCTCCATTTCTTCGAAGGGGAGTTTTTTCGAAAGGAACCTCATCGCGATAAGTGAAAAAATATAGTAGACCATAGCCGCGACGAGCGTGATCAGCATACCCTCGGTAACTTCGGGCGTCTTTTCGTAGTTGGAAGAAGCAACGATGGAAAAAGGAAGGATCGCAAGAAGAAGGATGTCGGACAGTCCTTTTTGCATACGTTCATCGATGACCTTGGCTTTTCGGAGAATAAAGCCCAGTGTCACCGCCACGACGATCTTTATGAATACCAAAAGTAATGCGTCCAATTATCGTCCTTTCAAACGGCAAGGCAGATTACTGACGGGAACGATCTGCGGAAATTTCTATTCATACATCTATCTCTTCCCATGCTGCGGCGCGCGAAACTGCCTTGCCCCAGTTCTTCAAAAGTTTCTCTCTTTTGTCATCAGCCATCGAAGGCGTAAAGAGAGTATCACAGTGGCGCAGTTCCCGCAAGGCCTCCATGTCTTTCCAGTATCCACAGAAAAGTCCGGCCAGATAAGCCACGCCTTGCGAAGTCGTCTCACGCTCTTTGGCGCGGTCGACGTCGCACTTCAGGATATCTGCCTGAAACTGCATCATGAAGCGGCTGACGGAAGCGCCGCCATCGACCTTGAGTTTCGTGATTTTGCAGTTCGCCTCATCCTGCATAAGCGATACGAGGTCATAGACCTGATAGGCGATCCCCTCGAGCGCGGCTCTAGCGATATGGGCTTTTGTCGTGCCTCGCGTAAGTCCCAGGATCGAGCCTCTGGCGTACATGTCCCAATACGGTGCGCCGAGTCCCGAGAAGGCAGGAACGAGAACAACTCCTGCAGAGTCAGGAACGGTCTCCGCGAGCACGTCGCAGTCAGACGCATGATCGATCAGTTTGAGTTCGTCGCGGAGCCACTGGATCGTAGAACCGCCGTTAAAAACGCTGCCCTCGAGTGCATAGCTCGTCTCTTCTCTCCGTTTAACGACCAGGCCGCGGACGTGACCAGCCCTTTTTTCGAGAGGATCGGATCGGAACCGACGTTCATAAGCGTGAAGCAGCCGGTGCCGTATGTATTCTTGATGTCGCCTTTATCAAAGCATGTCTGCCCGAAAAGCGCCGCCGGCTGGTCTCCGAGGATACCGTAGATACCGACGCCGTAGATGGATTCCAGTCCCGGGATCTGTGCGCTGACAAATCCGAATTCCGAAGCTCCGGGAAGAGCTTTCGGGAGCATGCATTTCGGAATATGGAAATACTGACAAAGCTCATCATCCCACGCCAGATCATGGATATTAAAGAGCATCGTTCTCGAGGCGTTGGAATAGTCGGTCGCATGGGACATGCCGCCCGTCAGGCGGTAAAGGATCCATGTGTCGACCGTTCCGAAGAGGATCTCCCCCTGGCCGGCCCGGGCCTTAAGTCCCGGAACTTCTTCGAGGATCCACTGGATTTTCGTCGCCGAAAAAT
>CAJOLL010000094.1 GCA_905235455.1 uncultured Clostridia bacterium
ATTCTCGGAAGATTCCACGGATGTTTCTCTTTACCATCTGGTACTGAACACGTCCTTTATGTCTGTCGATGAATGCGTGGCGGCGATCCTGGCCACTTTTCACGAGCATGAACTGCGCGTCCGGATCTCTTCCGAGACAAAGACCACAGGTGCGATCGATCACCAGACAGACCGTCCGGTATTCAAGAATCCTTCCGAAGCCGAGTTTGCCAAGATCCTCGATATGTATCACATCGACTGGAAATATGAACCGAAGACCTTTCCTGTGGAGTGGGACAGTGAAGGCAATGTCACTTTGGCCTTCAGTCCGGACTTCTACCTTACCCGCTTTGACACTTATCTGGAACTGACTACGATGAATCAGAAGTACGTCACGAAGAAGAACCGAAAGCTGAAGAAGGTAAAAGAACTCTACCCCGGTATCTCCATCAAGATCGTCTATAAAAAGGACTTCCTTGAACTGGCCGAGCGTCTGAAAGCCTTCGGTGCAACGGAACAAGGAAGCGAACAGGAGAAATGATGTATGGATACGATCCGCTATAAAAAGATACTCTTTACAAACGAACAGATCCTTGCACGTGTAAGTGAACTCGGTAAAAAGATCGACACAGATTATCAGGGAAAAGAGCTCGTCATCCTGGGAGTTCTAAAGGGGTCGCTCTTTTTCTTTACCGACCTGGCAAGAGCCATTGATATCCCGCTGCAGCTTGATATGATCGCCATAGGGAACATTCCGGACATGACGAAAAGCACCGGTATCGTCCGCATCACCAAGGACGTAGACATCAACATCACGGGAAAGCATGTCATCGTGATCGAGGATATCATCCGGACCGGTCTTACGACAGCTTATCTGCTGCAGACACTGGAAGCCAGGAAACCTGCTTCGATCGAGGTCTGCACGCTCCTTTACAATCCTGAGCGCCAGCTTATCGACCTCCCCGTCAAGTACTACGGCTTTGAAGTAGACCGTTCCTGGCTGATCGGCTACGGCATGGATTCAGCTGAATACGGCAGAAATCTTCCGTTCATCGCCGAACTCGAACACTGAAAACCATAGTAAAACGGAGACCCATCCGGATCTCCGTTGCACGTGAAAATGAGGACAAATAAAAAACTCCAGCGAACCAACTTTCCATCCGTATCCTTCGGTCGCCCTTTATTATCTGCGAACCTTCCCGATCCTGCCGATCCCACTCTTTCCGGAGTTACTCGATACCTCATCAGAAGCACCTTTCCAACCGGTCCGATCCGAAATGATGTCGTATCAGCGGTCTTCCTTCCGTTACCCTCAGCGATCCTTCCAACCGACAATGACCCCGTGCCACTGCACCTTTCCGAACCGACCCGATAACCTACTCGGCAACGACCTGTATCCTTTCATTTCTTTTGGTCCCTTCACGAACTGACCGCCCGTAACGATCCCGATCCGCTTCCGAAACCATGGTCTCCGACCTGACCTGCGACTTGTGTCCGCCATCGCGTACCGTCAATCGCTGTCCGCTTTCCACTTTCTTCTGCTATGGCTCTGACGGTTCCGATTTCCCTTGCCATCAAATCTCACGGGATCTGATCTACGGCAGTTCCATCTTCGTTTCCTGACCACCCTATGGTCTTTCTGTTTTTCTCAACCTCGCCTTGTGCATCCGCTAGTGGCGGCTCTCCGACTAGGACTCGGTGTGAACCCGCATTCCCTGGAGCTATTTTCAGTATAACACCTTTTCATTTGTTGTCAACATTTTATCACGAAATAAGCGAAACATTAATTACATTTGTACACATTGCACAAATCGTTACGTTTCGATTACGACATATTGCAAACAAATTACGCCGACCGTCTCCCTTATTGTCACTTATGACACTCAAGTCACTTATTATTGATTATTCCTATGATAAAATATTGTTAGTTTTGTGAGGAGGAAGATCATGAAGAAGCTTTGGCAACATATGAATCGCGGTTTATTGCTGCTTTTCGTAGCTATACTTGCCGTTTCCACATATCTTCTGATTGATAATGCCCAAACGAAAAAGGATAAAGCAAAGATCAAAGATATCTCCGAACAGTTTATCAATGAATCGTCCGTCTATTTCGTGTGTCCTTCCGAGCCGCAGTTTTGGGAGCAGGGGCAATGGACCGAGGAGGCTCTTGCGTCTTTAATGACCGCGGCAACGAATAAGATGGAATCGTTTTTTTGTGAAAACGAAGCCGTACGGCATGCACAGGTCAAATACTTCTTCCCGTTTTTCGACAACTGCCGGGCAAATCAGCTGTGCCCTGTCAACTGCACCCGAACGCCGTTATTGATCGAGATTTCGGAGATCTATAACGGATCGGCCACAGTCTTTGTCAGCACGCAGACAACGGTGGAGTTCATAAAAGAAGACGGATCCAGAGTATCGCAAGTATACACATCAAACGAAACTCTTCTGTTCTTAAAGCAGGAGACCGAATGGAAACTGGTAAGTGCAGAGATTCACTTAGATACCACGAACCCGTAAACGGATCAAAGCAAAGGAGAACAAAATGTCCGGACAAGAGAAACAACCTGCTCTTCAGATAAAGAACGTGACGAAGACCTTCGGCAGAATAACTGCCGTAGATAATGTCTCATTTGATCTTTATCCCGGTGAGGTATTCGGTTTTCTCGGTCCGAATGGCGCAGGCAAGACCACGATCATCAAGATGGTCATGGGATTTTTCCGTCCGGACGAAGGCACGATCATCATCAACGGGTTTAGCCGTAAGACACATTATGAAGAGGCCATGTCTTCGATCGGAGGCATCGTGGAAAACCCTGAAATGTACAACACCTTATCCGCACGTCTGAATCTTCAGATGTATGCGCGTCTTCATGAAGGTGTCACGAAAGAGCGTATTGACGAGGTATTGGAGCTGGTCGGTCTTTCCGACCGTGCGGATGAACCCGTCAAAAAGTACTCCCTGGGAATGAAGCAGCGCATCGGCCTGGCGCAGGCACTTCTTCACCGTCCCCAGGTCCTGATCCTCGACGAGCCGACAAACGGTCTTGATCCTGCCGGTATTCATCTGCTCCGCGACATCCTGACGCAATGCGCCCATGAAGAAGGTGTAGCTGTCATGGTCTCTTCACATCTTCTCAGCGAGATCCGGCTGATGTGCGACCGTATCGGTATCATTAACCACGGTAAGCTCCTTCAGATCTGTTCGATCGACGACTTCGTCAATCAGGCACAGAGCGCCTCCGTCTACCGCATCAAAACGTCAAATCCCGCCCAAGCGAAAGAGATCCTTTCCGCAAAATACAAAAACAAGATCACTAATGTAAACGATGACACATTGGACATCGAGATCGAGGAAGAACAGATCAACGAATGCGTCCGGACGCTCGTTAATTCAGGTTCAGATATCCTCGGCGTCCAAAAACTGGAATCCTCCCTTGAGGAAGCTTTCCTTGAGATCACAGGCGGAGGTAACAAAATTGAGTAAGCTTACCGCACTTTACCATAACGAAATGATCAAACTGTCCCACAGATTGCTCGTCTGGGTTCTCGTTATACTGATGATTTTGACCTCGTTTTTCATGCCTTTCCTGATAAAAAACCTTATCCCCGCAGATGCCGGCATAACATATTCCGAGATCGGAAAGACACAGATCACCAAAGAACGTGATAACGCCAAAAGTTCTTTGGAGGATCCGAACAGATATGTCGAACACGAGACTCTCCGTTTTACCATAGATAATCAGACAGTGGAACTCTTTGCGACGAAACTGAACCTTACCGAAGACCAGTTTTATGCTTATGAGATCCTCAGCAGTTACAATGCGATCCTCGCCAACTATGACTTTGACTCGTACCCGATCACAGATACATATCTGTCCCTAAATGCATTTTTCTCTTACCTCAATGCCTTCGAACGGCTCTGCGGTCTGAATATGGAACCGTTTCGGGAGCGCACCGATGATTGGTATAAGGAATATGCCTTTGCCACCAGGCAGCTGGATCTTGCCAAAGAAGCTTTTTTCTACCATGACTACGATGCCTTCCTGAAGTATCAGGAAAATGAATATCCGCTTTCCGATAATAAAGTGACCTCCGCTCTCCGAAAAGTGATCGAGATCGATCCCGAGGGAAAACTCGACAATGATGAAACCTTGAATATTCTCGAAGCCATAACCCTGTGTGAAGATTATAAAAACAATCTGGCCATGGGCATTGATGACGTAGACGGCACATATATGCCGTTGACCCAAAGCCGCAGGACGCAGATCGAAAACAGAGTAATGATCCTGGAGTACCAGATCGATCATAATTGCCTCATCAGCAGTAAAGCTTCCAATGCAACCATCGTCAGACAGGTCGCACAGAAGGCCTCCCGTTTTCTTCTGGTTATTCTGCTTATCATCATCGCGGGAAGCAGTATTTCCCAGGAAATGGCAACAGGCTCGATTAAATCCCTGATCATCGCGCCCGTTAAGCGCTGGAAGATCTTCACTTCAAAACTCCTCGCCCTTGTCACCTGGGTGCTTGCGGGAAGCATTCTCATTACGCTGATCACCACACTCTCCACGGCTCTTTGCATGGGATCCTCTTCCCTGCCCCCGTACTACTTCTGCTCCGGAGGTGCGGTTCAGACCATTCCGAATCTGCTGTTCTCATTTCTGTTCTTCCTGGCCGATAACACTTCTCTGTTTGTGTATCTTCTCGGTGCATTTACGATTTCGTGCTTTACCAGAAATACCGGTATCGCCGTCGGGATCTCAACGGGACTTGTATTCTGCAACAGTTCTTTTTCCATAATCGTGGAAATCTTCGGACACCATCGCTGGATCGATTTTCTGCCGTTTTCCAATATGGATCTTGCCGGCAAGATCTTCCCGTATTTCGACTTAAGCGGATATTTAAATGCCGAAGATGCCGGTCTTATCGGCATCGGTAATAATTCGCTGTCCCTCCGGTTCTCCCTGATCTATCTTGCCATACTGGTATTCATTCTTCTTTTGACCGCATATGACGGCTTTGTAAAAAAAGACATCCCGTGAGTCAAGAAGTTCTCTTCGGACACCGGTTCTTTCCCTGAACGACGCCATCCTTTCGAAAAGCAGCAGCGATGGCATTGCGGACCGCCCTCTTATTTGTGACCCACAAAGGTGCGATCAAAGCGCTTTTCGCGCCGTCCCCCGTCAGCCTGTAAACGACGATATCCGGATCAAGTCTTTCAACCGCTTCTTCGAGGAAACCAATATACTCCTCCTGTTCCATCAGCGGAAACGGAGATCTCAGATATTCTTTTTCCAGATCCGTATCCCGCAGGATGTTAAGGTTGGCGATCTTGATTCCGTGGATCGGAAGAGAACTGCAATAGTCGATCGTTTGAAGCATCATCTCTTTTGACTCTCCGGGAAGATCCATAATCACATGCACGATCACGTCGATCCCCGTAATCCCGGAAAGTCGCTCTACGGCTCTTGAAAAAACAGGAAGCTCATATCCTCTCCTCATCCATTTCGCCGTTTCTTCATGGATCGTCTGAAGACCCAGTTCGATATAGACCTTGGTCATTTCCGACAGTTCTTCCAGGATCCCGTACATCTTTTCACTGATGGCATCCGGTCTCGTCGCGATCGATATTCCGACCACCTCCGGATCGGCAAGCGCCGCCTCATACTTGGCTTTTAGAACATCCTCATCTCCGTATGTGTTTGTAAAGTTCTGAAAATACGCAATATATTTTCCCGAGCCGTGTTTTCGGGCTACCTTTTCTTTTGCCTCTATCAGCTGTTCAGATATGGGCTTTTCTCTGCTTGCGGCAAACTCTCCGGAACCGGATCCGCTGCAGAAGATACATCCTCCGATCCCTTTCGTTCCGTCTCTGTTCGGGCAGGTGCATCCGGCATCCAGCGCGATGCGGTAGACCTTCTGTCCGAAGAAAGAGCGATAGTATTCATTTGCGCTTTTATAACTCACAGATCCTCCCGAAAACCACCGTGCGGGGCATCTTCTCTTCCCTCGGCACATATATCGCCACAGCCCTCAAGCTGGGTCCCTCTCATAACGATATTATACCCGTATCTGGCGCGAAGGCCATCGAGTGTCTGATTGACCTTGTCATCTTTTTGTGTCTTTTCGACGTTTTCGAAAAGCGTGATCTGGTGGTAGTCATCTTCGTCCGTCAGATGAGTCGTACGGACACCGAAGCTCCGAAGCGGTGCATGCCAGTCATAACTCTCATCAAAAAGCTCCATCGCAAGTTTTGCGATCTCTTTTTCATCATTCGTCTCTGAAGGAAGTGCTCTCTGTTTCTCGTAGGACCGAAGATCCGTATCTCTTACCCAGATCGTAACGGTCCCTGCATAGAAATGGTGTTTACGAAGTCTCGAGGCCACCTGCGCGGAAAGCGTGCATACCACTGTCCATACATCTCTTCTGTTTTCCATGTCTCTCGGCGTCGTCGTACTGTTACCGATCGACTTCAGCGGACGGGCATAAGAGGCCGGAGAAAC
>CAJOLL010000095.1 GCA_905235455.1 uncultured Clostridia bacterium
GTGTGAATACACGTTTCCATGGTCGGCTGTAATATAGACAGTATAACCCGCGTCATGAAGTTTCATGATTTCTGGCACAATTTCCACTAGCCTGTTTGCCGTTAGGTCGTAGAGATCCTTCAAATCACGACAGCCATGCATGTGGTTATCAAGACTTGTCGTGACATATCCAAACCTGGTATAGAGCTCGGGATGGACTATTGATCCATTATGTTCATACCAAACCGACGGAGCAGGAACATGGCGTTTGGTCCAAAAGTCAAACCACTGCTTACTCTCATTCTGTGGATTCTGTACATACGAGTCTTTTGGCATGTCACCACGGAACAATGCTTGTCGTGATAACTTGGTAATACTTGGCATCCATGCGTAGCAGATATTATCCACAGGAGACAAATCATTTTCTGCCAGCAAGTCTTTCAACATCAAGTACTGCCAATAAGCCATACCGTCGATAACGAAAAGGGCCACACGTTCATTTGGCTCTTTATGTGCAGAATTGATATGCTGCAACACCTTGTTTACCGAGTAGGGACGTGTCAAATGGCTCTTGGTCAGCAGTCCCGTATAATTGTTGTCTATGTACGATTGGAATTTTCCATTGATTTCATCAAAAAGGAATTCCATCTGCGGGTAAATGCGGTTACTGATAGCGGAGAGAATATACCGGCAAACTTTCTCGGACTTTCGAGGTGATCGCCGCAGATCGGGCTGGTGCTCAGGCAGGAAACCTCCTCGGGAAAATCTGAAAGACCGCACTCGTTTCGCATCTCTTTGGAATTCAGAAGGAGCGCGGTGATCAGACAGAGGTAACCGCCGGCAGAATCGCCGATCGTATGGAACTTCGAAAAGCCTTTTTTACTGAGGAAAGTGACCGCGGCAAAAACGTCATTTAAAACGCCCTGAAGATCTGTGCCCGGAAGGAGACGATAGTTGATGTTTGCCACAGTGATCCCGGACTTTTTTGCAAGATGCATCCCGAAGCATTTGTCCAGTTCTTTGCATCCGTATACAAAAGCGCCGCCGTGGATCAGAAGAAAGATCTCGCCGGCTTTACTGTTTTCGGGAGTGTAGATATCGAGAACTCGTAAAGATGAGCAGAGGCTTTCATCAAAGCTCGGAGTCACGACATTTTCGCTTTCGATATAGGGGATGTCGGATTCGACATTAACACTGTCCGGATATTGTTCGCTTCGAAGACGCGGGGTATCGAACCGGATGCAGTTTTTTATGAAAAACATTCTGTTTTCATCTGCAACTCGTCTTAAGATTCCTAATGCTGCCATAACCGGTACCTCCCGAGAATTACTATTTTCAAGGTAACATAAGAAGATGACGATTTCAATTTGTGTGATAGAATGAAGAGGACGAAAACAGCCAAGACGAAAAGCCGCCGAGGCAAAGAAAAAAGCAAGGCAAAAAGCCGAAAGGAACCTTTATTAATGGCCTTCATTACCGACAATCTGGGAACGATCCTCATAAGTCTTCTTTTGCTTGTTGCCGTGGGATTTGTGATCTATAAGATGATCTCCGATAAGCGTAACGGGAAGTCCTCTTGTGGCTGTAACTGCGCGTCGTGCCCGTCGAGCCGGATGTGTCATTCTCAGAAAAAGACAAAAGAATAATCTCCGCCTTTGAAAAGAAAAAACAGAAGTCATCTGAAAAGATTCTCCATCGCGCGAATAAAAAAGCAGGACGCCCGGAAGCGGAGATCCTGCTTTTATCTTGCCGGCTTCCTCTTTGCATCAGACGAGATTTCGTATACCGTCACAGATCCTTTTTGCGACCTTCGGGTTATTCATCGTATAAAGATGGATCCCGGGGATGCCGACGGCGATCAGATCGATGATCTGGCTTAAGCAATACGACATGCCCGCATCGAAAAGCGCCTCGCTGTTGTTTTCGTAGCGCTTGATGATACGGCAAAAGCGTTCGGGGAAACTGGTATTGCTAAGGCTGATCATGCGCTTGATCTGATTGGCGTTAATGACCGGCATAATGCCCGGAATGATCGGGACATCAATCCCCGCGATCTTACAGCGCTCCTGGAAATCATAAAACTTCCGGTTCTCGAAAAAGAGCTGTGACACGAGAACTTCCGCACCGGCATCGACCTTCGCTTTCAGCCCCTTCATGTCGGAGACTTTGTTTTCGGATTCCGGATGACACTCCGGATAGCAGGCGCCGAGTACGCAGAAATCGTATTTCGACTTTAAGTATCCGATCAGTTCCGATGCATGGCGGAAGTCATCCTTTTCGGCAATCGCCGGATTTCTGTCGCCGCGAAGCGCGAGGATGTTTTCGATCCCCGCTTCTTTCATTGCGCGGGCAAAAGCATCGATCTCGGACTTATCGTAGTGAAGGGAAGTCAGATGCACGACCGGCTCGATCCCGTAGTTGTGCTTAATGTTCTTCGCAATCTCGATCGTGCGGTTACTGTTCGCGCTTCCTCCGGCTCCGAACGTCACGCTGATGAAGTCCGGGTGAAGCTCGCAAAGTACTTTTAAAGTCTCATCGATGCTCGTAAGTTCGGTGTCCTTTTTGGGAGGAAATATCTCGAATGAGAGACTTCTCTTTTTGTTTTGGTATAATTCAGAGATCTTCATGCGATTCTCCTTTTCGTTCTCCTTAGGGGGCGGGGCCGACGGCCGTAAATCGTCGCGCGCCGCCGCTTCTCAGTATGCCGATTCACAGCCTTCGGCCGTCGGCTTCCGACTCTTTATTTTTCTTCGCGGATGATCTTCGCAGCTGCGACGAGGTTTTTCAGACCGGCGTTTGTTTCGGCCTCGCCACGTGTCTTCAGGCCGCAGTCCGGGTTGATCCAGAGCTTGCTGTCTTCGGTCTTTTCGCGGATCTTTTTTAGCTGGCCGACGATCTCGTCAACGGACGGCACACGCGGGCTGTGGATATCGTAAACGCCCGGGCCGACTTCGGTCTTGAAGTTATTTTCCTTCAGGGCATCGAGGATCAGAAGATCGGAACGCGAAGCCTCAAAGGTGATGACGTCCGCATCCATCGAATCGATCGCCGGGATGATGTCCGTAAATTCGCTATAACACATATGCGTGTGAATCTGTGTTTCCGGCTTGACACCGCTGTGCACGAGACGGAATGCCGGGATCGCCCAGTCGAGGTATTCGCTATACCAGTCGGACTTTCTAAGCGGGAGCTTTTCGCGGAGTGCGGCTTCGTCGATCTGGATAATGCCGATGCCGTTCTTTTCGAGATCGAGGACCTCGTCCCGGATAGCGAGTGCGATCTGAAGCGTGCTCTCCAGAAGGGAGATATCCTCACGCGGGAACGACCAGTTCAGGATCGTGACCGGACCGGAGAGCATGCCCTTAACAGGCTTATCCGTGCAGCTCTTTGCAAAGACGGACCATCTGACCGTGATCGGTTCTTTTCGCGAAACATCGCCCCAGATGATCGGCGGCTTCACGCAGCGTGTGCCGTACGAGAGGACCCAGGCCTTCTCGGTAAAGACGTAGCCCGACAAGTGCTCGCCGAAATACTCGACCATGTCGTTTCTTTCGTACTCGCCGTGAACGAGGACATCCAGGCCGATCTCTTCCTGTTTTTTGATGCAGGCTCTGATTTTTTCCTCGTTAAAAGCAACGTACTGTGCTTCAGAGATCTCACCGTTTTTGAAATCTTTTCTGTAGCGTCTGACATCTTCGGTCTGCGGGAAAGATCCGATCGTCGTGGTCGGGAAGAGCGGAAGTCCGAGAAGTTGCTTCTGGATCTTTTCTCTTTCCTCAAAGACCGGAAGTCTTGTGTAATCTTCTTCGCGGATTCCGCTGACACGCTCCTTCACGGCCCGGTCGAGGACATCCGGGCGGTTGGCAAAGAGTTCTGCATTCTTAGCAAAAGCTGCGCTGTCCGAAGAAGCGATCTCGGAAAGTTCGATGAGTTTTTCTTCTGCAAAAGCGAAGTGTGCCTTATAAGAAGCAGGGAGCTTTGTCTCGCTTTCGAGCGTATACGGCACGTGAAGAAGAGAGCAGGAAGTGCCGACGACGAGGGCGTCTTCAGATACGATAGAAGAAAGATCGTCGAGGATCTTCTTTGTCTTACCGTAGTTATTCTTCCAGATGTTCTTACCGTTTACGACGCCTGCGATCAGGATCTTTCCCTTCGGGAAACCGTTTGCCTTCACGAGCTCGAGGCTCTTTCTGCCTTCGACAAAGTCGATGCCGATCGCGTCGAAATCCAAGGAAACCACGTTCTTATAGATGTCACGGATATCGCCGAAATAGGTCTGAAGGAAGATCTGAAGAACGCCTTTTCCGGAAAGGATCTGTTTGTAGATCGTTTCGAATAAAGTGATATCTTTTTCATTAAGATCGCGTACGAGATACGGCTCGTCAAACTCGATGACCGAAGCGCCTGAAGAAGCAAGTTTGTTGATGAGTTTGATGTATTCCGTTGTAAGGACAGAAGAAAAATCTTCTGCAGATTTCTTACCTGTAAAACGTGCCAGTTTTAAGAAGGTAAAAGGACCGATGAGGGCGACCTTGGTGTCGACACCAAGTGCTTTTGCCTCGGTAAATTCATCGAGCGGCTTCGTTCCGACGAGCTCGATCTTCGTGTCGTCGTCGATCTCCGGAACGATGTAGTGGTAGTTTGTGTTGAACCACTTTTTCATGGCGAGCGCTTTTACATTGCCCTTATCGCCCTGGTAGCCTCTTGCGGCGGCGAAGTATGTGTCGATCGTGGAAAGGCCCAGATCCTTGTAGCGCTGCGGGACCGCATTGAAGAGAAAAGCGGTGTCCAGCACGTTATCGTAAAAGGAAAAATCGTTACTGGAGATGAAGTCGATCCCTGCGTTTTTCTGCGTCTTGAGATTGAACTCCCTCTGCATTCGTCCGGTCAGAAGAAGCTCGGCTTCGCTGATTTTGCCCGCGAAATACTTTTCGCTTGCGAACTTTAACTCTCTGTTTCTTCCGATCCTCGGAAATCCGATGACTGATGTTTTCATTTTCCTTGTTCTCCTGTTCTTTTTGGGTAGTTCGAAGTATACGCCTAGCATTTCAGTGGGTAAAATACATAAAATCGGCGCATGATGATAGATTTTATCTATGGCGAGTGCTATAGTTATAGAGAAGCTCTATGTATCGCGAAAAGCACCGTTCCCGGAAAGACCCTTTTAAAACGGAACGGAACGGGCGCTTTGCAGGGCATCCGGAGGGACCTTTATGACACTGAAACAGCTGAGATATGTCGTCACGGTAGCTGATACCGGAAACATTACGGAAGCAGCCGCGAAACTCTTCATCGCGCAGCCGAGCCTGACCGCCGCGATCCGTGAGATTGAAAACGAATACAATGTCACAATTTTCGACAGAAGTAATAAAGGCGTCGAAGTCACGGCCGAAGGCGAGGAATTTCTGGGCTATGCCAGACAGATCTTAGAACAGGCCGATCTGATCGAAGAACGATATACGGGAAAAACGGAAGGAAAGACCCGCTTTTGTGTCTCGGCCCAGCACTATTCTTTCGCGGTTGAAGCATTCGTGAAACTTCTGAAACTGTACGGCGGCAACAAATACGAATTCCACATGAGAGAGACGCAGACGTATGACATTATCGACGACGTCGCGAAGCTCCGAAGCGAGATCGGTGTGCTTTATCTCAATGAATTTAACGAGACCGTGATCCGCAAGACCCTTCGCGACAACGGACTTCTTTTCAAGCCGCTTTTCCGTGCGAAACCGCATGTATTTATCAGCACGCATTCGCCCTTGGCGAAAAAGAGATCGCTGACACTTGAAGACCTGAAGCCCTATCCACGCCTTTCCTATGAGCAGGGAAGCCACAACTCTTTTTACTTTTCCGAGGAGATCTTAAGCACGGTGGACTGTGAAAAAGAACTGATCGTGCGCGACCGTGCAACGCTTTTTAATCTTTTGATCGGCCTCGATGGATATACGATCTGCAGCGGCGTCATCAACGAAGAACTGAACGGTCCGAGCATCATCGCCAAGCCCTTAAAAGTCGATGATTACATGCAGATCGGATACATCCTTCCGGAAAGGATCCACCCCTCGCTTCTGACGGAAGAATACATACGGATGTTAAAAGAATTCGCGAAGTGAACTTTGAAACAATATGGACAGGACGGCCTGCTCACACTCCCATCCATCCCATAGAGCCTTAACATCTCCTGAAAGCCTTTACTCGCGTATTGGTTTCCTCTGTCAATACAAGATTTTGAAATAAAAGAAAAATCCCGGAAGCGATTCGATGAAAAGCTTTCAGGATCTTTCTTTGTTGGTGGAAACTATGGGGTTCGAACCCATGGCCCCTCCCCTGTGAAGGGAATGCTCTCCCGCTGAGCTAAGCTTCCGCTACCTATAATATCACAATACGGAGCATTTGACACAGCAAAATAGCAC
>CAJOLL010000096.1 GCA_905235455.1 uncultured Clostridia bacterium
GAAGCTTTCTATGTCGGAAATTACCCGGTCATCACGGGACAGGATTGCGATATTGTCAACGTGAAAAACATCATCAGCGGCAAGCAGTCGATGTCCGTTTTCAAGGACTACCGCGACCTGGTCGATCAGACGGTCGATATGGTCAAGGCGATCATCGACGGGACCGACGTTTTTGTCAACGACACTTCGACCTGCGACAACGGTGTAAAGATCGTTCCTGCTAACCTCGTAGCGCCGATCTATGTCGACATCAATAACTACCGTACGATCCTGATCGACAGCGGCTATTATACGGATGCCGAACTGAGCTAATAACCTGACGAAGCGAGCGCAACATGACATATAAAGACGATCTTGAAAAACTGAGAAAAGAAGCGGGGTTTGACGTAAACGACCCTACTTCTTTCGCGCGCGGAAAGCCCGATAAGCCGTTGCATGAAGATCCTTCTTCAAAAGCACTTTCCGACGGAACTTCCGGCTCTTCTTCCGGTGCAGAAAAAAGATCCCCGACCGGTGCTTTTACCTCGGAAGAAAAGAAGATGAGTCTGTGGCAGAAGATCTCGCTGCCGTTCATCCGAAACAGTTTCCTGACGGTTCTGTTTTTCATGCTCATTACGGTTATCTGGATCGTCATGTCGCATACGATACTGGCGATGATCCGCGAGGTGCCGAGAAGCACGCTGATCATCTTCATGATCAAGGACACGGCATTCATGCTCATCCTCGGCACGGTCATGTACCGCATCTTCATCAAGCAGTTCGCAAATACTTATCACCTCGAAGAGGATTACAGAAAAGAATTCGACCGCGCCGAAGCGTGGAAATCGATCCAGCATTCCATGATGGAAACAATGCCGGAAACGCTTGTCTACACGCTCGACCGGGACTTCCGATACACGTCTTTTAACAACCGTCACAAGTACTCGATGCTGCGCATCTGGCACGAAGAGATCAAGGTCGGCGACTGTCTGCTCGACCACATCACCGACGAGGAGATCAAAGGCCTTATCCGAAGAGATCTGGAAAACGCCCTGAAGGGCGAATATTTCTCGCAGATCAGCCAGTTCGGCGAGAACGCCCAGACCGCCGTTTACTGGCAGACTTACTACGCGCCGATCCTCGATGAAAAGAAACAGATCATCGGCGTTTCGTGCTTCTCGACAAACATTACGTCGCTGAAGCAGTCCCAGAACAAGAACCTCTTCCTGAGCTACCACGATCCGCTGACACAGCTTTATAACCGCATCTACTGCGAAGGTGAATTTGAACGTGCGGAAGCCGAGGAGATCACACCTTACAGCATTATCGTGATCGATATCCAGGGCATGCATCAGATCAACGATAACTACGGCATCGAGACAGGTGACAATTTGCTTATAAAAGTCGGTGAACTCCTGACGAAAGCCGTCAAGGATTCGGGAACGATCGCGCGCTGGGGAAGCGATGAATTCATCGTCATGTTGCCGGGCGTTGAAGCCGCCACTGCGGAAGCCCTCGTAAACATATGCAAGTGCGATTTTTCGGGCGTTACCGTCAACGGCGTACCGCTTCGCGCGCACTTCGGGTTTAGTACTAGGACCGACATGTCCAGGACTCTTCCGGACATCCTGCGTTCGGCCGAAAGACAGAGTCTTCAGGACCGCCCGTAAAGTGACAGATTTGATAGAATCCGCCTGAATTACCCTTGTCTGTAAGGAATTATCAAAAAAACCTTCCTTGCTCTTATGTATATGTCTTGTTACAATATGCAAATCGAATCGTAACTTTACGATGCTATACTTGTGCTTGCACGAAAAGGAATTGGGGCCTTTTCGGGAAGACCATATTATGAACTTACGCGGCCTTTGCCGCTCCGCATATATTTAGGAGACCAACCATGAAACAAAACGCCAATTCTGGCTATAGTGCCGGTTACAATATTTACAACTCTACGAATCGCAGATCCGGCAACGACAGAAGAAAGAAATTCGTTATCATCTGCCTTTTTATTTGTATGATCTGCATCATTCTGGACATCATCTTTATTTCCAAGCTTGTATCCAAGGGCAAAAAAGACGTCGTGGCGCCAACTTCTTCTTCGAGCGCGCCTGTGCTGACAGATGAATCCGGAAGCGTGATCGTTCCGCCGTCGGATTCTTCCTCCGACACGCCTGCCTCCGAGAGCGAAGGCGTACGCACGCAGACTGTCGATGCACAGACCCGTGCAACCAACCTTGCCGCAGTTCAAACACAGATCGCCGATTATCTCAATAAGCAGACCGGTCGCTTCGGTGTTTACTACATCAACATGAACAACGGTGAAACGCTGGCATTTAACGAATCCCAGCCGATCGTTGCCGCTTCTTCCATCAAGATCGCTTACAACACCTACCTTTACGAGAAGGCCGCAGCCGGTGAGCTCACGATGGACGAAAAGATCATTTACAACGCCGCGAAGTATCCGAACGGCGACTACGAAGGCGGTACAGGCACGATCCAGAACTCCGCAGACGGCACGGAATACACGCTTTACGACGTTTCTCACCTCTCGATCACGGTAAGTGATAACTGCGGAACCAACATGGTACTTCGTCGTCTCGGCGGCGAGGATGCCGTAAACAACAACTACATGAAGACCATCAGCTCCGTAGTCGACTACAGATCCGATGTCCAGTACACCGATTACGCGGGAACCGCGACACACGGCCGACGCCGCACTTCCGCGATTGACCTTGCGAAGTACGCCGAACACCTCTACAAGGACTATATGGCCGACAAAGAGCACTATCAGCCGCTGATCAATGATCTTTGCAACACTGAATATAACTGGGGCGTTCCGGGCGGAGTTCCTTCCAACGTGACCGTTGCCCATAAAGTAGGCTTTCACGACGCATATTACACCAATAACGACGTCGGAATCGTATTCGGCACCGAAGATTACGTTCTCGCGGTTATGACCGAGAGCGGCAATGCGCTGACCGCGCAGCAGATCATCGGCGAAGTATCCAAAATGATCTACGACTACGTGGAATCAAATTACGCCTGATCCGTGCGAAAAACACTATTTAACCGAAACAAAAAGAATATCTACTATTAAACCGAAACAAAAAGAATATCTCTCTCTTGCGACTCAAACAGTTTCCTGAAGCAAAACTCGTCGCTTGAGGGATATTCTTTTTCTCTTCTATTTTTCTGTTTTTTGGCATGTCAGCCCCGGATCTCTTTCAGGGCTTTTTCTGCCCACTCGATGACCTCTTCCGAAGGTTCTTCCGTGTCCTTTAATTCGTATGAAAAATGCAACTCTTCGTACTTGTATTCTCCCATCTTATGGAACGGTAAGAGGTCTACTCTTTCGATACATGAATAATCGTTCATTCTACGCATACCGTCTATAAGCTCGCGGTTTTCAGATCTCCACTTCTCTTCCGAGACAAGTGCTTTTCCCGAGGCATCCTTATCGATCAGAGTGATCCCGGGAACCATCACGTGGCGAATCCAGACGGGCTTATTTTTCTTTTGTCTTTCTTCCAAAAGCGACCATGCGTGATCGGTCGTAAAGCCGGTCAGATTTTGCGCCTTTTCTCTGTCGAAAGCTTTGATATCGAGAAGTAAAAGATCGGCCTCCATGGCCGCCTCAAGAGCAGTGCCTTCGTTATAGATCCCGGACGTGTCGATCGCGACATGCAGACTCTTCTCGTGGAGTGCTCTTGTAAGGGCAAGAACATACTCCGCTTGTCGGAGCGGCTCGCCTCCGGAGATCGTCACACCGCCGCTGGCAATATACGTCTTGTAGCGCAGGATCTTCTTGACCATCTCGTCAACCGTGTACTCTTCCCCGCCCTCGAATCTCCAGGTGTCCGGATTGTGGCAGAACTTACATCTCAGCGGACAGCCCTGCATGAACACGACAAAGCGCAGCCCCGGCCCGTCCACGGCTCCGAGTGTCTCTATCGAATGCACATAACCCTTTACGCTTCTGATCGCGTTTTGATCTTTGCTCATCCTGCCCTTCTTTCCTTTACGAGGTTCCAATTGCTGGGCTCCAATTGCGGGGTTCCCTTTGCGAGGTTTCCTTACCCTTGGTATCTGCGATGCACGGGTGACTAATCTCGTTTTTTCTCGTTTTCGTCACCCGGTTTTCTTGCCTGCAAGTGACTAATTCAGTTTTTGCAATTTTAGTCACTCGATTTTTGGCTTTTTAAGTGACAAATTTCGTTTTTTCTCATTTTAGTCACTCGGATTTCTTTTTTCGAAGTGACTAATTCTGTATTTTTCGTTTTTAGTCACTTAAAATCGGATTCTCGGGGTGACTAAATCTGCATATTTGGAAATTAGTCACCTGAACGTCATTTTTTGAGGTGACTAAATCTGCATATTTGGAAATTAGTCACCTATTCAGCGGATCTTGTTAAGAGGAACCTGATAACGAACCATTCACGTCGGTTAAAAAATCGTAACCCCTTAAACAAACTGTGGGGACGGATCGGATCTGTCCCCACAGTTGCTCATCAGAACTTCGAGTGTACGGTGCGGCGGACAACTTCCAGCTGTTGCTCGTGCGTCAGGGTCGTAAAGTTTACGGCATATCCCGAAACACGGATCGTCAGCTGCGGGTACTTCTCCGGGTGATCCATCGCGTCAAGAAGAGTCTTACGAAGAATGACGTTGACGTTGATGTGATGACCGCCGTCGTTGAAATAGGCGTCGAGGAGATTACAGAGGTTGGTCTTCTGCTCTTCCTCAGTCTTGCCGAGTGTGGAAGGCAGAATGGAGAAGGTATAGGAGATACCGTCTTCGCTGTAATCATACTGCAGGTTTGCAACGGATCTCATGGAAGCAACTGCACCGGATCTGTCACGGCCGTGCATCGGGTTGGCACCCGGAGCAAACGGCTCGCCGCCCTTTCTTCCGTCCGGTGTAGACCCTGTCTTCTTACCATATACGACATTGGAAGTGATCGTCAGGATCGACTGTGTCGGGCGCGCATTTCTGTAGCACTTGTGCTTACTGAGATGCTTCATGAATTTTCTTACGACTTCCGCTGCGATACGGTCGACCTTCGGGTTGTCGTTACCGTACTGCGGATAGTCGCCTGTGATCTCGAAGTCAACGGCCAGGCCGAGTTCATTGCGGATCGGCTTTACCTTCGCGTACTTGATCGCGGAGAGGCTGTCAGCGATAACAGAAAGACCGGAAAGACCACAAGCCATGGTGCGGTCGATCTTCTCGTCGTGCAGCGCCATTTCGAGACGCTCGTAGCAGTACTTGTCATGCATGTAATGAATGACGTTCAGTGTGTTGATATAGAGCTTGGAAAGCCATGCACAGGTCTCATCGAAACGCTCCATGACCTCATCGTAATCGAGGTATTCGGAAGTGATCGGATTTCTTACCGGACCGACCTGGTCGCCGCTCTTCTCGTCACGTCCGCCATTGATAGAATAGAGCAAAGCCTTGGCCAGATTCGCGCGGGCACCGAAGAACTGCATCTGCTTACCGACACGCATGGCGGAAACGCAGCAGGCGATCGCGTAATCGTCGCCGAACTTTTCTCGCATCAGCTCATCGCTCTCGTACTGGATGGAAGACGTGTTGATGGAGATCTTGGCGCAGTACTTCTTGAAGTTCTCCGGAAGATTCGGGCTCCACAGGATCGTCATATTCGGCTCCGGTGCAGATCCGATGTTCTCGAGGGTATGCAGGAAGCGGTAGCTCATCTTCGTGACCATGTGACGGCCGTCGAGACCGATACCGCCGATGGACTCGGTGATCCATGTCGGGTCGCCGGAGAACAGCTCATCCGAGGCAACGCGTTCCTTCGGGTATTCGTTACGCACGCTCAAGGAAAAACCGCCCGGATAGGAAAGCGTAATGTACTGCCAGCCGAGGATGGTATCAATCTTAACCGTACTGTGTTCACCCTTGAAGGAAGCTACCCTGTCCGCTGCATTCTCCAGGACGAAAACTGTTTCCGGTTCTACAGGCGTAGTCTCCTTATTCTTCTTAGCTTTCTCATATTCCATCAACATGACGCCGAAACCTGTCGCCGCCACGATGAAAAGCGCCAATACAACCCAGAACGCAATGCGCCGGTTCCGGAGATGTATCTTCATCTGTTCCATGATTTCTTCCTGTTCCATAATTCCGTCCGTTCCCTGAAAAATTCGGGGCATTCCCCATAAAGATTATATGAGGAAACGCCCAAATTATCTAGCGTTTCAACATTATCATATATATTTTTTATATTTAGTAAATCATTCGTTTTATTATTTTTATTATTTATAATAATTTCATTTTTTTCGATTCCATTTTCTC
>CAJOLL010000097.1 GCA_905235455.1 uncultured Clostridia bacterium
GACCAAGAAACCCTCGTTACGCTACGCTTCACTCGGGTTTCTTGGTCAGATAAAACTTTTAGTGTGTTTTATGACTAAACTTAAATTGACAATTCCAACAGGTTGGGTGATTCTATGAAAAAATCTGTTTTTGTATTGATACTTTGTATTCTTGCTTTGTTTGTCTCTTGTGGAGACAAACCAAAGACTGAATCCTCTGACAAAGATTCAGAGGATTCAATTGCGATTGAGCACTCTCAAACTGACTACGAGATCGCTCAGATCGCGTTCCTTATGTCTGTAGACTATTCGAAGATTCGTGAGGAAAAGCCTCTTAAAACGTATGTACTATACGATCAGAATGGAGATGTGTTCTACACAGAGGATCCAGAGATTACGGAGATGCCATTTGATCTTCTGCTTGAGAAGTACGCTGATGGTTCCATCTCGGACAAACTCAGCAAGGTCAAGACGATTGAAGATAAAGATGGAATGCAGAAATGTATCGACAACCTTCAAGGTATTCTTCACAACCCGGACTATAGGATCCTTGATCCGGGAACAGCTCCTGATGTTCGTTGGGAGGTCACCAGATGGGAAGGTGTGTACTACGACGAAAATCACGTTCTAAAGTCGATCTTTCTACGTTACAGTGAGTACTTAGACCAAAAGGCCAATGATCCTCGGGCAGACGAGATCATCGAGTTCTTAACATCGGATTGATCGTGATTCAAAGGCTAACAAAAGGCAGGGCTGCGGTTTCCCGTAGCCCTGTTTTTCTTAGTTTCAGAATCTAGGATCTCACCTTGCGAAGCTCTATGTCGTTTTGAATATCTAGAAAATACGTCTCCGTAACCCCAAAGTATTTTGCGAGTCGTCTGGATGTATCCGGCGTGATCTTTCTGCTATCCTGAAGTATCTCCTCTAAGCTAGAAGGCGATACACCGATTTCTTTAGCAAGGTCACATGATGTCATGCCCAGCGGTTCCATAAACTCGACTCGCAAGATCTCTCCTACTTTCGGTAACTCAATTAAATAGTCATACATATTCAGTCCTCAACCTGCAGTACAATACAAAGAAGAAGGAAACACATACTTCTCTTTCATCTTCGAGCATCTGTTCTGAGGAATGATCTTTTCGTGCTGCATCCTGCCCGCCACGATTGCCGGATGAATTCCAAGTGCTTTTGCAAAGGCAATGATTTCCTCATCTGAAGTGTACTGGGTCGGGGCAAACTTCTTATACTCCTGTAGCGGAATCAGATAGTTTGCGGCAAAGGTATCGGCTTCTTTTTCAAGATCGGCGTTGATCTTGACCATGAGTTTCTCTGTTCCGCTGACAAATATCGTCTTATTTTTCTGCTGCAAAACATGCTTAATCTCGTGGAAGAGCGAGAACCAAAACTTATCCGCATCGAGTCCTCGGTTATTCATGGCAAGAACAACGCGGTCACTACTTATCCATTTCACAGCGCCGTTCACACCGGAATTCTTCAAATGCGGCAGTAGGACAAACGCTACTCCACACTCGGCGAAGATCTCTCTCATTCGGGGAAGAAACTCTTCCGGATCCCTGACAGTCATACTACGCAATTCGGGAAGATATGCTTTCAGCCTTTTAGCATCAAAAGGCTTCGTTTCGATCTCGTATGCTTTATTGATCGCCGTCTGAATCCAGGCACCGGAATTGACTCGATTCTTCTCTGACTCAGGTGTATTACCCGATCGGAAATTCACCAGATAGTCCGGCTTCAGAAGGAAGCGAAGATCCGCAACTTTCAAATACCTGCAAAGATTCGCTGTTCTATCATTGCTGCTCTTTGTAGCGGTCAGACCTGCGACCTCGACAAAATACTTATAATCGATCATCCTTGCAACAGCCTGCTGTTCCTCAAAATCCTGAGCCTGCTGAATCTCGATAAGTTTCTGATCGTACGTATTCTGCAGATTCTGCCAAAGTTCCACACTTGTACCCATCATCACAGACAGTTTCTTTGCAAGATCATTGGTAATATTCGACTGGCCATTAAGAAGCAAACTGAGTGTTTTTCCGGTCGTGCCCATTCTAGCGGCGAACTCCGCCTGACTGATTCCCATATCTTCAATGATTTCGGCAATATAGTATCCCGGGTGAAATGCGATGATATCCGCATATTTCTTTGTATTACTCATAATGATTCGAAACCTCCGTTATCATAACAACCCTAATAGTTTTGCAGAGATGAAGAATATCTCCTTCGATCAGTTCAACTCCGTTTTCGTCACAAGGTATCAGGGTTACTCTGTATCCTGTATTCCCCAGACGTATGCTCCACTCGTTCTTTCTATCACCTCTAAGGCGTTCAAAATGAAAAGGCGGATAAGCAGCTATATCCATGAGTGAATCCGAATTCAATATGAAGTTCTCCGCAGCAAGCAGTTTTTCTTTGACCCTCTCAGGATATCGCCACTTCTTTCTATACTCGGAACTAAACTGCTTTCTGGTAGTTTCATTCTTGAATAGTATCCGCATCTCTATTCCTCAATTTCGTTACCATATCGGTAATGATATTGTACTCTCATAATCTCAAGAAGTAAACACTTATGACACTTTTTATTACTATTTTAGTAATAGAATTTCAACCAATCACAATATAGATTTCATTAATCCATTCTGTCCGGTTGTGCTAAAATTATCTTAACAAATACCTTGGGGAGGTTCTCTTTTATGTCTATAGTTTGTGGTTCTTGTGGTTACACAATGGATAATGGTTCTGCTTTTTGTCCGCGCTGTGGTGCGAAGGTTCAGATGAAGCCGGTGGGTGATGTGGCGGCTCCTGCATCTGCTCCTATTTCAGCCGCGGCATCTGTCGCATCCGCTCCGGCAGCAACAACGCCGGTCTCTGCTCAGTCAGCTGCTGCACCTTCCTCTTCTCCTGCCGCGGGCGCTCCAACACCAGCACCAACAGCATCAAGCGCACCGGCTCCCGCCTCTTCAATCGACACTCAGGCTTCCAGTGCGCCGGGGGCGCCGTCCACATTCCAGACACCGTCGCAGTACAGCATCCCGGCTGACGCATGGCTCGTAGACCCCCACGAGAAGATCAAGTTCTCGCTGAAAAACGGCTATCTGGTCAACGTAATCTCCAACGAAGGCTTCATCAGCGAGGACGCGGTCATTACCGACAAACGCCTCTACTACAACATCACGTCGATGGGTCTTGTGAAATACAGAACGGAAATGAAGATCGACCTGGAGGACATTACCGCAACCACCATCACCGACTCAAATCCGGTCATCCTTTTGGTTCTTGGCGCTCTCCTCGGAATTGCCGGCGTCATCGGCTCAATAAGTGATGCCCCGATCGGTCTCTGGATCGGCTTCCTGGTCGGTGTTCTCGTCCTTGTTGCCTACTGGTATATGCTTCGAAAGACATACTTCAAGATCGAATACGCAGGCGGATCCGCCAACGGCCTCCAGCCCAGCGGCTCTCTTTACTTCAGCGTTAAGAAGTACGGAATGGATGCAGTAAGAAACTTCCAAAGAGAACTGCACCTGGCCAAGTCGGATCTCAACAAAAAGAGATACAAGTTGTAAACAAAGTAATCAGACTCCCTTTTCCTGGCGATAGAGTTTTACGAATTTGTACAGAGATTCGGCGGCCTGCTGCGGGGTCTCTTCTCCATTGCTTACCCGATGAACAGCGTCTTCGCATTGCAGTTTGATCACTTCATCGAAATAGAGAACCGATGAGGAATCGGAAAGCAGGGGGTCGACGAATGCTCTGTAATCCGCCTGGCAAGCGTCCGGATCTTTGATCTCGTAGACGGGATATCCGGTGAATTGACGATATTCCTCATACAATCCCGAGTTAAAGACGAAGGAATCGTGCATGCATTCGGCAATATCTTTCTCAAAGGCCTCCTTGGCAACAGGGATCCTGCCAAAGCTTCTCATCCGGATCTGTGTATGAGGCTGAAGCAGGAAAGAAAGGAAATCCCAGGCTTCCTCCTTATGCTCCGATTGCCCGGAAATGCAAAAGCATTGTGAAACGGAAATGCCACAAGTGCTTTTCGAGCAGGGATAGTTTCCGATCGATCCGCCACCGTCAAAAGACATCATGGCCTGAATATAGTCGTCAAAGCATTCGATCGTGACCGGACGGAAATACGGAGAATCAATATTCAGATCAGGCGCTGCTTCCTTATGCTTATTGAATTGCAAGGATGCATCCAGTATTTGCGTAATGTCCTCCATCACCTCATCTGTCTTCTGTGTTTCGAAAGCATTTTCCCCGGAAAGCAATTCGCATAGGGGCAATGGGAATAATGAAAACGTAAATTCTTTCGTTCCCGTGACGTAAATGTTATCCGCTTCGCCCATCCGGAAAAGATCGGCATAGGTGTATTGCTTTTCGGCCATTTCATCTGCGATCTGATGGCTGTATGCCATACCCTGAATACTGAAGAAAGGAGCGATAAAGTACGTGCCATCCTGCTCAAGCTGATTACTGAAACCTTCCTCGAAAAGAGAAATTGCGCCGGGCAGATAATCGGATCTGTCCACCTGATCAAGATATGTGGTCAAATCGCAAAGCGCACCCTGCTTCTGCAGATCGATCAGAACGGATGGTTCAAGCATATACATGTCCGGCCCTGTATGGCCGGTAAACTCCGTAAGCATAGTCGTGACGCATTTTCTCCAGTTATCTGCATCCGATATCTGCAGATCAAAAGCATCTCTATAGTTACGGATCTCAAGATATACCCGGGTTTGCATACGGTTATAGTAATCCACGAGATCATCCAAATAGAGCGGGAAGTCATCGAGTAAAACACCGATAGAAACCTTGGTACGATCGCCTGTAAAATCATTAAAAGACAGATGGAAAAGTCCGACAGAATAGTCCATGACATCCCTTGCGATCCCATAGAACACAATGGTGTCACCGGCCATTCCTGCGGCCAGTATGTTATAAACATCGCTAAACTCATAAATCAGCGAGTCCTCATCAGGAGTATCGTTTTGCATCAGGTCTGCCTGCACCCAGTGGGTAAAGGAGAGCGTATTCAGATCAAGGACACCCACATAACAATCGGAAGAAATCAGGAATGAAGAAGAAAACCCGTTTGCTCCGCCGAAAATACCCGGTTCCTTCGCATGCGAAGGCAGAGAAAAGCTCTTCACCTTCTTCCCTGAATCATCAAGGAGAAGAAGTTCAGAAGCATCATCTGAAGTAAGCGGAACACTGATCACACCGATCGTCTTATTGTCGGAAACGGAAATGTCTTCCACCCGGCTTTTAGAATCCAGAGAAATCGTATCGACGGCTTTTCCCTGTGTGTCGATTATGCGAAGTTCATTGGATAAAGCAACGATCAGCCGATCCTCGTCAAGGACACGTAAGGCAATAATGTCCTGATCGACCAGCTCCGGAATATTCACGGAAGATCGGACAGTTTCGCCCGAAACAGAGATGGCTTGCAGATCATACTGGATGTGGTACGCTTCGTCCAGATAAGATGTAAGCACCCAGATCTCTTTTGAAGGAGATATCGTCGCGGCACTGATCCTATCTTTTATCGGAACCGAAAAGGAGCGGCAAGTATCACTGCCCCTTTCCTGTTCAACTAAGATGCTCGCTTTCTCTGTATAACCAAGTACGTACATGTTTCCATCTGCATCAAAAAAAGCTTCTGACTCATAGATCGAATCGAAACCTGCATCCTTCAGATACTCATCGCATGCACTGTTCTGATAGGAAGCAAAATAGTATTCGCCTTCGTTAGAAGGCGTTTTTTCAGGCGATTTGCGTTTGCATGCGGACACGGCTCCCATCTGCAGGATAAGAAGCAGAATCAGAAGCAGTGACGTGCTGCACTTTGCCACGTGATCAATTTTCGCTTTACGATTGAATGACATAATCAACCTCAGTTTTTCTCATCAGCAATGATCTTTCCATCACTGATCTTCAACACGCGGTCAGCGTATGCACTGATCTCATTATCGTGCGTAACCATTAAAATGGTGGTGCCATTCTTATGAAGATCAACAAAAATGTCCATGATCTCCGTCTTTGTCTTCGAATCAAGAGCTCCCGTCGGTTCGTCGGCCAGAATAATATCGGGGTCATTGATCATCGCACGCGCCAATCGCCACGCGCTGTTTCTGTCCTCCGGAAAGGGAATAAACATATCTGTCACGCAAGTCCAAGATCCCCATCTTTTCAAGCATGGTTTCTGCCTGCTGCGGAATCTTCCCCTTATTCTTCTGGTGGATATAAAGCGGAACGGTCACGTTCTCTATGGCCGAGCGATAAGGGATCAGTCCGAAATCCTGAAGGACAAAACCGACACGTGCATTTCGATACTGCGCCAGCTGTTTTCGTGTATAAGAAGTGATCTCCTCACCACACACTTTTATCGATCCACTGTCAACAGTATCCATTCCGCCCAGCACGTGAAGCAGCGTAGACTTACCTGATCCGGATACACCGGTGACCGCGACAAATTCACCCTTCTCCACATGGAGCGACAGATCATCTAAAGCTTGAACAGGCAAGCTTTTCTTGGGACGGTATTGTTTGGAAATGTGTTCGATCTGAATCACTTTTGTCACCTCTTCTTTCACGTTACTTCTTTAGTCTTTTCGGATGACTTCAATCGGTGATTGACGAGCCATTCGAATAAAGATAGGAATAGTACAAAGTATTGAAATGCCTAAACATATGAGACAGGTCCATGCCACATATGAAAACTCGAAACTGCAATATAGTCCGAAGTTCTTATCTGCATTGCCAAAGAAAAAGATCATTCCACATATCATCCCAAGAATAATAC
>CAJOLL010000098.1 GCA_905235455.1 uncultured Clostridia bacterium
CAGACACCAACGTGGACAGCATCACCGAGATCATCTCCGCAATCATCGTGACGCTCTTTGTTATTGTGATCGCCGTTGTATTGTTCCGCTTCCTGGTACTCGGGCTTCGCAGCATCTGGAAGAAATTCCGCATGGCCGAGGGCGAGGAAAAAGTCGTTGAAAACGACGAAAACAAAGCCGTCATCGACATCATCGAAAAAACCGAGCATAAGAAAGTCAAAAAGAAACACCTGACCAGAGATTTCGGCACCGGCGAAGAGGCAAAGATCCGAAAAAGATACTACCAGACCGTTTCGCGCGCCATCCGTGAAGGAGTTCCTGTCAAGGACTCCTCTTCTCCGCGCCAGATCGAAAAACTGCTGAAAGAAATGGGAGATCCGTCCATCTCTGAACTGACCTCCCAATATGAATCTGTCCGATACAGTAAACGCGAAGACTAACTCTTCAGCATCTCATCGATCATGGCCAGTGAGCCGTAAAGGATCGAATCATCTCCCAGCGCCGCCGTCTTGATCGTTACGGTATCTCTGATCGAAGGCATGCAGTAACGGTCAACATCCTTCAGCACTTTTTCAAGGAATACATTTCCCATGGCTTCCATGACACCACCGCCGAGGACGACCATCTCCGGGCTGAACGTGTTGATAAGGTTACCGATGCCGATTGCCAGATAGTGGCAGGCACGGTCAACTGCTTCAACAGTGACTTCATCCCCCTCGTCATATGCCGCTTTCAACGCCTTGCTCTTGAAAACACCTTTTTCAACGGCCTTTGCCATCGAAGTGCTTCTGCCTCTTGCTGCCTGGGTACGGATATAATCCGAGATACCCTGTTTGCTGGAGAAAGCCTCAAGACATCCTCTCTGTCCGCAATTACACTTCGGTCCTTCCGGATCGAGCACCATATGTCCGCACTCCGCACCCTTATCGAGATGTCCCGTGAAAAGTTTTCCGTCTACGATCAATCCTGCGCCCATGCCGGTCCCGACAAACAGTCCCACAACCTGCGTAAGTCCTTTTGCCGCACCATATTTCCACTCGCCGTATACACCGACGTTTACGTCGTTGCCGATAAAGAATGGCACCTTGAATTTCTTTTCGATCGCCTTTTTGATCTCGTAATTCCTCCAGGGAAGATTCGGCGAGAAAAGCACTGTCCCCTTTTCGATGTTGATGACACCCGGCGCGCCTGCCGCGATCGCCGCTACATCCTTAATAGAGATCTTATACTCGGAGATCAGCTGCTCGACCAGTGAAATGATCGTATTCTCGATATTCTGAGAATCGTCTCCGCTTGCCTTTGTCTTCTTTTTCACGCGATAAACGATCTCGCGCTTGCTGTTAAAGATAACGCCCAGGACCTTGGTTCCGCCGATATCCAGACAAATGTAATATTTGGCCATATTCACTTCTCCTTTCGTTTCTCGAGTTCGTCAATTAAAGTATAAAGGGTCTGCACCCCGTTTTCCAGATGGAAATAGTGAACGATGTAAGGGATCAGAAGCGAAACGATCAAAGCCAAAAGCATAAGGATATATATTGCCCCCGACAGGATAAATATCCCGAAAATAAGGATCATCGCAAGCGCGAAAAGCACTGTTACGATCAGATGGATCAGCCTTTCGTGCTGGAAATAAGGAAGCCACCTGTTCATATACAAAAGCAGGTCGTGAAGCCTGCTTTGATCGCCGCTCGCACCGCCTGCCGTTGTTGCGTCGTATTCCTTCAGAAACTTTTCTGCCTCATCAATAAGCTTTTTCAGTTTCTTCCACATACTTTATTCCTCTTGATCTGTCATGCTCCCTTTTCTTCCGTCTTCTCTCTGGTGCTGCGCTGCTTCTTCGGCTTTGCACCTTTGATGAGTTCCGGACGCTTACCTTCGGTGACACAGTCCTTATGGACGATGCACTTGACGGCATCCTGCTGGGAAGGAACGTCATACATAATATCCAGCATGAGATCTTCGAGGATTGCACGAAGGCCTCTTGCACCGGTCTTTCTCTCGATCGCTTTCTTCGCGATCTCCGTAACGGCATCATCGTCGAATTCGAGCTCGACACCGTCCATCTTCAGCATCTTCCAATACTGCTTAAGAAGAGCATTCTTCGGTTCTCTTAAGATACGGATCAGGGCATCTTCATCCAGTCCGTCCAGAGTTACGTTGATCGGCACACGGCCGATAAACTCAGGGATCAGGCCGAACTTCATAAGGTCCTGCGGGACAAGCTGCGAGAGCCATTCGCCCGCCTGTTTTTCCTGCTGGGAAACAATCTCGGCACCAAAACCGAAATTCTTCTTACCGACACGCTGCTCGATGATCTTTTCGAGTCCGTCAAAAGCACCGCCGCAGATAAACAATATATTCGTCGTATCGATCTGGATAAACTCCTGATGCGGGTGCTTTCTTCCGCCTTGCGGAGGAACATTGGCAACCGTACTCTCCAGGATCTTCAGAAGTGCCTGCTGAACACCTTCACCACTGACATCTCGCGTGATGGAAGGATTCTCGGACTTCTTCGTGATCTTGTCGATCTCATCGATATAGATGATTCCGCGCTGGGCGGATTCAACATCATAATCAGCCGCCTGAAGGAGTTTGAGGAGAATATTCTCTACGTCCTCACCGACATAGCCGGCTTCTGTCAGAGTCGTAGCATCGGCAATGGCAAAAGGAACGTTCAGCGCACGCGCCAGCGTCTGAGCAAGAAGAGTCTTACCGCAACCGGTCGGTCCGATCAGAAGGATATTGCTCTTCGTAAGTTCAATATCGTCTGTCGTATTAAACTTCGAGAATACACGCTTATAGTGATTATATACCGCAACAGAGAGTGCCTTTTTCGCCTGCTCTTGTCCGATGACATACTCATCAAGCGCAGCTTTCAGCTCGGAAGGCGTCGGCAGATGATCCTTCTGCTTCCCGCCCGAAGACTTCGACGGCTTAAAACCGACCTCATCTTCTGCCAGGATCGACTCGCAGATCATCACGCATTCATTACAGATATAGACACCCGGCGGACCCGCAAGCATACGGGACACCTCGTTCTCTCCCTTGCCGCAGAAAGAACAATGGATGATGCCATCAAAATCCAGTACATCGTCTTTACTCATACTTACCTCTCATACCGATGCGAAAAAGCCGTTCCGCATAACTATTCTTATATCATGTTACCCGACTTGCTTTTTTCTTTCAATCAGCGGAGGCCCCTTTTATGTTACGAATCCTTTTCATTTTAGATCGTGACCCACATGGCCGGTCGGACACATACGTCAGTCCGATTTCCATTATTTTGGGTATTGATCCGATAAGATCCGTCAGTTTTCACGAAGATGAAAGAATTCTTGAATGCTCCGCTCGTACGAAGCCACCACCGGCAATTGCCGCTTAAATCTTCAGCTCCCTTATTCTTTGCAGCATCAGAGATCGGGCACTGTCTTTCTTTATCGGACTTAAAATACTTCTCTGTTTCACTGAAACTTAGAAGGAACACATAGTCTTCCACATCTTTTCCTTCACCGGCAAGTGAATACTCTTCCGGACACTTCTCGAATTTGACAGTTGACTTGTTGATCTGCTTCTTCTCGTCATCGCTGAAAGACTTATCATAGAATTCACCATTCAGCCATGCCCTGAGATCACAGTTTTCCCAAAGATACTCTATCAACTCCGTCTGATCATCGACTTGTTTTACATCAAGACCTTCTTTTGAAATGATCCGGGCACCATTATCGCCGGTATCCAGCACGATCCACTCGATCTTTTTCCCGCCATAGGATCCGAGTGTTACCGTATCCCCCTTCTTCACGGTAAGTTCTGCCGTTTTTCCGTTTCCGGTCTTTTTACCGCAAGAACAAAGTCCAAAAGTCAGGACCCCTGCCAATGCTACACACACTAAATTCTTTAAGTTTTTCATAATAATATCTCCTGTTCAGTTTGTGAAATACGCCGTTCCCGACATTACGTGACATCTGCCAGCCTGGTTTTCTTATACATATGATCTTGTGTTCCGAATCTTATGGTAACAAGCTCCGGCTTTGTCGGATCCTCTGTAAGCTCAGAACAATAGAATTCGTAGATCACATCTCCAAGTCCCAGATAATAGTAATATCGTCCGTGATCGACTGTTCTTCCGGCGACTCTGTATGGTGTTCCCATGATCGATTTGAAATCTTCTTCATACATGCCTAATTCAAGGCCGTAGAAATCCAGGTCTGTTCCGATGATAAACAGTTCGATGGCTTCAACTTCAGTATCATCACTGACGGTATCCTGATCGTTCACAGGTTCTTTTAGATAGCAATTCAAGGCGTAATAATTGTCAGGCCGGTCATACACCATGCAGACCATTTCGTCATCAACGACTTCATCGAGTTCAAACCCTTTCGACTTAAGATCTCCGATCGTACAAGGCAAATCGATCGGGTACCCGTTTACTAGAGGGGATGAAAAGAGGACGAACGAATTGGACTCATCGGTCCCTTTTGTTTCCGAAGAGTCTTCCGAAGAAGATGCTTCCATATCACTCCGTGTGTCTTTCTCTTTCCGGTCGCTTTGGTCCTTCTTTATCTCCACCGGGGCATCTTCGTTCTGTACGTCAGAAATCTTCGTCCGTTCCGTTTCTTTCTTATCCTTCTTTTGATTTGTAAGTATGAGTATTCCCGCGGTCGTTGCACCGATAAGTACAACAGCAGCAATACCTCCGATGATAAATTTACTTGTCATAATCCCTGTTCCTTTCGTGGCTGCAGATGCAGCAGTTTTCGCAGCGGCTCCATTAGCGAGAGTCTTCGCAGATGCGGACAGGGCAGTGGTAAGTGAAGCAGGCATCGTCTTAAATGGAACCTGCTCTGCTTCCTTGGTAAACAGACTTGTTAAGAATGGTACGACCATAAACAGTTTCGTGTCATTATCTTCTTCATACTTTTCGACCTCCTTCTTGATTTTGTTTCTGGCAAAATTCAGACGGCGGCGGACAGTTCCGTCCGGAACACCAAGTATTTCCGCAATTTCCTTTGTGCTCATCTCATCAAAATAGAACAGGATAAGTGTTCTTCTGATGTCTTCGGATAACGATTTTTCGATGATATCCATGATGATCCTGCGTGTCTCCATTGATTCGACAAGCGAATCCGGCAGAAAATCCTCGGGAACCGTCTCGACTGTGTCGAAGAACTCGTCCTCCACATTGTCCGTCTTCGTCCTTGTAAGACGATTCAGAGATCTGTTGGCGGCGACCTTTTTCAGCCATGGCAGGATCCTATCCTTGTCCTTGATGTCATCGTAGGAATTGATCAGGGCAATAAATGTATCCTGTACGATGTCCTGCGCATCATCTTCATTCTTAAGAAGAGAAAATGCTGTCCAGTACACCGCGCGGTAGGCTTCATTATAGATCTTTTCAAGTTCGTTTTCGGTCATCTGAATTGCCTCCTTTGTCCGCATCTGTTCTATAGACACATGACAGATACGAAATGTTCGCGGTGGTCTGAAAAAATTTTTCTTTTATGCCAAAGGGGCTGCCTCAAATGGTGTGCTACCCGTCAAGAGGACGGGGTAGCATATCAAAATGAGACAGCCTCTCGTGGTTCATCAATTTAGATAATGGGAAGAATTACTCTTCTGCCTTTTCTTCTTCTTCCTTCTTCTCTTCAGCCTTCGGCTCGGTCTTAACAGCTTTTGCTGTGAGAGCGTCAACGGTCTTTCTGCCGATGATACTGTCGCGAATGAACTGATCGTTATCCTTGATGCGCTCCATGAAGTCTTCCTTCTTCATTCCGTAAGAGGAAGCGATCTTCTCCGCTTCTTCTTCAACGTCTGCATCTGTTGCTTCGATGTTCATCGCCTTACCACAAGCCTCGAGGACCAGAGAGCTCTTTACTCTTGTTTCAGCCATAGTTTTGAGGCCGGCACGATACTCTTCCATGGTCTGACCCATGTACTGCAGATATGTGTTGAGGTCCAGGCCCTGGGAACGCATACGGTAGTTCTGCTCGTCGAGCATGCTGTCGATTTCTGTCTCGACCATGCACTCCGGGATATCCACCTTGGCATTCTCGCAAACGACTTTAACGACTTCGTTCTCGAAACGCTCCTGAGC
>CAJOLL010000099.1 GCA_905235455.1 uncultured Clostridia bacterium
CCACGAAAACCCGCACCTGAAGCTGGGCAAGGAGCATCTGTACGATACGCGGACCGCAGAATCCTCCCTGGCAGCGTCCCATGCCTGTTCCGACACGACGCTTAACGGCATCGAGAGATCTCGGCGGGATCAGGCTTTCAAGCGCATCGCGGATCTCGCCCTCCGTTACGCCTTCGCAGCGGCAGACGATACGACCGTATGCCGGATCTCTTGCTACGAGCCCGGCCCGTTCTTCGTTGCTCATATATCGGAAATGTACGGTTTTTCTGGTCATGTCATATCCGCCATTCTTTTCGGGAAGGGGAGTGCCGCTTTCTTTCAGAAGACCGACCATATAACGGCCGATTGCGGGACTTGCGGCAAGGCCGGGGGACTTGATGCCGGCGGCTTCGAAGATTCCCTTGCAATCCGGAATCTCGCGGATGATGAAATCATCGACATTGGTGTTGGCGCGGACGCCTGAGAAATTTCTGATGTTGTCGCGCCAGGAGATGTTCTTGACGGACTTCGCGGCTTTTTCTTTAACGACTGCCAGCATCTTGGCGGTCGTCGCCGTGTCTTCCGGATCTCCCGAGAGGACTTCCGCCGTCGGACCGCAGATCAGGTTGCCGTGAACGGTCGGGGCGACGAGGATGCCTTTTCCGTCCTTGTTCGGGCACTGGAAGATAACGGTATTTGCTTTTGCTGCTTCGCATTTGTCGAGAAGGAAATACTCGCCGCGGGTAGGAACGATTTTGAAATCCGGTTCGGAAACAAATCCGTGGACCTGATCGGAACGAAGACCACAGGCCATAATGACTGTGTCCGTTTCAAAAGCATCGTTATTTGTAGTTACGGTGAACCTGGAATCAGATCCTTCTTCGTTTTTCGAAATACCCGTAACTTCAGATTCTCCGGTAAAAGTACCGCCGTTTCTGACAAATACTTCCGCCTGGGCAAGACACAGCTCCCAGGGGCTTACGATACCTGCGGACGGGGCATATAAAGCCGCAAGAGCTTCTTCGGAAACACATGGGTCGAGTTTTCGGAGCTCTTCCTGATTCAGGATCTGAAGATCCGGGACACCGTTTTTGTTACCGCGGTCCAAAAGTTCGCCGAGCAGTTCTTTTTCTTCGTCGGAAAAAGCCAGGACAACGGAACCGCAACGCTTATACGGTACACTTAAGTCCTTGCAGAGTTCTTCATAAAGGGCACAGCCTTCCACATTGAGCTTAGCCATGAGCGTTCCCGGCTTCGGATCGTATCCGGCATGGACGATGGCACTGTTGGCTCTGGTGGCCCCCATGGCCACATCATTGTCCTTATCGAGTAAAAGTACGGAAACATCGTACGGGATAAGGCTGTAGGCGATCGATGTACCTATGACTCCGGCACCGATGATGATGATGTCGTATTTCATATGCCCCTCCCTTTAACATCTGATTTTCACTATCAAACCTATTTTACTACAAATACATGTGGCCTCGCACAAGCCGCATGAGATTCTTCAAAATTGACATCGACAGTTCAAATCATTATACTTTTGTTGCTATATATATAGGATGCGAGGGATTAATCATGCGAGTTTCTAAGCTTTTTATGTCCACACAAAGAGAAGTACCTTCTGATGCCGAGATCGTGAGCCATCAGCTCATGCTCCGCGCCGGCCTGATGCGTAAGGCTGCCGCCGGTATCTATTCATATATGCCGTTGGGCTATCGTGCATACCGTAAGGTCGAGGCGATCGTTCGTGAGGAAATGGACCGCGCCGGTGCACAGGAACTGATCATGCCGGCAGTTCTTCCGGCTGAGACCTACATGGCTTCCGGCCGCTGGGAAAAGTTCGGTCCGGAAATGTTCCGTCTGAAAGACCGTGGCGGACGTCAGTTCTGCCTTGGCCCGACACACGAGGAGCCTTTTACGGAAGCCGTAAGAGATACGATCCGTTCTTATCGTAATCTTCCGGTCACCCTTTATCAGATCCAGCATAAGTACAGAGACGAAAAACGCCCGAGATTCGGTGTCGTACGTTCCCGTGAATTCGTCATGAAAGATGCTTACAGCTTTGACGTCGATGAAGCAGGTCTTGATAAGTCTTACCTCAACATGAAAGAGGCTTACTGCAAGATCTTCGACCGCTGCAATCTCGACTACATCCTCGTAGATGCCGATTCCGGCGCGATGGGCGGTTCCGGTTCCCAGGAGTTCATGGTCAAGTCCGCTGTCGGTGAAGATGCCATCGCTTACTGCCCGGATTGTGATTATGCCGCTAACGAGGAAAAAGCACCGTGCCCGGAGCTTCCGAAGGCTGAGGGCTTCGAGATGCTGCCGATCGAAAAGATCGAGACACCTCACGTAAAGACCATCGAAGAACTCATGGAGTTCATGCACTCCGAGCCGACGGCTTTTGCCAAGACGATCCTTTACAATATCGACGGAAAGATCGTAGCCGTATTGGTCAGAGGTGACCGCGAGATCAACGAGACCAAGCTCGGAAATCTCTTTGATGCCACTGAGTTGAACCTTGCTTCCTTCGAAGAAGTCGAGAGAGTCACCGGCGCGGCAGTCGGATTTGCCGGTCCTGTAAGTCTTAAGGAAAAAGTTGAGATCATCGCCGATTACGAAGTTGTCGCTATGCAGAACTTCATTGTCGGTGCCAATGAGACAGACTTTCACTTCAAGAATGTTAACTTTGGCCGTGACTTTACTCCGGACCGTGTTGCAGATGTCCGCTGTGCCGTGGAAGGCGATCCGTGCCCGAAGTGCGGCAAGCCGCTTGCTATGTGCAGAGGTATTGAGGTAGGACATATCTTTAAGCTTGGTACGAAGTATTCCGATGCACTCCACTGCATCTACCTCGATAAAGACGGTAAAGAGAACTCCATGATCATGGGCTGTTACGGTATCGGTGTTTCCAGAACCTTAGCTGCGATCATCGAGCAGCACTACGATGAGAACGGTATCATCTGGCCGATGTCCGTGGCTCCGTATCAGGTCATCGTTGTTCCGACGACATCTCAGGATGAGAATGTAGTCAGCCTTGCCGAGAAGATCCACGATGATCTCGAGAAAAAGGGTGTCGAAGTTCTGATCGACGACAGAGAAGAACGTGCCGGCGTCAAGTTTAAGGATGCTGACCTGATCGGTATTCCGGTACGTATCACTGTAGGCCGTAAGGCAGCTGAGGGTAAGGTCGAGTACAAGCTTCGTTCCGGTTCTGAAGTTGTCGAAATGTCGGCATGTGAAGCGGTAGCCGCAGCCCTTAAGGAGATCGAGAAAAATAAGTGATCCTTGCGGGAAACAGGATCGTTTTCAAAGAGACCTGTGTGCTTTATTCTGCGAGAAAGCCGGAAATGTAAACCCGGAGAATATCCGTAACTGGAAGAAAATACGCTCAGTTCGGGGAGATATTCGTGTACTTCGATTCTTCAAGAAGCCTCGAAAGCTCTTCTTCCGTGTGCTCTACAGGCAAAGATGCACCTTGTTTAGACTCGGCGTCCTTCGGGAAAGCTCTGTGGAAGTTCTGCTTTCTGTATTCTTCCGGAGTAAGTCCCGTCTGTTTTTTGAATGCCTGGATGAAGTGGCTCTGCGTCGAAAACGACAGAAACTGTGAGATATTCAGGCATGAGTAATCCGAATGCTTGAGCATGTGTTTGGCGGCTTCAATCTTCTTGATGCGGATGAAGTCACTTACGGAAACGCCCGTTTCTTTTTTGAACAACTTAGAAAAGTAGGCGTCGTTCAGACCCAGGTATGCCGAGATGTCCGGAACCAGGATGCGTTCCTGAAGATGACTGTAAATATATTCGATCGCACGGACGACGTGCTTACTGAAGATGTTGTCCAGACGAAGCGCACGCATCCTGGTGCAGTATTCCTCAATACACTGCTGCTGGATCTTGTCGAGTTGTGCCGTGGAGGTAGCGGCATCGCACTTTTGGATATAAATATCCGAAAGTGAATAAGAAGTTTCGACGTCCATGCCGTAGTTGATGCAGTATCTGGCGATCATGGCGATGGAAATGATCAAGTGGTAGCGGACATTTCTCAAACGGTCAGGGGAGAGCGTGCCGACGCCGCGCAGCTCTGAGATGTGGTATTCTCTGACCTGGCGCATTACCTCCTCCAACTGTCCTGTCGCCACAAGGTCATAAAAATCAACCTCGTGCTCGTAAGAAGAACGCACCATAAGGTGCTCTCTTTGCATGAAAAGAAGTCTCTGGAGTTCTTTATTTATATCTTGATCCATGATTGTCACCCCCGTTAATTACGACCGTAAAGCACACCCCTTGGGAAAGATGCATTTCGGTCTGCTAAATGACAAAACCCCAAATGTCAAATAATCTTACAACATCATTATGACACAAAGTGCAAAAATTTGGTATCGAAATTTCAAAAATAGAGTAAAATAATAGTCGTAGGGGGCAGTGTGAAACAGACAACCCCAATGCCTCCGTTAGAGAAAGTTTGCCATCTTTCTGACGCACACGACTCTTGCCCCCTCGCTTGTTGACAACTTCTTGCATTTGCACGACACACATTTTGATGCAAGAAAAGATTTCGTTGCTGAATCCCGCAACTGCAAAGTTGCGGGATCGGTTTCTTTTTAGGGGATTTTCTCTTTTTCAGATGAACAGATTGCCGATCAGGGTGACAGCGAAAGCCGCGATCCATGCGATCATGCACTGGAAGATAACGATTGCTGCTGCCCATTTGGCACCGAGCTCTCGCTTGACCGAAGCGACTGCTGCGACACATGGAGTATAGAGCAGGCTGAATACCAGAAGTGCCATGGCAGATACCGGTGTAAGAAGCGGGAGTATCGCATCAGAGGACCCGACAAGTACATTGAGGGTCGAAACTACACTTTCTTTGGCCATGAAACCGGAAATGAGGGCAGTGGAGAACCGCCAGTCGCCGAATCCCAAAGGACCGAATACCGGCGCGATATAGCCTGCGACAACGGCCAATATGCTCTTGCCGGAGTCTTCGACCAGAGTCAGGCTCGTGTCGAAGGACTGCAGGAACCAAATGACGATCGAGGCAATGAAGATGATCGTAAATGCACGCTGCAGGAAGTCTTTGGCCTTTTCCCATAAAAGCTGGCCGACGTTCTTTGCGCCCGGCATACGATAGTTCGGAAGCTCCATGACAAACGGGACAGCCTTGCCTTTAAAGAGGGTGCGCTTGGAAATAAGCGCGACAAGGATCGCCATGAAGATGCCGATGAAATAAAGTGCGATCATAATAAGACCGCTGTATTTCGGAAAGAACGTGCTCGCGAAAAAGCCATAGATCGGAAGCTTGGCTGAGCAGCTCATGAACGGAGTAAGAAGGATCGTGAGTTTACGGTCTCTTTCGGACGGAAGCGTCCGACTGGCCATAACTCCCGGAACCGTACAGCCGAAGCCGATCAGCATCGGGACGATCGAACGGCCGGAAAGACCGAGTTTCCTTAAAAACTTGTCCATGACGAAGGCGATACGGGCCATGTAGCCCGTGTCTTCGAGAAGAGACAGGAAGAAAAAGAGCGTGACGATGACCGGAAGGAAAGATAAGACGCTTCCGATACCGGTGAATATGCCGTCTATGATCAGGGAATGCACGACCTCATTTACATTCCAGGAGACAAGCGCAGAATCCGCGACCTTTGTGAGAGCTCCAATCCCGTTTTCCAGGATCCCCTGGAAGAAGGCTCCGATGACGTTGAAGGTCAAAAAGAAGACGGAGGCCATGATCAGGATGAAAGCGGGGATCGCGGTATACTTTCCCGTAAGGATCTTGTCGATCGCCCGGGAACGCTGGTGTTCCTTGCTTTCTTTCGGCTTGATGACGGTGCGGTCTACAAGCTTCTGGATAAAGGTAAACCGCATGTCGGCGATTGCAGCGGATCTGTCCATGCCGGATTCTTCCTCCATCTGCAAAATGATATGCTCGAGAGTTTCTTTTTCGTTCTGGTCCAGATTCAGTCTGTCGAGGACGCGAGGATCTCCCTCGACGAGCTTGGTTGCGGCAAAC
>CAJOLL010000100.1 GCA_905235455.1 uncultured Clostridia bacterium
AAACGAATAAAAACATCACTGGGGAATATGAGCCCTTTGGAGTACAGACAGAGTCTTGGAATAACTGCTTAAGCAGTCCAAGAAAATGTCCGCACCCCCATGCCTAAGGCAACAGACAAATGCGTCTTGCCGGTTCCCGAATTGCCAATAAGAACAATATTGCTTGAACGACACTCCAAAAATGGTGCATTGTTCAACATAGACGCAAGGAGATGTAACTTATGAAATTTTTTAGCCGATATGATAGATTGCTTGCTATGATCCTCGTTATCTGTATGTTAGCCGGAACGAGTGCCTGCAAGCAAAAAAAGACAACTTCTCAGGAGATTTCTGTTACTGAGACCACTGAGGCACCCACGTCCGAGTCTGAAAGTAAAACCACGACTGAAAGTACAACCGAGTCCACAACCGAAGTAACGACTACGACAGAATCTCTTGTTCTGCCGACACTGGTTCCCGGTGAATCAGATCTGCCCTCTCTGACGGAAACCTCCGAGACTTCTTCTGCTCCGACGGAAACAACTCCTGCTCCGGTAGATCCGACAAAGGCTCCTGATAAACCGAAGCCGACGAAAGCTCCGAAGGCAACCTCTACACCGAAGCCTACTACGGCACCAGCCACTTCTACCCCGACAGCGACTCCGACAACGAAGCCGACGAACACACCGACTCCTACTCCGACTGAAGCTCCGAAGAGTAAGGATCCCGGATTGAGAAAGAGTACGGCTATCAGTGCGGCCAAGGCAGCCGTTCAGGATAAGTGCGGTTCCCACGAGGGTTTTGAGTTCAACGATACAGTAATGGCAAATGAACAGGCCCGGGCAGATTTTTGCGCGGATAATCAGACCTTTTACGGACATACCAATTTTCCAGCCTCATTTTCATCGTTTATTCCTCTTGAAGCGTGCGCTTCTCTTGGAGGCTATGTCTTCGATGACGGAACCGAATTTTACACATGGACTGACCATTCAGGAGTAGAACATAATTATGACAATCTTTATGATTGTGTATATGCTTGTGCAGCACACTGCGTAACACAGCACACCACAAAACTATCATCTGATGGTTTGTTCAAATACTATGGCATTGGCTTTGCCGGATATAAGGACCAGTGGGTTGAAGACGAGTATGGAATCATTTCTTACAATTACTTTTTGTATATCGGTGGAGAGGATGATATTGGCAGAAATGATATAGGTTTTTAGATTTTAACACGCCGTGTTTATCGCAATTCATCCCACCACCTATAGAGGTGGGGATTTCTTACTCACGGCGTGTTAAAATCTCACTATGCTTCATGATGCCATCGCTCCCTTCTTCAGGATTTTGTCGATCTTCTTTTCGAGAAGCTTCAGGGCGGTCTCCTTCGTAGTCGCAATATGGGAAACAATCCTGCGCTTGTCATCTTCAAACAATCTTTTACATTCCTTGTCTGTAAAGGTGACACACATGACAGTGCCGACCTGATTCCCTTTGGCTTCACGCCAAGAGGTCTTGATATAGAGGCCGCGATACTCCGTAACCTCAGACTTGTAAGTGCAACGCATATTCTTACTCCTTTCGTTTCTGTTTGGACTTTGGGAAAAAGGGGTAGTTGATAAAATGGTTCTTGGGAAAGGTATATCCTTTTCCAGGGCCATTTTTTCGTATATAATAACATACGCGTAATCATAAATTACAGGAGGAGAAGTAGTATGTCATCAAGTAAAGCGCTTGAACGACACTCCAAAAATGGTGCATTGTTCAACTAAAAATGCTCCTGAAATTAAACACGGAGTAATATATGTAAAACAGGGGGAATGTTAATATGAGAATCTTAATTCTATTAGCTGCTATTTCATGGCATAACTTTTGGAAATGGTCTAAAAAATACAAATAACAGAAGGCGAATAAAACAATGGAAAAGTTGAAATTAGAATAACAGAAGTAAAATATGATAGCTTTTCGGGCGGTGGCTGCGGCTGCCGCCTATTTTATACTTTCCTGGATCGCTCCGGCGGTCCTTTTCTTTTGCTCCAGTATTCGAGCATATCCGGTTGCGTGGTCCTGGAGACAAACGTTTGTCCGCACCCCCGTCTCGAGTACTCCTTGTCGAATGCAGTTTCATCAGATCGAAGGCAAGACTGCGAACAGTGTTTTTGCCGTCTTTGTACTCACACCTGCATTTATCATGTGTGAAATATAATCCTCTTTCACGCTTCTGATTGTCTGAATGATCCCTGTGCACTTTCGGGATGCAAGTCCCATATTTTTACCTGATTCGATCAGATCTTCGTAAGAGATATCACTTGTCTTCCCGTTCACTCTCATCTGATGAGCCCGTAGCCACCTGTTCTCAAGATTGTATGCAAAGGTCATATCATACGCCGGAGCCAGATTCCAATTTCCCCTCTTATCCATGAGGTAAGCAATATTCTTCACATGATCGTCCTGATTGACCAGAAGCACATTAAAGACCATTCTCCGATAGAGGTCTTCCACATCAGAAGTCGAATTGGTAAGTCGCATTGTAATCTCCGCCGCTTCTTCATAACTTGACTGCCCGGGAAGATTATAATCGATGTGCATCAACGCTCCGAAAGTCTGCATATGGAGTTTCTGATTTCCGACTCGGTCGAAGCGCTTCGTCATGAAGTGGAATCGTCCGTTTTCTTCCCACAATCTGCAATCACTCATCTTTATTCCGGTCTTTTTCGCCATGAGGGAATATGCATACTCGATCCTGGTATACTCGATGGCATCTTCCAGTTCGTGATCACCATTTTTCTTCACACCATCGAACTTCATAAGCCAATAATCAAAACCATCGCCCACATCGATCTGCCCACTTCGGATCTCCCCGGTTTCTTCATTCCACGCGATCAATGCTTTCGCCCTTGCTCCTCCTGCCGACGTTCCCAATTGGATCAACTGTCCGTATCCGGGGTCATCCTGAATGCGCAATTTCTGATTCTTCTTGTCGTTCAGCACATCGGACGCAAAGTCCACCATCTTCGCAATATCGACTGAATCCTCTTTCCACATCTCCGGTCCGTTGGCCGGACGGTACTCCAGAGCACCCATTCCTCGTTTTCCGGTATAGCACAGTCTGTCTACAGAATTAAAATCTTTGAGCGAACGTCCCTGCTCATTTAGCCAGCGCTCGATCACCCGGTTTCCGAAAGAATCCGGAAGCGAATCCGCAATCAATCCCGGCGCTCCATGAAAAGAACTTTCCGCGAGTTCCGGAAAAGAGTAAACTCTGCTGCTCAATGGCATCTTGATCGGAGACAGTTCGATTCCGCTTCTTATGAAATCCCTGTCAAATTCGAAAGAAAGATACGCCTGTCCATCTTCCTGATGAATGATCCCGATCCTCGTCCCCCAAAGAAATACTTCTGCCGTATTGATCATTTCTCATCCCCCCACACAAATGGAGCACTCCCATTTTTATCACGGATTGCAGACGCCCTTCTTCGTTTAGCTTCCTTCTCCAGATAATAGGAAGGTCTTTTACTTTGATCGGGAATCATGTCAATCAAGCGATCGTCAAGATCCAGGGCTCGAAGCAGTTTCAGGAAATTCGACAAACTGATATCTTCTCCGTTTTCAAATCTGGATATACTTCTTACTGACACCCCCGACTTCTCCGCCAGATCACTCTGTGTGAGCGGATAATGGATGCGATACTGTTTCAATCGTTCGCACAGTCTTGCGTATTCTTCGATCATTTTCATCACCACTTTGCCCATCATTTTCTAGTCATATCTGTCTTGTTATATCTAAATTGTATTGTAATAGGACATATTTGTCTATATATCATTCTTTTTTTCGCTAAGCTGATCTTCTTCGAGTAGTAAATGAATTCTCTGTCCCGGCGAACTTCCGTATACCCGGGTTTCGTGCAAAAAGCATGCGACGATACCGTCGGGCAAGGTTTCAAATCTGTCACTTTTCCTCAATTCATTTTGCCTATAATCTGTAGCAGACCAATCAGGAAGAGGGTAATATCATGTTCAGATCTCAAAAAGTAAGAAGTGCTTTTCTAGCGGGAGCGTTAGTAGTCTCTATACTGGCCGGGACCGGCTGCCAAAAGAGTGCTGAATCAAAAGAAACCTCCGCATCTCCATCTGAGTCCTCGGACCCGGTCGTCGCATCTTTGGAATCAGAATCCCGGGAAACGCCGGAATCAGAATCCCGGAAAACGCCGGAATCAGAATCCGGAAACACGGAGACAACAGATCCGGCAACGGACGACTCTTCCGGCGGTGAGGAATTCAAACAAGAAGCTCTGAAACTGGCACAGGAACTGGGCGTGAAGGAAGATGAACTTCACGGACAGTACGGGCTTTTCATAAAGTATATAGACTGTATAGATATGAACACGGAATTAGGCACATTGAAAGATTATGTACTTCACCTTTTCCCTGTCGTTGCCGATCACCTAAAGCCGGAAGATGAATCCTACTTTTTCCAGAATCTCTCTTTGCTGAGAGCAGAGATCGGTGAGACGGGATCGCCTTCTGCCGCAGAATTTTATTCCGGGGACAACCTGGTCCTGATAAACGAAAAAGGCAACAACAGGGAGTCCGGCATAGGCTATACCATAATGTATCACGAGTTGATACACTTCATCGATCATTCGATCGGCGGCGAACACCGCTCGAACGTATACTATACGGGGACCCGCTTTGCATATGTGGAAGAACTTACGGATAAGGAATGGGAGAACTGCATATCGACAGAAACAGATTTCATCACAGAAGGCGGTGCCGATTACTATACGGGGAAATACTATCGGAAGACCACGGAAGGCTACAACACTCCGGCCAGTTTTCTATCCGGGATCGAATGGATCTACGGAGAAGAAACCGTAGACCGTCTGTTTTTCAGTTCTGACTCGGCAATGGAGTTTATCCGTCTTCTACAGGATGCCGGGATCTCTGACCAGAAGATCGTCGATATCCTCAGAACATTTAATCATGAAACATACAGGTCGAACCAGTTGCCGGAGATTCCGGTCCGGATGGAGGATGTATTGGTCGATCTTTATGAAAGCAAAAAAGGTTCCGGGTGGGAGGAAGACAAGGTCTTCATGCAGATCTTAAACGAAATCTGTGCCTGGACGATCGAAGATTATCCGTTTGAACACGAAAAACTGAAAACTCTTCTCCTCGATTACCCTGCCATGGAAAAGATGTCGCAAGACGTGCTGAACCAAATCGATCAGCGCACTCCGCAGGAACCGGTCCGTTTTTTCAAGTTGATCCTTCTCGACGGAAAACCATACCTGGCCGCGGATCTGTTTACCTCATATGAGTTTGACAGAAACGAAGCGATCTCCCTCATCGTCGAGTATGACTTTGATCAGGAAAAAGTCATCTCGTATGAGTACTATGTGCCGGACTATCCGAAGTGGATCATATGAACTAAGTCGTGAATGCTTTTTCTCTCCCGGCACGGCAAGAAAGATCTTCAGACGGTTCCTTATGATCCGGTGTGCCATATATGATCTTGTTTAATCCCATACCGTATGTATCTTTAAAGAGGCGCTCAAGATTATTCCATTTATAGGAACTATTCATCAATTCGAGAAAGACAGAACGCAAATGTTGAAAAACTATTTACAAAGGTAGGAACCTACGTTATAATAAGTAGGAACCTACGGAACAAGGGAGGGCGCTATGAACATCGACAAAATTGCTATTCTTATAAAAAAAGCGGCTTTGGAGTCAGAAAAAGTGCAGACGCCCATCCTCCAAAGTCATGGTC
>CAJOLL010000101.1 GCA_905235455.1 uncultured Clostridia bacterium
ATTTGATCAAAATAGTGATCTCGCCCGTATTTTTCAAGCTTTGGCAGTCTCAAAACGGCGTTTTTTACGGGCGAAAAGCACTTGGACGGCTGTTTGTACCGAAAAATGCCATGTTTTCCCACGAAATTTACGGGCGAAAAGCACTTGGATGGCTGTTTGTACCGAAAAATGCTATGTTTTCCCACGAAATTTACGGGCGAAAAGCACCTGAAAGCGCATTTGTACCGAACCCTTCACATCTCCGGTAATTAAGATACCGTTTCTTTGTTATGAGACAGCGCCTTTTCTTTAAAGAGTCCGCTTCTTCCAAAACAGACTCTCACAAAATCATCCTTCATCTTTAAAAAATCGCGTTGTTTTTTTAGATGCTCGTGATATTATTATGGCAACTTTAAAAAAAGCGCCAAATTTTTAAAGGTAGTGTCATTATGTCATACTTATCATTAAAAAAGTACGAATGTATTCATCATGGTAAATCGTCCGAAGAGTATAAAAGGCGATTTGAGTGTTATGATTCAAAACATATCGATTTCAATATCGGTTCTTATCCTGCATTCTTTGTTGAAACAAAAGAAATCCGAGACTGCGTTTGCAATCTCTACAAGATGGACAGAACGGTGATTGATCTATGCCACAAGTTACCCCACCGAAGCAATTACTCATTACATGTTAAGGAGCCTGATCGATGAGGTTCAGATAACCAACAGCATCGAAGGCGTTAATAGCACAAGAAAAGAAATCCGTGATGCATATGAAAATAGAAGTAAGCGATTCAAAGGGATCGTCAGCAAGTACCGGCTCTTGTTCTCCGACGAAACAATTCCCATGAAAAGTTGTGAGGATATAAGAACTCTTTATGATGAATTAGTTCTTGCAGAAGTACCTGAGGAATCAGATAAAGATCGGCCTGACGGCAAGATCTTCCGCAAGGATCATGTCAGCGTCTATGGAAATAAGCTGGAGTCTATACATGAGGGAATCTATCCTGAAGAAGCAATAATCGATTCCATGAATCGGGCTCTAAAGTATCTGAACAATGATAGCGAAGAACTTCTTTACAGGGTTGCAGTCTTTCACTATATGTTAGGCTATATCCATCCCTTCTATAACGGAAATGGCCGACTGAACCGATTTATCAGCAGTTATATGTTGGCTCACAATCTTTCTCCTCTTATCGGGTACAGATTGTCTTATACAGTAAAAGATGAACAATCTTCTTACTACAAAGCATTCGTTGAATGTAATGACAAAGCAAATTACGGCGAGCTCACAATGTTCGTGGAATGTTTTTGAACATACTGACAGAAAGCATGCGCAACCTTATTGATGCTTTGAAAAAACGGAAAAACGCCTGGGAAAAATATGCCGGGTGTATTCATGCTTTACCTTATGGGGAAATGAAGTATTATCCGGATGTGTATCGGACACTTATACTATTCGAACTATTTGCCCCGTATGGACCAGGTATAGATGATATCATGCAAGCTTTAAAAATCAGCAGGCCGACACAACAAAGAATCTTGGACAACATAAAAGAAAGAGGGCTTCTCAAAGTCGATGAATCGAGCAAAAAGTTTTCTTATGGTATCAGCCTTGAAAAGATAGATGAACTCCTTAAGAAGAAATAAAGAAGAGTCGCCTCACCTGAAGTGAACCCACTTTGTTGGACAACAGCTTTGGTGAGTTCACTTCAACCCGAGACGGCCCTTCTCAATTCTTATCAATACTGATCACTTACATCCCAAACATGTTCTTCACTCTCTTAAAGAATGAATCTCTCTTTTGGTAGTTCTTCTCCGTAAGCGTTGAATCAAATGCGCGGATCTTTGCCTTTTGGTCTTCCGTCAGTTTGACCGGAACCTCAACGGAGAAGCGAACGGTATGATCGCCTCTTACGCCGGCGCGGTTCTTCATCGGAATGCCCTTGCTCTTTAAGGTCAGCGTATCGCCCGGCTGAGTTCCTTCTTTAACGTGCACCATCTGCTCACCGTCGATCGTAACGACCTGAACGTCAGCACCAAGAGCGGCCTGCGAGAATGTGATCGGTACTTCGCAAAACGTGTTGTTGCCTTGTCTTTGGATGATCGGGTGCGGTTTCACACGGAACTGGATATAAAGTGTTCCATATGGGCCGCCGCGAAGACCCGGCTCGCCTTCGCCTGCGATCGGGAGCATATCACCCGTATCCACACCGGCGGGTACATGCACCTTGAGCTCCTTCTTCAATACGGCACGCCCGCGGCCGCGGCAGTTCGGGCACGGGTTCTTGATGACCGTTCCACGACCGTTACAAGCCGGACAGTCACGCGTGACCATCGTCATTCCGAAAAGCGACTGCGTCTGCTGCTGTATGCGCCCGCTGCCTTTACAGGTCGGACACGTCTCAGGCGATGTGCCGGCGGCAGCTCCGGTTCCCTTACAGACGGAACAAGTATCTTCTTTATTGATCGTGATGGTCTTATCGACACCGAATGCCGCTTCCATAAACTCCAGCGACATATTGTACTTGAGGTCGGCACCTCGGACAGGTCCGTTGTTTCTTCTTCCGCCTCCGCCAAAAGCACCGCCGAAGAACGATCCGAAGATATCTCCGAGGTCGACTGCGGAACCACTGAATCCGGAAAATCCCTGCCCGTCGACACCGGCATGACCGAACTGATCGTATGCCCTTCTTTTTTCCGCATCGGAAAGCACTGCATAAGCTTCGTTACATTCCTTGAACTTCGCTTCTGCGTCCTTGTCTCCCGGGTGCAAGTCCGGGTGATACTGCTTGGCCATCTTTCGGTAAGCCTTCTTGAGTTCCTCGTCGGAAACGCCCTTGTTGACGCCAAGGACCTCATAGTAATCACGCTTTTGTTCAGCCAAAGCCTTCTTCCTCCTTTATCGGCATAAGGCTGTGCGCGAAAACCCGTGCACAGCCCTGCCTCTATACGTCATTTCATGTAAGGCCGCATCGGCCTTATCCGATCAGGAATGAATTCCCGATCAGAAATCTCCGCCGGCGCTCTTAAAGCCTTCGCCGCCATCAGCACCCTGATCCGGAGCAGCACCTGCGCCCGGGTTAAACCCTGTGAAATCCTGCGGATTCAGCTGTTCCCCTTCCGGCTGCACCTGTGCGTAGATCTTCTCTGCAACCTTAGAGAAAGCATTGGTGACATTATCCGTCTCAGCCTTCATGTTCTCTGTGTTATTCTCTTCGATGGCCTTCTTCAGTCGATCGAGAGGCTCCTGGATGGAAGACTTGTCTGCCGGATCCATCTTGTCGTCAAGATCCTTCATGGTCTTTTCTGTCTGGTAAACACAGGACTCTGCCTTGTTCTTGACTTCGACTTCTTCCTTACGGGCCTTATCTTCAGCAGCGTGCATCTCAGCTTCCTTGATCGCCTTGTTGATATCTTCCTCACTCATGTTGGAAGAAGCGGTGATCGTGATGTGCTGCTCACGGTTCGTACCGAGGTCCTTCGCACTTACGTTAACGATACCGTTGGCATCGATATCGAATGTAACTTCGATCTTCGGAACACCACGCGGTGCCGGAGCGATACCATCGAGAATAAAGTTACCGAGCTCCTTGTTGTATCTTGCGATCTCACGTTCACCCTGAAATACGTGAACGTCAACCTGAGACTGGTTGTCTGCAGCTGTGGAGTAAACCTGACTCTTCTTTGTCGGGATGGTTGTGTTTCTCTCGATCATCTTTGTGAATACGCCGCCTTCTGTCTCGATACCGAGGGAAAGAGGTGTAACGTCGAGAAGGAGAAGTCCCTTCACATCACCGGTAAGAACAGCTGCCTGGATAGCCGCACCGATCGCGACACACTCATCCGGGTTGATGCCCTTGAACGGATCCTTACCGAAGTGATTCTTAACGGCATCCTGAACAGCCGGGATACGTGTGGAACCGCCGACCAAAAGGATTTTCTGGATATCATTCGGTGTCATGTTTGCATCAGACATAGCGCGACGAACCGGCTCCATCGTTGCTTCAACGAGGTCACGTGTCAGTTCATCGAATTTCGCACGTGTCAGTGTGATATCCAAGTGCTTCGGGCCTGTAGCGTCTGCTGTGATGTACGGCAGATTGATGTTGGAAGTAGTAACACCGGAAAGCTCGATCTTTGCCTTTTCCGCTGCTTCCTTCAGTCTCTGCATAGCCATCCTGTCGTTGGTAAGATCTACACCCTGCTCTTTCTTAAATGTATCTACGAGGTAATCTACGATCTTCTTATCGAAGTCATCACCGCCGAGACGGTTGTTACCGGCAGTTGCCAGAACTTCGAATACACCGTCGCCGATCTCTAGGATGGATACATCGAAGGTACCGCCGCCGAGGTCAAATACGAGGATCTTTTGATCAGATTCCTTATCCAGACCGTAAGCAAGAGATGCTGCTGTCGGCTCGTTGATGATACGCAGAACCTCAAGACCCGCGATCTTACCTGCATCCTTTGTTGCCTGACGCTGAGCATCGGAGAAATAAGCAGGAACCGTGATAACTGCCTGAGTTACGGTCTGTCCGAGATAAGCTTCCGCATCGCTCTTAAGCTTAGAAAGGATCATTGCGGAAATCTCTTGCGGAGAGTACTGCTTGTCATCTACGGAAACCTTGTAGCCGGTGCCCATTTCACGCTTGATGGACTGAACCGTTCTTTCCGGGTTGGTAACAGCCTGACGCTTTGCGACCTGACCGATCAGACGCTCACCGTTTTTTGAAAATGCGACAACGGACGGAGTTGTTCTGTTACCTTCCGGATTCGGGATAACGACCGGCTCGGTTCCTTCCATAACCGCTACACATGAGTTTGTTGTACCTAAGTCAATACCAATTACTTTTGCCATATTCTTTTTCCTCCTTCAACGGGAAAAGCACTCGTGTCCATTCCCGTTTGTGTTTTTTGTCGTAGTGCTGATCCCAAAGGAAATCTCCCTTAAGATCTCTTCTCCATGATGTGATCGACCAAACCATACTTGAGAGCTTCTTCCGCCGTCATCCAGTTGTCACGCTCGACATCCTTCTCGATGGTCTCGAGGGATTGTCCGGAGGCGTCTGCCAGGATCTTATTGAGCTTCTGCTTGGTTCTCTTGATGTGATCTGCCGCAATCAGGATATCTGTTGCCTGACCCTGTGCGCCGCCCAACGGTTGGTGGATCATGACTTCCGCATTCGGCAGGATGAATCTCTTGCCCTTTGTACCTGCCGTCAGAAGTACGGCACCCATGGAAGCAGCCATACCCATGCAGATCGTCTGCACGTCCGGCTTAATGTGCTGCATGGTGTCGTAGATCATCATGCCGTCAGTAACAGAACCTCCCGGGCTGTTGATATAAAACTGGATATCCTTATCCGGATCCTCTGCCTCGAGGAACAGAAGCTGTGCAGTAATTAGACTTGCCGTAACCGCATTTACTTCTTCGGAAAGGATAACGATCCTCTCCTTGAGAAGACGGGAGAAGATATCGTAAGCACGTTCGCCACGATTCGTCGACTCGATAACAGTCGGGACAAGACTCATTCTCTCAAAGTTTTCCATAGTGTGTACTCCTTTATTTTTTTTGTTTCGTTTTTCTATTTAGTTCGAACTCATTTATCAGTTCGCGACCTTAACGACTGTGTGTCTGATGACTTTACCCTTACAGGTATACCCTTTCTGGAACACCTGCGCGATCTGCTGTTCGCCCAGGGAATCATCTTCTATGT
>CAJOLL010000102.1 GCA_905235455.1 uncultured Clostridia bacterium
GCTCTGGCAGCCCCACGGCGCCAACAAGTCCGGTCTTCTCACGCTCTCTTCTTCTTATATTTCGAGTGCATTGAGAAGAAGCCTTCCGGTCTCAAACTCCGTCACCAAGATCGTCGATCTTGACCGGTGCTACTCGATCACCCGCATTCCGCTGGGCGATCCTATGCCGTTACCCCTTCACTCCGACGAGAATCCCGCTGATTCCGATGCAAAAGAACTTGTCCTCATCAACGTCCATCTTTCGGCCTACTCTACCGGTTCCGTCAGAGAAAAGCAGCTCGAAATGCTCTATGGAGATCTTCAGAAGGAATACGACAAAGGGAACTACGTCATTTGCGGCGGCGACTTTAATCATAATCTCCGCGGCGAAGACGATGATAAAGCACCCGCCTGGGCGCAGCCTTTTCCGATGGATTCTCTCCCGGACGGATTCCATTTCGGATTCTTGGAAGATGATAACGGAAGATCAAAGCCGGAAGTAAACATCGAACACAATTCCTGCCGTGACGCTAACGAGCCATATAACCCCGACACCACATTCACGGTCCTGGCTGACGGCTTTCTCGTCTCCGATAATATTGAAGTGCTCTACTATGAGTCTGTCGACACACAATATACTTATTCCGACCACGATCCGGTACTCATGGAATTCCGTCTTCTTGAAGAATACGCATGATCCCCCCGCGCCGATCAATTCGCTTTCAATTTGAGCGTTTTGAGATACGTCTTCTGCTCCTCTGTGATCCGGTAGCTCTCGATCGCCTTCTGGATCGCTTTGTTGTGCGTCCAAGGGGCCAGGCGTTTTTCTTCGATATAAGGTAAAACAGCCTCATACTGCTTGGCGAGCGCAGTCGCGAAATACCATGCGATCATCATGTTCACATAGTATTCGTCGGAGCGGATCTTACTCACCATTTCAGGATATTTCGGATCGAAATCCTCCTCCAAAAAATGCTCCATCAGCATGCCGATCCCGAAGCGGATCGTGTATGTTTCTTTAGAGCGAAGCCATTTCTTGATATGCACAAGCAGATCCTTCCGATTCTTCTTAAAGATCTTCGGCGACATCTGATCGCACGTCGCCCAGTTGTCGACGTAAGGAAGGAACGTCTCAACATCGGCGATGCACGAGCCATAGTCCTTCATGGCGGAAAGAATAAAAGCATGAAGCTGATCCTCATCAAAATACTTGTGCGGGAGATCTGAAAGAAACTCCGGGATCGAAGGATCCTTGACCAGTGCTTTTGCATAGGAACGAAGATCCGGAGTGCGCACCCCGATCGCCGAACCCGCCTCACGTGTCGGGATCAGTTTCATCTGAAAATCCCGGTATTCCACATCCTGAAGCCGGAATAGTTCTTTTCGGATATCATCAATAATACTCATCATCGCTCCTTCTCGAAAAACACCTGCCGTCTTTACATTTATCAATTCCAGTATAGATCTTTCGTGCCGAGTTCCATCATGAGCGCGTAGGCCGGAACATACTTGGGGTCGATCTCTTCCTTGACTTCACGAGGGACGAGCTCCCGACTGTCGGCGATACCCGGCGCGGTCTTTCTGCCGTTCGGACCATCCTTCCAGAACATGATACTGTCGTATTTTTCAGTTGTTCCGGGATCGATGATTCCTGCGTTTTCGAGCATACGGATCTTTCCGTCACCGATCGCGACGATGCGGAACCCCTTGTTCTCGTAAAGGTCGGCGATGATCTGCGCCTCATCCTCAGTCAGAAAGTACTCATCATTAGGATCGTAAAGGATGAAAATGTGGCCGACGTGATTCTTCGGGGAATCTTCGCTTTCGATGTTATAGTCCTCAAGGTTAAAGATCCTTCTGAGATTCGCTTCCACCGGAAGACCCATTTCGCTGCCATAGTACATGATGTCATAGTTTCTGTCGTTGACTTTTTCCACGTAGTCATTGAAATAATTCCATGCCCTCTCGCGCCTGTCTTTCTTCGTACCGAAAACCTTCGAAAGGAGCAGAAGGAGGATCAAAAATGAGCCGCCGACGATAATCGCGTACAAAGTCCATCTGTGTTTAAACATAAAGCACCTCTTCCGAACCGAATGGTTCCGTAATCGTCTCTGCTTCAGACGAGCGCGTCACGCGCAAATACAAACACATCAGTTTGATAAGTTAATTATACCTTACATTTCAAGGTGTTATATGGTGCATTGGGGAAATAACGGGCGCCTATTTCTTCAGGAAAAGCAAAACGCCCGGACCTTTCGGATCCGGGGTTTTCATCTGACGGGTGACAGGTCCGTCTTAACAATGGTGGGTAGTATTGGACTCGAACCAACGACCCCTTGCATGTCAAGCAAGTACTCTAACCAGCTGAGCTAACCACCCATTCATGCGACTTCAAAATTGTACTAGAAGTCTCAGAAGAAATCAAGAGGAAACTCAAAAGATGCGCGCAGCATATCCAAGAGGGTTCTTCGACAAAAGCACTTGTCCTCCTTTTTTCCGAGCCGGGCGAGATTATTCTTCGGAGCTCGGCGCTCGGCAGGCCCGGCTTACTCTTCGCCCAAATACATATAATCCTTGCTCTCGATCGTTTCTTTTACCATTGCTTCGTCATAGGCGGCATCGTCTGAGATCTCGATCTCGCAGGAATTGGTGTTGTGGTTCGGGGATGCGCTTGCGATGAAAGGAAGCTCTTCCAGTGCTTTTTTCACGGAAGCTTCGCAATGACCGCACATCATGCCTTCGATCTTAAGTGTCTTTTTCATAAGAGTACTCCTTTTCTCCGTTTCCGGAATGGTTATTTCTTCGGGGGCTGTCCCGGGAAGATCCTTGTTCAAAAGCACCGCACCGGCAGCCGGGGCAGTCTGGTCTTCAATCGCTTCAAAACCGGCAGCCGGGGCAGTACGGTCTTCAATCGCTTCCAACGCGCCGGAAAGCGGCTTGTCGCGGGTAGCGTCGTGCATGTTAAAAAGATTCAGGCGCAGTGCGTTCATGCAGACGGTGAAGCTGCTGATGCTCATGGCCGCGGCGCCGATCATGGGGTTCATTTTCCACGAAAGGATGCCGGCCGCCACGGGGATGCAGATCAGGTTATAGAAAAACGCCCAGAAAAGGTTCTCGTGGATGTTCTTCACGGTTTTTCTGCTCAGACGGACCGCCGCGGCAACATCGGTGAGCGTGCTGTTCATCAGGACCACATCCGCGCTGTCGATCGCAACATCAGTTCCCGCGCCAATCGCGATTCCGATATCGGCCGTGGTCAGAGCGGGCGCATCATTGATGCCGTCGCCGACCATGATGACCTTAGCGGGCTTACCGGCCTTGTCTTTTGCGCGCTGCAGGTTTCGGATGACCGTGCCCTTTTCTTCGGGCATGACACCCGCGATGACCTTATCGACGTCGGCTTTTGCGCCGATACTCGCAGCGGTCTTTTCGTTATCGCCGGTCAGCATGACGACCTGAAGTCCCAGCTTCTTCAGCTGGCGAATACCCTCCGGCGAGTCTTCCTTCATCGTGTCTGAAACGGCGATCATGCCGAGAAGTTTTCCGTCTTCTTCAAAGAACAGCGGCGTCTCGCCGGAGTTTGCGCACTTTTCTTCTGCTTCTTCGATTTCCTTCGGGAATGTCGTGAATCCGCGGATGAATTTTCCGCTTCCTCCGTGCACGGTCTTTCCGCCGATGGTTCCCTTCAGCCCACTTCCGGAGCAGGTGGAAAAGTTCTCGACCATGTAAAGATCGCACTCGGTCGTGCTGCAGGGAAAGGCGGCTGAGGCGGCGGTTTTCGGTGGCGAGACAGGTGCTTCTTGCGTGGCCGCGTCGGGTGCCACCGCCAAACCGTGGACGGCGCCCTCAAACATATCAACGATTGCCTTTGCCAAAGGATGCTCGCTTCGTTTTTCCAGAGTATATGCTCGAGAAAGAAGGTAATCCTCCGTTACCCCTTCTGCCGGATGGATCGATGTCACGCAGGGCTGTCCGGATGTGATCGTCCCCGTCTTATCCAAAGCTACGACAGTTGCTTTTCCCAAGGTCTCAAGAGCCTCGCTCGTCTTAAATAGCACGCTGTTTTTTGCACCCAAGCCGTTGCCGACCATAATGGCGACGGGGGTCGCGAGGCCGAGCGCACACGGGCAGGAAATGACAAGCACGGAGATGCCGCGGGCGAGCGCAAAACCTACAGACCGGCCTGCGATCAGCCAGGCGGCGATGACGAGAGTCGCAATGCCGATGACCGCGGGAACGAAAATGCCGGAAACCTTATCCGCGATACGCGCGATCGGGGCTTTGGTCGCCGCCGCATCGGAAACCATCTGTATGATCTGTGAAAGCGTGGTGTCCTCGCCGACTCTCGTGGCGCGGCACTTCATGTAGCCGGAGCGGTTGATCGTCGCGGCGCTGACCTTACTGCCGACAGTCTTATCAACGGGGACCGACTCGCCGGTCAGCGCAGATTCGTCGACTGCCGATCCGCCTTCGATCACGATGCCATCGACCGGGATGTTCTCGCCGGGTTTGACGATGAAGATATCACCGACTATAACTTCTTCGATCGGAACGATAGTCTCGGCTTTCGCCACCGCTTCCGCTCCAGCCGATGCGCCGGATGCGGGCAGATCGGAAGAAGGTTCACCGGATGCGGTTCTTTCGGAAGGATCGGCGCCTTTTCCGAAGTCATCGGAAGAAGGTGCCGGACGCAGCACGCGGGCTGTCTTCGGGGCCAGATCCATCAGGGATTTCAGAGCATTTGTCGTTTTCCCTTTACTGAGGGATTCCAGGGTCTTTCCGACCGTGATGAGCGCGGGGATCATAGCTGCAGATTCGAAATACAGCTGGTCGTGATAAAGATCATGAAGCTCGGAATTGGCGGCGCCGGAAGTGATCATGCCGCACATCCTGAAGAATACAAACATGCTCCAGAGGAACGATACGCCGGAGCCCAGCGCGACAAGCGTATCCATATTCGGGGCATCGTGAAGAAGCGACTTCATTCCACTTTGGAAGAACTTCCTGTTTATGTACATCACGATCAGAGCCAGGATCATCTGCGTAAGTGTCAATCCCAAGTGGTTGTGGTCAAAGTAGGCCGGGAGCGGGAAGTTCCACATGTTGTGTCCCATTGTCACGTACATCAGGAGCAGAAGGAAACCTGCCGAAAGGATCAGGCGCCGGACGAGCCGGGGTGTCTCTTCGTCCTTGAGAGATATGGTGTCGGGGGAAGGTGCTTTTCGAGCGGGATCGGAGGAACCTGAAGACGCGGCTGCCGATGTTTTCAGGGAAGCGCCATAGCCGGCCTTTTCGACCGCTTCAATGACTGCGGTCGGATCGGCATCGCCCTCCACGCCCATGGAATTCGTCAGCAGGCTCACGGCAACAGAAGTCACGCCCGGGACTCTCCCGACCGCCTTCTCCACGTGCGTCTGGCATGCCGCGCAGCTCATGCCTGTGACCTTGTACTGCTTCATATTTTCTCCTGGCTTTGCCTTCATGTCCGCCGGGATCGGATCGTGAGCGGGGGGCGCCCGCAAGATCCCGGTGCGTTCACTCGGCCGTATTTATTTCATCAATTTCTGCATGACCTTGACGAACTCATCGATCGCCTCGTCCTTACCTTCGCGGATATCGTCCGCCACGCAAGAT
>CAJOLL010000103.1 GCA_905235455.1 uncultured Clostridia bacterium
ACCGTCGCCGCGCGAAGGCACATGCAGGGACACCTTATGTCCCGCCATATCGCAGATTGCCTGCTCGACGGAATCGTGATCTTCCAGATCGATCGACACCAGGATCTCTTTCGGAATCTCTGCCGCGGTCGGATAATACTGCATGAGGAAAGCCTCGAGAAGACTGTCTTCGGATTCACCTTCGTCTTTCAGAAAATAGGTCGAAGATCCGATGATACGGCCGGATCTAAGTTCCAGTTTTCGGAAACACATCTCACCGGCGTCGCGGAAGAATCCGACCGCATCTCGATCCGACTCGCGCGGGAAAGAAACATTCTGACTTGCCATCACGGTACGGAGCGCCTGAAGGCGGTCACGGCAGACGGCCGCGCGTTCAAAGTCGAGCGCCTCGGATGCCTCCTGCATCTGTGATTCCAGATCGCGAAGGATGCCGTCGTATTTTCCCTCGAAGAACCGGCACATGTTCTCCATGACTTTTCTGTACTCTTCGCGGGAAACATCGCCGCGGCAAGGACCGACACAGCGGCCGATGTGGTAGTTGAGGCATGCGCGCTCTTTTCCGATATCGCGCGGAAGCACCTTGCGGCAGGTCTTCGTCGGGAAGATATCGCGCAGCGCCTGAAGTGCGCGGTAAAGATCGCCGCTTAAGAAAGGTCCGTAATACTTTGCGCCTTCCATATTCTTGTCGGGACGGAAGACCTTCATGATGCGCGGATACTCCTCCTGCATCGTAATGCACACATAGGGAAATCCCTTGTCGTCGCGAAGGAGGATGTTATAGTGCGGCTGGTAACGTTTAATGAGATTGCACTCGAGAAGAAGTGCCTCGAGTTCGGAACTTACGACGACATATTCGAAGTCGGCGACATGGGAGATCATGGCAAGAACTTTGGTATTTCCCTGCGGGTTCTTGCCGAAGTAGGAGCGAAGACGGTTTCTGAGATTCTTTGCTTTCCCCACATAAATGACAGAATCCGAGGCGTCCTTCATCAGGTACACTCCCGGATCCGTAGGTACTATATCTAATCTTGCGTCGAATTTGGAAACTTCGGCGCCACTCATTGGATCTTCGGATCGTTAAGATATCCGACCAATGCTTCGAGGGCTTCGTCCTGATCAATGCCGTCTGCCGTTACTTCGATCTCGGCTGCATTTTCGATGCCGAGGGACATAACGCCGAGAAGGCTCTTCGCATTCGCGCGACGGCCGGATCTTGTAAGATATATGCTGCTCTTAAATGCAGAAGCCTTCTGGATAAGGATCGCAACCGCCTTCATCTGAAGTGCTTCATCACACTGAAAAGTAACTGTCTGAGAAACCATGTTTCTTCCTCCTCGAGGTTCATATATATTGTTCACCCGCGCATCTTCCGAAACACGCGCAAACTTCCGTTTCTATGCTACAAGCAAAGTATATGGAGAGATAAGTTTAATGTCAATCGTTTGCCCGAGACCATCATTCAATTTCGTGTTTTTGCGATAAAGACAGAGAAATCGGCAGAATTTTATTGTCAATCTGTCAAATGGAAAAAGAAAACAGAAGAGCATCATCCTTTGGGGCTTCGTAGTAGTTCTTTCGGCGCCCGACTTCCTGAAACCCGAAGCTCCTATAAAGGTGCACGGCTGCCTCATTCTCCGATCTTACTTCCAGATAGATCTTGGTGATCTCTCTTTCTTGGCAAAAGCACTTGATCTCATCAAGGATCGCTCTTCCCAAGCCCTGCCTTCTGAACTTTCTTTTGACCGCGATGATCGCGATCTCCGCCTCGTCAAGGACGTGCTGAAGGGCATAGTAGCCGACAAGTTCCCCCCTCTCTTTCTCCCTGACGCAGACGAGCGATCTCACCTGTCCGTCCGAAGCAAAGGTCCATAGCGAATCCACGCTCCACGGATCCGGAAAAGAAGCTATCTCGATCTCATGGATCTCTTCGAGATCTTCTTTCTTTGCTCTTTCAAATACCAGCTTCATACCGTTCCCTCTCTCCGCATCTTTCGGACAGTCTTCTTCGAGAATTCCTTTCAATTCTCCGGTGTGTTTTCCTATTACTGATCGTTTGTGCTGTAGTAGCGGATCGGGATCTCCTTCATGTCTTTGCCCTGTTCGGCGGCCGTTCTTTCCGCCTGTGTCTTCGAAAGATAGACCGGCATCAGCGCTGCCGCAGGAAACTTCTTAAGAAGCACTTCAGCAGCTTCCTCGGGACGCGCATCGGCCGTAATTTCGGAAACAGTCTTGTCCGCAACGGCCGCCACGTTTTCCGGAAGGATCTCATCGCAGCCCTCCCTGTATTTTACGAGGTCTTCCGGCTTTGTCTCCTCCATGAAAAGCTCCGCTCCTGCACCGATCAGAAGGATCTTCTTTCCGCGGAGTTTCTCGTCCCGGTAAGAAAGGCAAGCCTTTCGGATCTCACTGACATCAGAAGCCACCTCCGGCAGCACCATCTCGCCCCGATAATATGCCGCCGCCCACGCGCGGTGATTGCGGCAGTCGATGAGCGGAACGATGACGGCATCCTCATCACGAAGCGGCCATGCCATTGCCTCCAAAGAGGAGACCGGTACCGCCGGTTTCAGAAGGACCATCGCCATTGTTTTTACCGAGGACACGCCGATGCGGATCCCGGTAAAAGAACCCGGCCCGACGGTGCATGCAAGCACGTCAAGGTCTTCGTATTTACAGGAATTACTTTCCATCAGGTCATGCACCTGCGGCATAAAGGTCTGAGAATGCGTCAGTCCGTCATTTCGAAATCTGATGTCGGCAGGTTTTCCGTCTGCCCACAGACAGCACGAGCACGCACGGTTCGATGTATCACATGCCAAGATCTTCAAAACGCATCCCCTCCTTTTCCATAGCTTCTTTGACCTTCTTTTCCGCATCTTCAAAGCGCGAAGAAAAAGTGATCTTTATTCTTCTTTCGTTGCCGTTTCCGGAGATCGAAAGCGCGATCCGATCGGTCGGAAGCGCTTCTTTTATCACGGAACTCCATTCGATGGCGCATACGCCGTTTCTTTCGAAATACTCGTCGAGGCCCGCATCGTAAAAGTCATCACAGCTGTTCAACCGGTATGTATCGAAATGGAAAAGCCGTGGCACACCGTCTTTATCGTTATACTCATTGACGATCGTAAACGTCGGACTGGTCACTTTTGAAGACAGCCCCATCCCTCGCGCAAGGCCCCTTGTAAAGGCCGTCTTTCCTGCGCCGAGATCTCCGTCGAGAGTGATCACGTCCCCGGAACTTACGGTTTTTCCGATCGCTTCTCCGAGTTTTTCCGTCATCTCAACAGATGTGCTTATTGTTTTCCATACAGCCATTTCTTATCTCTTTACCAAGTCCTTGTTTACTTACTAAGATCCGCCACGATCCGTCCGGATCCGATGACCATCAGCACGTCACTTTCCAAAGAAAGCGGGTTTCCCGAGATGACGACCATGTCAGGTGCTTTCCCGGAAGCGATCGTACCATAACGGTCAGAAACACCGAGGATCTTTGCGGCTGTGACCGTGATCGCTTCAATCGCGCCCTGCTCCGTCATTCCGCCTTTTTTCGCCAGCGCGGCGGATAGCGGCAGATACTGCTCCGGCACACACGGGTGATCGGTCATGACCGCGACCGGCAGGCCTTCTTTTTCCAGAACTCCCGCCGTCGAAAGACTTAAGTTGGAAAGTTCCGGTTTGCTCCGGTCTCCGATGACAGGTCCGATGATGATGCCCAGAAGCTTGCCTCCTTTTGGCTTTCCCGGATCGGAGAAGATACCGAGGCCTCTGTTTTCTTTTTGACCAAGATCATACTCTTCCTTCAGGACATCTGCAATAAGATGTCCCTCCGTGCAATGATCGAGTGTGTATTTGAGGCTGAATTCATTTGCGATACGGACCGCGGTCAGGATATCGTCCTGGCGGTGCGCATGGATTTTCAGTGGTTTTTTTCCGCAGATAACGGGGATCATGGCCTCGAGTTCGAGATCCTTTTCAAAGACATCCGGGCGGTCCGGCTTGTCGTCTTTGTCCTTCTGATCCGAATTTTCCGGTTTCACGGCTTCGTTATACTCCGCCCACTTTTCCTCGGACTGTTTCTTCTTCTCATAGTACTCGATCGTCTCCGAAAGCACCCCGCGAAGAAGCGCTGCATTTCCCATGCGGGTCTGCGGCGCTTTGTTTTCCTTCCCGTAACACATCTTCGGGTTCTCGCCGAGGGCGGCCTTCATGGCAATAAAAGGGTCCACGATCGCGCGGTCGATCGTCTTTTCATATGTCTTTACCAGCGCGAACTGGCCGCCGATGATGTTCGCCGAGCCCGGACCTGCGGCAACCAGCACGACGCCGCCGTCTCTTGCTTCTTTAAAACACGGATCCGCGTTATGCATGCCGTCGATCGCGCGAAGGTCGGGAGAAAGCGGTGATACGATTTCGTTTCCGTCGCTGCCTTCGTCGGTCAGGCCGTCGTCAAAAAGGCCGAGATGAGAGTGGGCGTCGATGAACCCCGGGTAGACACGCGCCCCTCCGACGTCGATCGCTTCTTCTCCTGCAAAAGCACTTCTCCACTCTTCACCGGATCCGACCTTAAGGATCTTTTCTCTGTCGAAGGCCACATACCCGTTTGGGATCGGACCTTCCATTTCCATCGTATATATTTCTGCATTATAGATGATCATTTTCTTCCTCATTTCTAAAAGCGGCCAAAGCCGTTTGCTACTTCATTTTGCCAAAGATACGAAAAAAACACAATGAGACGCTCCCCAAAAAGGATTGTCTCATTCATCTGCTTATTTCTGTGATATGTCTTTCATGTGACAAAAAGAGAGCCGCTCCAAACGGAACGGCTCTTTTGAACTTCTTTGATGCATCGCATCGCGTTTTCCGGATACTTCCGATTAACGCTTACTGAACTGGGATGCCTTACGGGCTTTCTTGAGACCGTACTTCTTCTACTCGGAACTCAGGAGCCCTTATTTTACGCGGTTCTCGTGGTTTAAAAAAAGTTCCCCAGTTTTTAACTACTAATAAGACTACTTTTCGGATGCCATTTTTCTAAAAAAAGAAACCCGCATTCTGGTCATTCGTTTTCATTGTATTAACCCTCTCCGCAACAACATGATTATCAGATTGATCAATTACAATAAATTGACAGGAATCATGCAGTTCTTAGCATCGATCGGGAACGGTTTCGCCGCCATGCAGATGACGCCCCCTGCTCCGATATCCCTGCCGCTTTTTTCGAGTAAGGAAAATGACTTCATGACCTTTTTATCCGGTGACGCTGCGCGTTTGATCTCAAAAGGATGCAGCTGCCCGTCCATTTCCATGACCAGGTCGATTTCTTTTTGATTTGTGTCCCGGTAGAAATTCAGATTTACTTCCTTCTCTCCATAACAGGAATTGCGGAGCATCTCTGAAACAACATAGTTCTCAAGAAAATGGCCGGATGCCGCTCCGTTCATCAGGACGTCACGGCTGGTCCAGGAAGACAGGAACGCANNCACAAAGCCCTGTGTCACAGAAATACAGTTTCGGTGTCTTGATCATGCGCTTCAGTTCGTTGTTGAAGTAGGGCTCCAGCAGGAAAACGATTCCCATCGACTGGAGAATTTTGACCCATTCTTTTGCTGTTACGCCCGAAACACCTGCGGCAGTTCCCAGATCATTATAGTTGACCAGCTCTCCCGTGAATGCAGCGCAGGCCCGGAGCAGCCTGCGGAACCCCTCAGTATCCTGAATGCCGTTGTCATCCACAGCATCCCTCATGAGATAGGAATCAATATAGGAATTCCAATATTCACGGCGAAGCTCGGCATCCATAGATATCATATCCGGCATGCCGCCTTCCCAGATGCGGTCATAAACATCCTGAATATTATTTTCAGGATAGTTCCTGCTTCTTAAGAGCAGTGAAGAGAGGGTATAGTCCTCAGGGATATCATCCGGTCTTCCTTCCAGTTCTTTTGCTGACAGACTGAACAGTTTCAGGATGCCGATACGGCCCGCCAGGGAATCTCCGGCCTGATTCATCAGCTTTTTGCTCTGGGAACCGGTCAGCCAGAACAGGCCCCGTTCATCACTTTCATCACAAAGGATCTTGATCTGCTCAAAGAGCGCCGGCGCTTTCTGCACTTCGTCTATCAGGACAGGGGGGTGATACATCTGAAAGAAGAGCTTCGGATCACTTTCTGCCAGTTCCCGGATATCCGCATCATCCAGGGAAACATAGGTGCGGCCGGAATCCTGCGCCAGATATTTCAGCATAGTAGATTTGCCGACCTGCCTTGCTCCGGTCACCATGACGGCTTTGAAAGCGCCGCTCATCTTAAGAAACTTTCTTTCCAGTGAACGATGGATATACTGCATAACGACACCTTGTTTTTAGTTTGATTTGAAGTCGACTTCATTTTAAACTTATTTTCCGCATGTGTCAAGAGTTCATTGCTTTGAGATGGGCTGTTTTCCACGAATGACAATTGAGCATCAATATCAGGAAAAAACCTGTTGGATTGTGGCATCCTGCGGCTCCTTTCTCCCACATTTCTGAGGTCAGCTGATATGCAAGGTAGCTTTCAGTTCTTCAATGAGATGCTCATTTTTCTCCGGTCTGTGGGAATAAAAGATTCGTTTCGGCCCATAGGACAAAACGCGCTCCCAATCGTTTTTCAGTTTTGGGTTCTCTCCGTAAGCCTCTATGTACTCGAACGGCTCCAGATCGCCTACAAAACAGTCTCCGTCATCCAGGATCAGGGAAACACTGTCCTCGCTGTGGCTTGGTGTACGTATGATCTCCCCGGAGATCCCCATTTGAAGGAGAAAGTCCCTTCAGCGATTTGTCAAAAAGTCTTCCAACACTTATCTTTCAGAAAAGCTGTAATAATTTCTGCATCTTCTCCTTCATAGTAGGCCACCAGCAGTTTCTTGAAATCAGAGACATGTGCCTCCGGGATCACCAGAAAGCCCTGACCGTGAGCGATCAGGAAGTGATTGGCAAAAATAACGGCGGCACGTTTGTTACCATCGATAAAGACCTGCGTTTTCATCGTATAAAGACACAGCCGGATCGCTTTATCAATATCATCCACGTCTGAAAGAAGGATCTTGTCTATTCTTTCTCTGACCTCAAATTCCATCGGGAGAGGAGGAACGTAAGAAGAGCCTCCGATCGTTACCGGAACACCGCGGATCCTTCCTCCGTCCGCAAAAAAGCCCTCATTGACCAGCCGGGCGATATGACAGAGAACATAATAATCGCTCTTTGCCTGTATGACATCCTGGTCCAGGATGAATTCCCAGGCATGCTTCAGATTCAGGATCTTCTGGATGTCTGAAGCCGTCATTCCGTTTACTTTACCGTTTTCTATGATCTCTTCTGTCTGCGGAAATGAAGTGGCGACTCCTTCCAGAACCGCCTGATCATAGATGTTTGCTTTCATATTCGCCCGGGCAAAGTCCAGATTTTGAATCACGCGCGGGGGCAATTCGCTTTCCTGATATCCGAGCTCCGCCAGTATCTTATCCAGTTTCCTTATGTCCTTTCGGATCTCACGCGCCTCCCGGGTGCTTCGAAGGAGCAGCTGGTACAGCTCATCCGAATATGTGCCGACATAGGTGGAGGTGACCTTACTTCCGATCCTCTTTCTTGTATAGAGATATTTTTGTCCGCTTACCTCTTTGATTTCAGGCGTACCTTCATAAGGGATCAGCGACAGTCTTGCGTTCAGATCAGCTCTTTCACGAAGAGCGGACTGG
>CAJOLL010000104.1 GCA_905235455.1 uncultured Clostridia bacterium
ATATCTGTCAGTGATGACGAATCACGGAAGAAGAGACTTTCCGCTTATGCGGAGAAGATCAAAGCGATTCAGGAGGAAAAGAAATGAACGAACGACGTAACCCCATTGCGGTGAAACTGGCACGAGTCTTTATCGTGAACGGTGAGTGTGCAAGGGAAGAGGTCGTCGATCTGTTTAATCAGAACCAAAAAGCGGCAGCGGACTTTATGTACCTTCAAACCAAGGTTTTTAATACTGTTACACGGAAGGAGGGCAAGGTCATCCGCCCCAAATTGACCCGGAGCAAGCAGTCACCATTCCAGAAACTGGTATTCGATATCGACAGTACTGGTGCAGCCTGGCAGTATTTTACTGACAATATCCGGAACAAGGGTGTGCTTCGGTCCCGGGCAAGGACGGTGTACAGAAATACGGTTGTGTCACATGTACTGCTCAGGATCATGGACATCTACGATATTGACTACTGGAACCGGCCATCGCTGACGGAACTTTATGACAATAACGAAAATGTTCCGGTCAATACCTTCTTCCCGGCAACGGAGATCAAGAGCTTTAAGAGCATCGGGCAGCTGGAACATAAAGGATCCGTGGCAGTAGGAGCCCTGGCAACACCTTCCGGAGTCTTTACTACGTATAACCTGCGAAAGAGCCCAGACGAGAATAACTGGAAAAAGGGTACCGAGTCACGGTTTCAGGACTATGTGGTGAAGCTGTTCCGCGCGGCAGAGTTCCAGTATGTAGATAAGAATATATATGCGACTCAGAACAACGTCCTTATCTTCGGAAGCAAAGAAATCGCCCTGGCAATCTGCAAGGGCTTTTTTAGCCCCCGATCGAAGGGCGTAATTGCTATCCCGGACACGGTTAATAAGGTGATCTTTGCGCCGGACAATAAATCGAGTGCCGAGCCTTTGACGTTACTGTCTATCCCGGACATGCATAAACGGATCCGGGACTATGTATTCAAGAACGAGCGTATATTTGACGGATCAATGACCGAAGACGGTATCCTAGGCGGCTATGAAACGCTGCTATGGTTGGATAACGACCTAAGAAGGCTGTCCATGTCGCTATATAAGAAGGATAGAAGTACTAAATCAATCCAGATCCTGTGTCTGGAGAGCCAGTCTGAACTGGTAGAAGAGATAGCACAAATATACAGAAACGAAGAAATAGAAGTGTATCTGACAACGATCCGGTTTGAAGATGCACTGGAAATCGCGAAAGGGAAGGAGTGATGAAAGGAAATGCTTTTTGGTAAACTGCAACGGGAAGGTTTCTTCCATATACGAAGGCTGAGCTTGCAGGACATTAAGAAAGTGGTGCTCATAACCATTGTCGGCTTGTCGATTATTCCGCTGTTTATCGGGTCGTTCGTATCGATCATATTCAGCCAGGACGCGTCAGGGTTCCGGCTATGGTGGTTAGGATTCTCCCAGAAGGGCATAAAGGCAACCTTGATCGGAGAAGTCCTTGCCGCAGGAGTTGCGAGTATCATGCTGCTACTTCGGTCTGACACAAAGAACCGGGACGAGAAGAATCGAGTCGAGTCAGATGTGGCGATCTATGGTGATGCACACTTCATGACGACTGAAGAGATCCGGAACACATACACGATCAGCGACTGTGCACATGCGAACAGGTTCATCTATGGCACGATCGATGAGGCCAGAAAGTATGTCATTTCCCAGCGAAGGTACGGTGCACATGAACGCCCGGATAATAATAACATCCTGCTCATGGCGGCTGCCGGATCCGGTAAGTCTGCAGGTGTTCTTTCGACAATGATCATGCAGATGGCCAGATCGGGAGAGAATATGTTCATCACGGACCCGAAAGGCGAGCTTTATGCCATGATGGCCCGATACCTTGAAAAAATGGGTTATGACGTGTTTGTATTCGCAACAAAGAAAGAAGTCATGCCGTATTCGGACCGATTCAACCCGATGGACTTCCTCGATCAGGACATCAACAAGGTTCTGTCCTTTGCAACAGCGATCCTGGAACTGAGTGAGGAGAAGATCGATTACTTTGAAAACGGCGAGCTTGCACTATTTGTTGCGTTGTGCTGCTACCTGACCAACAAGGATCTTTCCCATGAAGAAGGTGTAGCAACGATCCCGTACATGTACCACATGCTGGCAACTATCCCGGCTGAGCGCATATCAGAGTGTCTGAAGACGCTTCCTCAAGGCGCACCCGGATATGAAGCGTCACGCGTGTTTATCAATGCAAAGGAGCGCCACGGCGACTTTATTTCCGGACTCGTAGGTAAGCTCCAGAAGTACAGTTCCCACGATGCGACGGTCATGCTTTCCCAGACAGACTTCGAGCCTCTCGATTTCATGGAGAATCGGGCAGTGCTGTTTTTGGTCATGGACGATCATGACTCAACATTTGAACCGTTGACGCGTTGCTTTTTTAATCAGTTCGTAAATGCGATATCGGAACTAGCAGACAGATATCCGGGCAATCCTGATAGGGGATACAAGGCAAGAAAGATCTATCCGGCATTTAATATGATCCTTGAGGAAACGAACAATATCGGTAAGATCAACTCCCTTGACCGTCTGATCAGTACGGTCCGAGGCCGAAACATGAACACGGTTCTGACGTTCCAGAACATTGAGCAGATGAAGGATACGTACCAGGACAAGCGCGAGTCGCTTATTTCCGCCTGTCATACGCAGATCTTCTTCGGTGTCAACGATAACGCGACAGCCGAGTATGTTGCCAAGTGGCTTGGAACAAAGACCGTTCAGACGGAGCTGACATCGAGAAACGAGAGCAATATCAAGCCGATCGACATCATTCTCACGGAGCAGCACCGTTTCTCAGACGTTCAGGCTCCGCTGCTTACACCTGAACAGGTCAAGCAGGAGAGCAGAACGAAGCTCCTGATCCAGACCTTCGGACGTTCGCCCATGATGCTTTACCCGTATATGTATTGGGATCACGACGATGGAGACAAGCTCGAAGACGAGAGCATCTACATCCGTTGTGTACGTCGAAAACGCTCAAAAGTCTTCTATGAGAAGTTTCATATCCCGTACAAGGACGAGTCCGAACGCTACAACAGAAAGCAGGAGCTTCGAAAGCGGATCCACACTGACGATATTGACAAGTACTACGAAGAAAAGCTCGGAACGAAGCTCGTTGAGCAGGCAGGTATCAAGGTGGATAGACCGGAGCCGGTCATCAACCCGGATGCAGCACCGCTGGACAGGAACCCGTCGATCAAACCGGCAAACAGGCCGAGACGCGGACCGAAGGTTCAGCCTGTTGCCAATATCCCGGCCCCTGCAGCAGCGAAGCATCCTACACCGAAACCTGTTCCGACAGGGGATCCCAAGCCCCCCGAGAAACAGCAGGAACAGCCGACCGGGACATCACGGCCGCTTGTGTCCGCGCCTAAGAAGATAGGCGGAACAGGAGCACCTAAGAAGGTGAACTCACCCGACAAGGATATGCTATAAGATATTTTGATGTATAATATTATTTGAATATAAGGAGTAAATTTATGGCGAAGTTTAGAGATTCAGAGTTTTACGAGAAAGAGACCATAATCGGTATCGGCGGTAAGCTTTCCACCAAGACCGAGAAGGCAAAGAAGGAAGATGCGTATAACCGTCTTGTATATACGAGAGAGAGCCAGTCTGGGGAAGACGCAGTCATTACTGGACGTGTAGTAGGCGTAGAGGCGACCGGCAGTTATGTAGCAGCGATCGTTACATATGAAGGATTTAAGATCCTCATTGAGGACAAAGAGTTTATGGATTTCCCGGAGTTTGATCCGGACAGATACCCGTATCCGGACGAAAAGAAGATGCACGAAGTCTTCATGAACTCCTGTATCGGCGCGGAGATCGATTTCTGCGTTCTCCCGAAAATCCGCACTAACGGCAAAACCAAAGTCATCGATACGATCGATCTTGATGCGTGTGTGGCCTGGGCTTCCAGAAAGAGCGCTATGAGAAAGCGTTATCGCCAGATGTGGTGCAAGCACCGTGACGGATCCCGGTACATTACAGAGGGCAGAGCGGTAGAAGCTCGTGTCGTTCGTGTAAGTAACACCTGTGTTTTCTTTGAGAGCAACGGCGTAGAGTTTAAGGTCCCGATCGATGAGCTGTCCTGGGCAAGAATTGAAAATGCGAGAAACTATTTTGCACCGGGCGAGAAGCACATCGTTCGTCTCCTGAAGATCCAATACGCGGAAGATGAAGAAACAACTAAACCGGAAGTCACTGCATCCGTTAAGCAGATGAAAGAGGACCCGAAGGAGAAATGGTGCCGCATGATCAATGTCGGTGAAATCTACATCGGCAAAATTACGGCGCAGCATGGCACAGCGTTCTTCGTAAGACTCCAGAATGGCGCAGAAGTATACTGCATTGCAGCAAAGAACCTTTCCCGCTATCCTTCGAATGGTGATGAGTGCACAGTCGCTATCAACATCAAGGATACCGAGAGAAACCGACTCTTCGGTAAGATCATTGCCTTGTCCCAGAGAGACTTTCTCCTTTGAGAAAGGGGGCGGCCTATGATGTTAAAAAAGACGAGTAAGCGGATCCTTGAAAAAGGGTTCGTTAGTATGGGCGACCATTATACAAAGCACGGTGGTGCGAAGAACCTGACTATTACAGAACATAAGATAGGAACTCAAACGATGCTTGAGATCCTGGCCGAGACAAAGACAAGGAAGCTCAAGGCTCCCGAGAAAGAGGTTTTGGATAAGATCGCCATCATTGACAGAGTAAAGAGACTTGAAAGTGTAGATATCGGAGAGCAGACCTCGCTTCTGCTCTCCGTTACTATTTCGGAAGAGGACGCAGATAACCTGGATGGCTTTATTGACGAGCTGAACAATTCGCTCGATAACCTGATCAGTCGGATCGAATAAATGTGGGAATAAATTCGAACAGAACGAGAGGTGATGAAATGACCTTTGAACAATTACATGAAATTATAAGAGATAATAATAACTATATGCAGGCAGCTGCAGGAGAGGAGCGAGAAGACGATGCTTATGTAGCGATCTTCTGTATCCCCGGCAACCAGTTCGAGGGCGCGATCGAAGGCATGACTCTTTATGTCAAGTCGGAAAGAAAGAACTGTACTGCTCTATATGCAACACATGACTGGGATACCTACAGAATTGAAGACCTAGTGCCGTATGGTACGACTTTTGCTAATGTATTCTATTTCAAGCCCCAAGATCTATTAACGTATCTGCCGGAGATCTTAAGGGATAGAAAGATCATCTGTTATGATAAGAAGGACTCAGCTGTACCTCTCCGAGAGATGCTGGCAAGCCACGGAGACCGGTTCGAGCTGACAAGCGAGGTTGTGGATGTGAAAGAAGAGGCAAGAGAAGTCCTGGGAGTCATCC
>CAJOLL010000105.1 GCA_905235455.1 uncultured Clostridia bacterium
GTTGAACCGCACTACATGATCTATCTCGATCGTGTACAGAACCTCGACAGAATGACCGTAAAGGTTGAGATGACACCTTCGTTCTTCTCCGACTCCATCCGCGAGATCGAAAAGACAGAGAGAATGCTCGAAGGCGAGATTGCATCCATGACAGGTGTCCACGCGAAGATTAAGCTCTGCGAGCCGAGAAGTCTTCCGAGATCCGAGGGAAAAATGAAGCGAGTCATTGACGAGCGTTTCAGCAAATAAATCATTTTGATCTAAACAAGAATGAAAAGCAAGGCAGTTTCAAACTGCTGAAAGAATAAGAAATACCGGTCGGTCGCGTGATGAAGTGAACCCCAGAAGTTTTTGTTCAACTTCTGGGGTTCACTTCGTGAATGACCGGCCTTTTTTTGATTCGGAAAGAAACAATGACCAAAATGTCATTTATTCATTCCCCCTGCTATCTATAATGAGATCGGTAAATGTGGAATCGGAGGTATACAATATGAAAAGCACTGCACAGAAACTATGCGCACTTGTTCTTGCATCTGCAATGATGATCCCGCTGGCAGGATGTAAAAAAAGGAATGGAAAAGGAAAGGGTTCGTCCGGTTCGAGAAAAGACTATGTAGAAGAAGACGATCCTTATTTTTCAAGCAGGGAGATCGAGCTGAAGATCGAAAAACCGGATTCTTCCGATAAAGAACTCGATTTTCAGGAGATCTACAATCCCAGGATCATCAATGGGCAGGTGTTGTGTGACTACTACCTTTCTTATAAAATGCCGAAGGAAGTCAGCGAGAAACTCAATTCGTTTGATTACGAAAACGGAGACTACAGCGAACTTCAGAAACTTACCAAGGAATACTATAAAGACGGTATGATGGTCTTTGACCCGGAAGGTAATATGGTCAAGGATATCGATTCATCCGGCTCGGCAGGTTTTTCCGACATCATTGCGAAAAAAGGCGGCGGCTTCTATGCAGTCAGTTATAAGCTGGAAGATTGGGGCGAATGCAGAGCATCTACGGATTTTGTGACGTTTGATGATAATTTTGAAGTTGTGAGCAGTACTCCGCTCGACGAACGGATCCAGGACATCGATTCGATCATCGAATTAGATAACGGCAATTTCATTTTCGTCGGGTACGGCGAAATCTATATCGTCGGCAAAGACGGAAAGGTGATTGCAAGCGAAACCCCGGAAAACTGGATTTTTAAAATCCTTAAGCAAGACGGAAAGGTCTATGCCTGCATTGATGAATTTAACGAAGCGAAAAACGAAGATAAGCTATATGTTCAGGAGATCGACGAGAACACCGGAAAGTTAAAGGGTGATAAGATAGAGGTCCATTTTTCGGGATGGAGTACGTTCCAGGGCGAAGACGGCATCTATTGCTCGACCTCGGAAGGTATCCGAAAGGTCGATCTGTTCAAAGATGATGAGGAGACGATCCTCGAGTGGAACTGGACGGATGTCAACTTCACGAATAATTATGGTGAAGATTCGCTCTCTGTTCTTTCAAAAGACGAGATTATGATTGTCCGAACGGAGTACGAAGAGAAAGAAAGGTACGGCAAGCGGATGTCGAACACAAGACTTTTTCTGAATGTACTTACACGTGAAGATAAGAATCCTCATGCCGGGAAAAAGATCATTCAGATCGGATCGTTCGGTAACATTTCTTCGCAGTTTTATGATCAGGTGATCGAATACAATCTGGATCCGAGCCATAAAGCCCGAATTCAGATGAGAATTTTCTCTGATGATGAAGCTTTTTCCGATGAAGACTATATGAAATCCGTCGGAGATCTTTCGGATAAGATCTATCTGGAGATGCTCTCCGGAGAGGGACCGGATATCCTCATGGATTTTTCCGGCTTCGGACAGTTCAATACGGAAGACGTTCTTGTCGATCTCAATACATTTATCGACGGCGATAAGGGATTAAAGAGAGACGAGTATTTCGACAACATCTTTAGGGCGTTTGAGTCATCCGGCAAACTGTACCATATCCCGGTCTGTGTGGATATTCAGGGATATATCGGAAACAAAGATCTGATCGGAGAAAGGACCGGCTGGACGTATGAAGAGTTTGACCAGATCGCTTCTTCGATTCCGCAGAATGTCTCCATGATCGAAGAGAAGGAGTACATGAGTTTCCTTCAGGATATTCTCAGTGTTGCGCTTCCGTATTACATCGATTACGGAACAAAAGAAGTGAAGTTTGACGGACCGGATTTCAAAAAGGCACTGGAGATCTCCAAAAAGTACGGAGTGGAACATCTGAGTGAAGGCGGCGGAATGAATGTTTACATCGACGAATGGTCAGGCGGATTGATCTATCCTTCGGATACGGCGGAAGGAGATCCGTTCGAAGAAGGACTTCTGGCAGTCAGACGGACATACATTTATGGAATCAGAAACTATGTCGAGGAATATCAGGCACTGAAGAATAAGACGGTATTTGTCGGTATCCCTTCACCGGGAGGAACGGGAATGACCGCATCTCCGACCCTTACGTTTGCGATCTCGTCCACCTCCAAGAGCAAGGACGAGGCCTGGGATTTTCTCCGCTTCTTCTTTGAGGAAGATCAGCAGACGCAGTTCTCCCTGGAAAAATACTCGATCCCGCTCAACCGGAAATCCTGTGAAGCGAAGATTGATGATGATATCATGTATTATCAGAATGAAATGGACGACTACAAAGCATTTGTGCAAGAGAATCCCGAGTTCGCAAGCGATTTTCCGGAGGAGTACTTCTACGAGATCACGCCGGAGATGAAAACAGATTTCCTCCACCTGATCGAATCCGTTTCCACATCGGAGACTGTAGATCCGGCGATCCTCGCGATTATTAACGAAGACGCCGCTCCGTACTTTGCAGGACAAAAGAGTGCGGACGAGGTTTCTAAACTTATACAGAACCGTGCAAGGACAAAGGTTTCCGAGCGCTGATCTTGTCCTTTTCGAAAAGCACTGTCCTCAGAACAGAAAAGAAAAAGAAAAAGGGCATCCTTCCCCGGGATGCCCTTTTTGCCGTTTGATGTTTCTCTTTAAGGTCTTTGCTGTTTTATCGGTATCAGACTTTTCTGGTTGCGGAAAGGATCAGCTTCTCGCAAAGATCTTCGTAAGTGATGCCGATGGCACGTGCTTCCTGAGGAATCAGGCTGTTCGGAGTCATGCCCGGGAGATTGTTCGCCTCGAGGCAGTAGAACCTGCCGTCGTCCTCGGAAAGGATGAAGTCGACGCGGGAATAGTTGCCCAGACCGAGCGCATTGTGAACGGCAACGGCGAGACGCTGTGCCTCTGCCGTCTGCTCGTCGGAAAGAGGTGCCGGGCAGATCTCTTCAGCCGCGTTTGCCTGGTATTTGTTCTTGTAGTCATAGAAACCCTGCTTCGGACGGATCTCGATGATCGGAAGTGCTTCTCCGTCGAGAACACCGATACTGAACTCGCGTCCGCGAATCATCTTCTCGACCAGACAGGTCTTCTCATATTTGGTAGAGTAAGTGATCGCCGGCTCCCATTCGGACTCCTCGTGCACGATGGAAACGCCGCAGGAAGAGCCGCAGCCGATCGGCTTGACGACACAGGGGAAGCCGATGTCTTTTCTGATCATATCGATCGAATGCTTCGAAGGATCGAAGATGACCCAGTCCGCGGTCGGAATATCAAACTGCAGAAGCAGAGTCTTGGTCAGGTGCTTGTCCATTGCGAGGGCACAGCCGAGATAGCCGGAGCCTGTGTACGGGATATCATAGCAGTCGAGGACCGCCTGAAGTCTGCCGTTTTCGCCCATGCCGCCGTGGCATCCGATGAATACGGCGTCGGCCTTCTTGCAAAGGTCGATGACACCGGGTCCGATCAGTTCTTTGCGACCGCCGTGGGAAGCGATGATGGCATCCAGATCCGGCTCGGTCTCCGGGATCAAGTAGGAAAATGTCTTTCCCGAATCCGGCTTAGCGAAAAGCGCCTCGATATCGTTTGTCCCGGTGATTCCTTCATATACATCGACAAAAGCCACTTCGTGACCTTTGGATAAAAGCGCGTTTGAGATCAAACTTGCCGAGCAGAGCGACACGTCGCGTTCCGGGCTGATACCGCCTGCCAATACTGCAATTTTCATAGAAATAAGGTCCTCCCCTCATACTGTGCAATGTTCCGTCAGAAATGGCGGAACATGTTTGCACACTAACTGATTATACCTTATTTGCCGGAATGGGGAGGAAAATTTGAGGAAATGTAACGAAAGAGTAGGATAGTTGGTGACGAAGAACCGCGTCAATGGTATGATAGTGTAGTATAAGTAGGTGGAGGTCGCAATATGCTTGCCGTTCTTTATTTAATCATAGCCATTTTCTTTGGTACCCAGCTGATCCGTTTCCTGATCCCGGATATCCGGCGTCTCTATGTCGGGGTTGCGGCCGATACAGAGATCATCGAGAAAGTGCCGACTCTCCTCTTCCTTCTTTCTTCCGGTACCCTTATCGGTCTGCTTCTGACGACGTGGGTCACCTATTTCCTTGCCTATGTCATGCATCCGTATATCCCGGCAGATACCGCGAATCTTCTGCCGGCCAATATCGTGAGCATGTGTATCTTTGCCTATCTCGGCTGCTTTTTCTGGCAGAGATCTTTCCTTCGAAATTACCGGGATGCACAGAAGAACGGATATAAGAAACTTCCCGGCTTTCACCGTCACCCGGGATCCGTATCGTTTTATCTCATCACGTCCGGATTGATCCTGTTTGCGGTCGGCTTCGTGTATTTTTATACCTGCTACATGTCCGGAGACAATATCCGTCTGGGATTTTCGATCTTCAGCGATTTTTCTCCGCATGTGGCGATCACGTCCGGATTCGGCATCGGCTCGAATTTCCCGACACAGTATCCGCATTTTTCCGGAGACAATATCCGGTATCACTTTATGTTCTATTTCCTGTCCGGAAATCTGGAAGCGCTGGGTCTCCCGCTGGTTTATGCGATCAATATCCCGTCGATCCTCTGCATGGGAAGTACTCTGGCGCTTCTGGGTACTCTGGCGGTGCTCCTGTCATCCCGTCGCTCCGCCTTCTTCTTTGCACCGGTGCTGGTGCTTTTCAGAAGTGCATGGAACGTATTCCATCTTGCCGGCGATCTTCTGGCGGTACCGGGGGCGACACTCGGCTCCGTGCTAAAGACGATTACGCAGCAGTCCGCGTGGTACGGTTATACCTTCCGCGATGAGTGGGGCCTTTGGGCGGTCAATGTGTATGCCAACCAGCGCCATCTGGCAATGGGTGTCGGACTGGTCGTTCTTTTTATC
>CAJOLL010000106.1 GCA_905235455.1 uncultured Clostridia bacterium
AATGCACTGGTGATTGGTCAGGTGAACCGAGCGAAAAATACCGTAATTCAGCGCCGGACTATGGGCCTTGATCTCGGAAAGTTTGGCAATATGCTCCGTAAGATCCGTCCACTGCGGATTCTCAAAACACGGACGGAGCGATGGATCGCCGTCTTCTTTTACTCCCTTCTCGCCCCACTCGGAGCCATAGTAAACGCAGGGGAATCCGGGCATGCCGAAAGCGAGCGTATAGATCAGCGGCAAGTGCGCGGGGTTATTGAGATTTGACGCGATCCTTGTCACGTCATGGTTATCGACAAAACTCATCAGGTGCAATCCGCGAAACCAGCTCCAGTTCTCGGGACCGAACTGCTGGATCAAGGTGTGGATGATCTCGAACAAATTCATGCAGTTAAAGCTGCTGAAAAGTCCCTTATAGCAGGCATAGTTCGTGCAGGAGTGGCACATCTCGCCATTGACCCACATCTTATAGTCGCCGTGCAGAAGTTCGCCGAGGAGCAGGAACTCCGGCTTCAGCGTCTCCGTGAAGCTTCGGAGGCGCTTCAGGAAATCACGATCCAAGCAGTACGCCACGTCGAGGCGCAGTCCGTCGATGTCGAAATAGTCGACCCAGTAACGGATCTTATCGAAGATATGATTTACCACGGCATCATTTCTGAGATTGAGCTTCACCAGGTCGAAGCAGCCTTCCCAGCCTTCGTACCGGAAGCCGTCGTTATAGTTCGAGTTTCCGTCAAAAGAGATGTGGAACCAGTCTTTATATGGAGAGTCCCACTTCTTCTCCTGCACATCGTGAAACGCCCAGAAGCCTCTCCCGACGTGGTTGAAAACGCCGTCGAGCACCACACGGATTCCGGCTTCGTGCAGTGCTTCGACGACTTCCTTAAAATCTTCATTTGTGCCGAGACGGCGGTCGATCAGGCCGTAATCTCTCGTGTTATAGCCGTGCGTATCGGACTCGAACACCGGCGAGAAATAGACCGCACTGATCCCCAGTTTCTGATAGTGCGGGATCCAGTCGATGACCTTACGGATCGGCGCGCCGGATGAGGGGTGCGCACTCTTTTCTGAAGAGGATGCGTCCGCATCCGGACAAGTGCTTTTCGCGTCGGAGACAGAAACCTCGACACCCTGACCATTATACTGTGCCGGTGCATTTTCGAAGGGTGCACCTACAAAACCAAGCGGATAGATCTGGTAAAAAACCGATTCTTCAAACCACATGCTGCTTGTTCCTTTACGTCAGAGATTTCGCCCGGAAAGACCGGGGACACCGCAGTGTCAGGGATCAGAAAGTCTCGACTTCCGGTGCTTTTGTAAAGGAAGAATAGGTCGCAGTCGCGTTCTTCAGATAGAAAACCTCGGTGTTATCGTCGTCTTCGTTATACATGCCGCGGAGATTCGGATATGCGTCGAGCATCGCAGCTTTCGGCTCACGGCGGTCGTCGGAGACGAGTTCACAGGCGATACGGATCCAGTCGCCATTGGCAAATGCACTGATCTCGGCCTTCGGATTCGCATGAAGCTGCTTGGAAACAGGCTTTACCTTGCCGGTCTGGATGTAGAGTTTTCCTTCGAAAATATTGATGGTTCCGAAAGGACGGACTCTCGGCTGGTCGCCCTCGACCGTTGCCAGATAATATGTCTGCGCGTCTTTCAGAAATTTGCATGCTCTTTCGATACTTTCCATAGTGATTCTCCTTTAAAAAAGAATTGGTAGCGAGCACCGGAGCTTTTCCTTTTCTTCGGAAAAAACACCTGCCGCCCACACTATTTATGTTAACTTTTAAGATGCGGTAAATCAAGCAAGTGAGCCTTCACTATTTCTTATTACCTCTTCTAACGCAGACCTTATGCGGCTCTTCCGCCACACTTCCGATTCTAAGGCAGACCCTATGCGGCTCTTCCGCCACTCTTCCGATTCTAAGGAAGACCTTATGCGACTCTTCCGCCACACTTCCGATGAGAACCGGAGCTACTGCAAAAGCGAGTACTGCGAGAGTGAGGTGACCATTTCCGCGCTCACCTGTTTTTACGCTCTTCATCGATTACCGTGGATGTACCGGATCATCTTTCTTAACGATCCTTATGACCATCTGTCCCTCGAGGAAGCCTGCAACGTCGTGTAGAATGACGGCATTCTCTTCAAAAGGATGAATGCTGATTTTCTCCGGATCGATTTTCTTCAGATTTCCTTCAGTGCCGGTATCCAGGACCAGGAATCGCTTCCCGTCCTTTTCCGTGACCATCATGAGCGCCCAGGGATAGCCGACGCGGAATGCTTTGTTCGTCTCATAGTAGTACTCCTGATTATGCGGGAATTCTTCGCGGCCTTTGTAGATGATGCTACTTACAATCTGAAGGGATTCGTCCTCCCGACTCGGTGAAAAATCGTGTTCGGCGAAAAACGGCGCATAGCGTTTATTCAGAATCGCGTCCTCGTTTTTGCAGTAATAGATATTTACAAACTGCATCCAGATCGTTGGGTCGAGAAGGCCGAGAAGCGCAAGGTATTTGAAGGGTTTGGGCGTCGTCAGGAAACCGATCACGATCAGAAATCCGCCAAGGATCGGGATTCCGGAAACATGCGTTTTCTTAAATCTGTGTGAGAGCATGACAGCGATATTTCCTATAATAAGGAAAAGTCCCATCGCCACAAATACAGCACAGATAATGTATTGCCGAATAAAATCCAACATGTCCGTATCCCCCATAGGTCATTATAACACTATCGGGCGGGCTATGCTTTTCCGAAGAGTTCAGCGATATTCTTTCGAAAAAGATTCATGTCGAGCGGAAATTCCTCTGTCTCAAGCGTCATCATCAGGTTCTTGCCGGAAAAGATCCTGACTCGCTGGTATTCTTTGATTTTTCTCATATTCTTTCGCAAATAGGCCGGATCGTCCATGCGCCCGAGATGCTCATGGTAAAAGACTTTCCCGTTTCTTACGTCAAGTAAAGCGAAGTCCACATAGCGGTACCTTCCGGGCTCCACCTCGACAGGATAATCATACTTGTAAGGTATTCCCATATCGAAGTATGCATCCGCAATCATCGCCTCCGACTTTGAACGCACGAACTCTCCCCGCTTGGTCGCAAAGACCTTCTCCTCCGGGAAAGACGGATTTGCTTCAAACGGCTGCGACATCCACTTCTCCGCAAGATCTTCTCCCTCCACAAAACTCGCTTCCACCAGTGTTTTTCGCACCGATGCAAGATCCGAGTAAACATCTTCCGGGGACTTGGCCGGATAGTGGTTGAAAAAACATCTGATCGCTGTTTCTTCCTTCCGGATCGAGCGGAGCAGCCTCGTGTTGTAATCCTTCTGCGCCAGAGTTCGGACGAGTTGTCTGCTCTCTTTTTTTATATATGCACCATTTTTGCCACTTTCATCTGTTACGTGGTAAAACCTTGCAACCCCATCGTTTTTCGCGACTCGAAGTGACCCCTCCGGAGAATCTTTTATTTGATTCAACGCTATTTCTTCCGCGCTCTTAAGTTCTTCAAGTCTTTTACGGAAAAGCAGCAACAGTGTCTTCATGCGTCTCTCCTTTGCTCGTTTGAGTCTTGTCTTGTCCTAAATAGGATCTCTTCTTGTTTTTCTTGTATTTAATCCTATGCTTTTTTGTGGTTGATAGGATCAAACATGATATTTCGCTTTTTTTGATCCCATGTTTTTTCTTCTTCAATAGGATCGTATTAGATGATTTCTGAAATTGATCCTATCTGTTCTCTTCTTGTATAGGATCGCTTCTGCTTTTCTCCATACTTGATCCTATCTTTGTTTTCCTATGATAGGATCCTCTTTGACAATATGAGATTTTGATCCTATCACCACTTCAATCCGATAGGCTTCCAACACGAATAATCGTCCATTTCATCCTATCTTGTCTGGGGAGAGTTCATTTCAAGCAGGAAGAGTTCATTTCAAGCAGGAAGAGTTCATCTCCAGAAGGGGGTACCTCTATTGAATACTGTTGGCGCTTGCTTTTCTACCCGATTCTCACGACAAAATCCTACAAAACTACGTCATTTGACATTTTTCATCACGCACAGCACCTTCCCGCACCACGCTCAATCCCTTCTCATGAAAGACTTTCCCAAGCCTACTCTATTGGTATACAATATAAAGAACCCCAACAACGGTTATTACAGCTTTTGACACGAGCTGAGTCAGGAGATTTCATGAAAACAATCCTTTGCTACGGCGATTCCAACACATACGGGTATGACCCGAAAACGGGTCTCCGATACCCGAGGAAGATCCGCTGGCCCGGTCATCTCCAATCGGTTCTCGACGATTCCTGCCCGAAAAGCACTTCCGACGATCATGCCTTTGTGATCATCGAGGAAGGCTGCAACGGCAGAACAACAGTGACCGATGATCCGATCGAAGGCTGGAAAAACGGACTAGACTACCTAAAGCCGTGTTTGAATTCTCACAAGCCCGTGGACATCGTGATCCTGATGCTCGGCACGAACGATCTCAAAGAGGTCTTCCACCTGACCGCAAAAGAAATCTCTGAAAACGCAGGCATCCTCGTTGACACGATCCGGTCTTTCACCAAAGAAAAGCAGGGATTCATTCCGAAGATCATCCTGGTCTCCCCGCCGCTGATCGGCGAAGACATGCCTGACTCCGTCTTTTCCGAATCTTTCGCTCCGCGCTCGATCGAAGAGTCGAAGCTCTTTTCTGAAAACTATAAGATCATCGCCAAGAAGAAAAACTGCATCTTCTTTGACGCCGCAAAATACATCACCCCTTCTAAAGAAGACTCGTTGCACCTGACCGAAGACGGCCACCGCACTCTTGCGGAGGAACTCGCCAAAGTCGTGCTGCACGAATGCAATGAGGAAACAAAATGAGCCAAAAAAAGAAACTCACAAAGAAGCGTCTGGCTCTTCGCATCGTCCTGATCGTGCTCGCGGCCATCCTTGTGGTCGTCGGTTCTTACGTGATTTACGTCTTTTCCAGTTATCACCGTCTTCCCGACAACCTCGAACTTACGCCGGAGCCGGATCCGCTGATATACGCCACCATGAACCGCGTAACTCCGGAGCGGCTCACCGTAGAACCCGGACAGCAGACCTATACCATCATGACATATAACATCGGATTTGGCGCCTATACATCCGATTACAGTTTCTTCATGGACGGCGGCAAATATTCCTGGGCAAGATCCAAAGACGGCTTGAACCGGAACCTTGCCGACATGTCCACCGCAATCCATAGCTACGATCCCGATTTTCTGCTCCTGCAGGAAGTCGACGAAGATGGCACACGAACAT
>CAJOLL010000107.1 GCA_905235455.1 uncultured Clostridia bacterium
CCCATTGCCCAATATTCCCCACTGCTGCCTCCCGTAGGAGTCTGGGCCGTGTCTCAGTCCCAATGTGGCCGATCAACCTCTCAGTTCGGCTACCGATCGATGTCTTGGTGGGCCGTTACCTCACCAACTAACTAATCGGACGCGAGTCCATCCTCAAGCGAATAAATCCTTTGATCTCTCTATCATGCGGTAGAAAGATATTATGCGGTATTAGCACCGATTTCTCGATGTTGTTCCCCACTCAAGGGCAGGTTACTCACGTGTTACTCACCCGTCCGCCGCTAAGTCATAAGTGGTGCAAGCACCTCCCATAACTCCGCTCGACTTGCATGTGTTAGGCACGCCGCCAGCGTTCATCCTGAGCCAGGATCAAACTCTCAATAAAATTCTTGAGAGCCTTTTGGCTCTTTGTTTACTCTGTTTTTCAACTCTATGAATTGAACTATTGGCTCGTATAAAGTAGTAATTACTTTCTGCTCTTCTATTCAATTTTCAAGGTCCGTTGCACGCCGCTTCCGCGAAGCGCTTGATTATATTATCACCTCACCCATGGAGTGTCAAGCACATTTTTGATTTTTTCGCACCTTTTTTTCAGGGTTTTGATTACGGTTCATTTACAGCCTGAAATACCACTGAAAAGACCGATGCTTTTGCGTCGTGCCATCGTCGATCCCGAATTTAATGTATTTATTTTCGCGCGCGTATATATATAAAGCCGGCAACAAAGTCACCGGCCTTACCTTTCACATAATGCAGAAGATCAGAAGCGTCCGCCACCACCGCCGCTGTGGCCGCCTCCGCCGCCACCGCCGCCACTGAAACCGCCGCTGAAGCCGCCGCTTGAGGAAGAAGATGTATGGTAAACGTGAGTGCTTTTCCGGATAACTTCATCCTCCTTTTCGATCGCGGTACTTTCTTTCCTGCTGAGATAGTTCGAGGATTGCGGAACCGCATCGAGCTTGCCGCCGTGGGTACAGATAAATGCAATAACGAATGCGATGATCAGCGGAATGATGATGCTGCATCCATAGATGACGGAAAGTCCGGTCATGTGGTACTCGAATCCCATGAGATCCGCCATGATGCCATCCGCGGCATCCGCGTAGGCTCCGTCTGACAGCAGATCTTTGTGAGAGCTGAAGATCTGCTGACATTCATCATTACTTACTGCGAAATAGGCCGAACCAAATGTATAAAGCCAGAAGAAGCGACCGCCGGGATAATCCAGCGTCAGATCGATATAAATGCAGATTCCCGAATTATCCTGAAGCGGATGCGGGATGCAGTGCTCTTTATAGATCTCACCGGCATACTTTTTGCAGTCTTCATCTGTCGTACCGTGAGGATTATCACGGGTCGTCGCGATAACGACATTGATATCCTTCTCTTCTCGGAGTTCTTCTGCCGCTTTTTTCAGCATTCTCAACTCTGCTCTGGTGAATATCTCCGCGTCATCTTCGATCACGACCTTTTTCGGCGGCACGCGGTTCATGAAAATAAAGGAACTGATCGAAATGATCACGATACCGATCACAAGCAGCGCGACCATGCCGGATAGGGCATTAAACTCACCCAGGATACTCTTTTTTACATTCTTGAGTTCATCGTTTTTCATCCGACAAGACCTCCGAGTATCAGTCCCGCGATCAGGCGGACAATTGCCGCGGCAACAGCCAATACGGTAAAGAAAAGCACAAGCCTTTTCAGTCGGCTGACCGGCGGGATACCGGCAACTTCTCCGGTCTGACCGTTCATACAGAAGTCATAGTCTTTGCCGTTGTATGTATAGTGCAAAAACCACACCGGCAGCATGGCATAGTGCAGATTCAGCTCCCTGAGTTTGGTGCCGTCTTTTACTACCTTGACACCTTTGTTGAACTTTTTATATGTCGGCTCCAGCTCTTGTTGGATATACGTCTTTACGCGCGTCCACATTCTGGGTTTGACCTCGTCGCCCGAAAGATCGTAGCGTTCGGCGAAAAAGCCCTGGATATAAGCAGGATCGAAATGGACCATTTTCTTAAAGTCAAAGGGTTCTATTGCCTCCATCATCTTGTCATCGATGCGGCTGGCGCCGTCAAACGGGAGGTGCTTCCACGTGAGGCTTCCTTTGCGGCGGAACTTAAACTCGGTCGTGGTGACTGTCGTCGTACTGCCGGTAGAGTGGGATTCTTCATTTTTCGCTGTACCCGAAACATCGACATCGGCATGTACATCATAAAGCCAGAACGGCACATAAAGGTCTATATTTTTTTCACTTACGAAATCAAAGGGAGTCCATCGGCCGCCTTTGCACCAGTCAAAAAATTTCTTGACCGCGGCTTCTTTTCCGTATTTAAACGGAAGGATATAATCCGGCGAAAACTCATCAGTCATGCGCTGGCTGATGATCGCGGGAGATCCGCAAAAAGCGCAGAAGGTCGCGCTGGTGTTTTTGTCCGTTACGACCTGTGCACCGCAGGCATTGCAGATAAACTGCACCCCGTCATCCAGAAGACTCTTCTTAATATGTTCTTCCGCACCTTGGGCATGGATGCGGTCGCCTGCCGTACTGTCTTTCGGAGCTTCTTCAACGATCGTATTTTCCAGCTGTTCCGCCGCAAATGTACTTAAGCAGTATTCGCAGAACATCACCTGTCTGTCTGCATCAAAGATCAGGTTGGCGTTACAGTTCGGACATTTAATAGAATCAGCCATTTCTTTCCTCCGCTTCGGATACTGCGTCCATTATAACACTTTGCACCTTCTTGCGAAGTCAGCGAGATATGCTACACTTGGTCTGAGAATAAATCGAAGAGGTGCAGTATGCTTTTATCGGCACAAAGTTTGGTACAAAGTGCAGATTTCTATATTCTGGATTTTCTGCAGACCATGGCCAGATCTTCTTTCTGGGACAGGTTTTTCGCCATGTTCACTTCTTTCGGCGATCCGGTCATGATCATTTGTTATTGTGCACTTCTTGTCGTCGTTCCAAAGACCCGAAGAGACGGGATTATGGTCACCTGCGGTGCGCTTGCCGGTCTTGCCGTCGGCAATGGCCTTCTGAAGTATCTGATCCGCCGCGACCGTCCCTGCTGGATCCGTCCTGAAGTCGAACTTCTCGTCAAAAACCCGACAGACTATTCCTTTCCGTCCGGACATACCATGCACTTCGCGATACTGTCCGTCATACTTATTTATAACCATCCGAAACTTGCCTATGCGCTGATCCCCGTTTCGCTTCTCATGGCATATTCAAGGATGTACCTGTACGTGCATTTTCCGAGCGATGTTCTGGGCGGACTGATCCTGGGCATCGGGATCGGACTACTCACCTGCCGGTTATTCCCGAAGGCAGAAAAAAAGTTTTCTGGTCGAAAAGCACTTCCCGAAAATTGATTCTTCCAAAAACGGATCCGTCGTATTTCCTGGTTCCGTCATCTTTCGAAGTATTCCGTGATCTTTTTTTCGATCTCATAGGCGGACTCTTCCGCCGAAGACTCGCCACAGATATATTTGCCGACAAATTCCTTTACGATGCGGATGATCTCCGGATCGCGGATATATCTTCTCATCGGAGCATTCAGAGCCGCCTCATATTCCTTCAGGAGTTCTTCCCTCTCTCCGGCATAGCACTCTATACCGTATCCGTCCACATCCGTAACGTATGCAAAGATCTCAGATCCGAACATTTCTTCACTATTTGCTTCGCGGAACGCATCTTTGTTGAGCGGGATAAACGAGGTGGATCTGTAATCTTTCAAGGCGCCGGGGCGGATCATTTCAAGCTGTTCCTCATCTTCCAGGAAGAACTTGATCACTTCCCAGGCTTTCTCTTTCTGCGTGGATGAAGCAGAGATGCCTACGGAGATATCACTCTGAATGATCATCGAAGATCCCTTTGATCCCGGATATCCATACCAGGAAAAAGCTCCCGGCAGCATCTTCGTCTGCGCGTATTCGCCGATGGTGTTCATCGTGCTCGGAGCAAATACCGATCTGTTTGCAAAGATGTCCCGGTAGCTTCCTCTTTCGACAGGATCAAAGGTTATGTCATCGGGTGACGCTTCGATATCGATGAATCCGTTCATTCCGAATGTTATTTCATTCTTCAGAAGTTCAAGCATATCTACCAGCTGATCATGATCGATCATTACGCTGCTGTTGGAATAGTCGATCCATGTCCCGGTCTCACCTTCGATAAATATGTTGCACAGTTCCTCGACACTGATCTCACTGAACAGATCGGAGTACTCATCGAGGCAGTTTCTTGCTTCGATCAAATCGGCATAATTCATCTCTGTCTTTCCGTTGACCATGTTTTTATTTCCGACCAGGCCGCGTACCGAGAAAACCAGCGGGATCTGATAGAGTTTTCCGGTCGTTTCAAAAGACTCCAGCACACTGTTGAAATAATCATTTCGATCGATACCGGAGATTCCGTCCACGTATCCGTTAAGATCCGTCAACATGCTTCCGTTATCGAAAAGACCCGTTTCACCGCCTCCGATCATGATGTCCGGACCTGTTCCGGAATTCAGCTGCGCCGCCATTCTCTGCAGTGCTTTTTGCGTCGCAACAGGAGAGAGCTCGGGATCTATGTAATCAAATCCGGCATAGTCATATACTTTGACCCAGATGTTTTTGGAATTACTGCTGTTAAAGCGGGCGATACCCGACATCAGGGCACTGCCCGTAATGCCGATCCCGCCGACCCAGAGAATATCCTGTCCTTCGTGCGGATTCTTATCTGACGGAGTAAGGAGATAAAGGCAGGGTTTTAAACTATCCCCGATATAGTCATACGAAGCAATCGCAATGCGAGTCAGGGCGCTTTCATCGTCTGAATAATCATTGCGGGGCGCATCCGGAGTCGACGAAACCGAAGAAGCGGGTCCTTCCGGGTCGATGACCCTCACACCGGAAGAACAGCTGCCTTCCGAAAGCACTTTGAGCTGTCCGTATAAAATAAGGCTGCGATCGATATCCGTCTGGTTCCAGTCCAGAAGAGAACTGAATTCACCGGAAGAAAGGTCAAGTTTTCCAAGTGCATTTCGAGTAGCGGCATAAATACCGGTATTCGTCTGGCACAATCTCATGGAATACAGGTTGGTAGAATCCCTTGACGTGTCGTCGACGGCTAAATATCCATTCCGGGCAATCGTCACATTATAGATACTTGCCTGCACCTGGAAATTTTCACCCATCGTTTCCGTCTCCATATAAAACTTGCCCTGATCTTCCCACAGCGCCTTAATACTGATCTCGTTCGAATAGGAATTGTCGAGCATTACCTCGAAATTTTCATTCAAATGCATGATCTTGTGCTCCGAAGCGACAAGTATTTCGCCGGTTTCATCATTCACAGCCAGAGAAAGATTCGAATAGAAGTTATCCGAAAAAACGTTTACCGGTCCCGCGAGGAGCTGGCCGTTCTGATCGAATCTGGTCAGATTGACCCGTGCCGTCCAATTATTATCGGAATAATCATAGTCGGCGTATGCGGCAGTTATTCTTCCATGCGCATCTTCATCAAAGGTCACGACCTCATCCATAAAATCCTCTTGAAGAAAGGTCACGTAGTTTCCTTCGAAATCGAAAACACACCATCTGCTCCAATCCCACGACGGATAAAGATTATCGGGTTCCGAAAAAGAGTAGTACATGTGTACGAGAATATGGTCTCCCGCAATGATCGGTTCACCGCAGCCCAGGTAATCGCCCTCAATGCCGCTTTCGTTCACGGGAAGCGGTGCTTCCAGAATGATCTTTTGGGAATTATAGAATGGTTCGGAAACGGTTTTTGTCTCGCCGGCATTCTCTTCGGTCATTAATTTATCCTGTTGCAGGATCTGTTCTTGCTCATCGTCGACCGTCGCATGACGGGCACAGCCGGTCACGATCGCAACCGACAGCATAAGAGACGTGATGATCATTACGAAAGACCTTCTTTGCTTCAAAACGAAAAACTCCTTTCCGACGAGTATAACAAAATCATTTTATATGATGCATTGTATAACAGAACGTCAATGAAAAAGTGACAATTCTGATATTGTATTATATAATTTGATCGGCCGGAGATTTTTCCGCCGATATGTGCTTGATTCCGCAGGTACCAAAACGGATCTGACGAAAGCATCGAGGCCTTAAGATCAAAAAGCCGCGTAATTGTATCCTCGCAACGAGGAATAATAGCAAAGGAGGGTTTGTATTATGAAGAAACAAACTCAAAGAACAAAATCTATTGCCCTGATGGGCATGTTATGCGCACTGCTTCTGCTTATGGCATACACTCCTCTCGGTTACCTCAGAACAGGTTCCGTTTCCATCTCTTTTCTTATGATCCCGGTCGCTCTCGGCGCCATCGCTTTAGGTCCGGTTGCAGGTGCAACTCTCGGTACGATCTTCGGTGTCACCAGTTTTGCCCAGTGCTTCGGTTCGGATGCTTTCGGTTCCCTGCTTTTGGACATTAACCCGTTCGCCACATTCCTGATGTGCATCGTGGCCCGTGCCCTCGCAGGCTTCTTCACCGGTCTTGTGGCTTCTTTCTTTAAAAACCTTCGGAGAAAGTCCATTGAGAAGAATGGTTCCGTAAACGGAAAGCAGACAGCGATCGGCATCAGCGGATATGCCGTCACAGGTCTTTGCGCGGCTGTCTTTAACACACTCTTGTTTATGAGCACATTGATCATCTTCTTCTGGGGAAGCACGACCTTCATCGATACGATGAACGAGTGGGGAATCGCTACGTCCAGCATCTTCGCCCTCTTTGCCGCGATCGTTACCACTAACGGTATCCTCGAGGCAGTGGCCGCTTTCTTCATCACAGGCGCGATCGCTTCTGCACTTTATAAAGCAGGCCTGATCGATCAGGATCTTTCGAAGAAGTCCGAAAAGATGAGCAAATCATCTGAAGACTAAGAAGCAGACATAGCCGAAGCTTAAGCTACGATTCCTATAAGACCCTTCGGGGAAGGAGAAAGCCTATGATCCTCGCAGTTGATATCGGAAACACACACATTCTTCTCGGTGGCTTTGATGATAAGGAGATCCTTTTCACCGAGCTTCTGACCACGAACCGTAACGCGACCGATCTGGAGTATGCCACCTTGATCGAGTCGGCGCTCCGGGTAAACCTTCTCGACTTTTCATCCGTCGACGGAGCAATCATTTCTTCCGTGGTACCGAATGTCACGAGCAGCATATGCCGAGCCATTGAGCGTTTCACCTCATGCACGCCGCTTCTTGTCGGCCCCGGGATCAAAACCGGACTTAAGATCCACACCGATAATCCGGCGCAGGTCGGTTCCGATCTGGTCATGGCCGCAGTT
>CAJOLL010000108.1 GCA_905235455.1 uncultured Clostridia bacterium
AAGTCCGTCCAGTCCGTCCTTCCGCAGAAAGCCGTTAAGGAAGCGCTGCGTGAGAAGGAATTTACGGCGGAGAAGCTGTACCTGATCGCTGCGGGAAAGGCGGCGTATTCCATGGCGAAAGCCGCGGAAGACGTGCTCGGCGACCGGATTACCGACGGCGTTGCCGTTACCAAGTACGGCCACGCAAAGAATCCCCTGCAGCACGTCCGGGTTTTCGAAGCCGCGCATCCGACGCCGGACCAGAATTCATTCGACGCGACGCAGAAGGCGATCGACCTGGTCTACAGTCTGACGGATCAGGACGAAGTGCTCTTCCTGCTCTCCGGGGGCGCGTCGAGTCTTTTCGAAGTGCCGATTGTCGCTGAAGAAGAGCTGAAGAATATTACTTCCCAGCTGCTTGCCTCCGGCGCGGATATTCACGAAATCAATCTGGTACGGAAGCATCTTTCCCAGGTGAAGGGCGGACGTTTCGCACTGGCCTGCTATCCGGCGAAGGTTCACGTCATTGTGCTTTCCGACGTGATCGGGAACGACCTCACCAGGACGAACGTAATAAATACTTTCTCGCAGCTTCTCAAGCTCGGCGTGATCCCTATCGTAAACGAGAACGATACAGTTGCCACAGATGAGCTGGAAGGTGCGAATATTGGAGATAACGATACTCTTTCCGCACTGGTTGCACGTGTCGTCAATGCAGATCTTCTGATCATCCTTTCCGACATCGATGCCCTTTATGACAGCAATCCGAAGGAAAATCCGGACGCCGAGCGTATCTCGGTCGTTACCGAAGTCAGCGATGAACTGATCAAAGCGGCAGGTGGTGCCGGATCCGCACTCGGAACCGGCGGCATGCAGACAAAGATCATTGCGATGAGCATGCTTATGGATCACGGTATTGCAGGTGTCATTGCCGAAGGATCCCAGTCTCAGATCCTCGAGGATATCTTAGATGGTGAAGACATAGGAACTCTATTTGTCCCGCATAAATAAACCGGACTGATTAGCGAAGAAACAAAACGCGAGGCGCGATTCCGCAGACGTAAACGTCGAGAATCAGCGCCTTTGTTTTAGTTTATTCGGTTCTGATTGTCTTGTGGGATAAAAAAGCAGCCTTTGTTGAAAGACTGCCCGGAGTTATTATGAAGCACAATGTTGTTAATCGGATGGTCAGCTAAAACCCTATAACACAAACTCAAACCCGGGTTTTCAACAAGCTTTCCCGGAAGCGCTCTCAATCACTTCCATTGTCATTATATCGATAAGACCAAAAAAAGAAATCATCAATCTGTTAACGTAAAAATAATAAAAGTGAAGACCGCTCCACATTTGAACACAATTTCTTCACAATTCCGCGCAATGCGTTGAAAACAGGGTTTTTAGGACCTAAAAGGAAGCGCGTATCAGAGGATGATCTTACTATTCGATTATTTCTTGATGAGCTTTCCGAGCCAGGTCGAAAGCATCAGGTATGCCCAGGCAGCTTCGAGCGGCATGTCATAAAGCGGCTTGATCTTGGCATCGAGGATCGCCTTGGTCGAAGGAGAAGGCGTCATCGTACTGTCGAGCGGAGCAACGAAGACCTGCTTGCCATAGTGGTCACAGGCTTTCTTCAGATACAGGATCGAGAACGGGTTGTCCTCGGAAAGCGTATTGACGGTGCCGTCGTGATGGAGGCGCTGCAGTACGTACTTATAGTCGGAACGGGCGATGCTGTAGTTGTCGTAACTGATGCATACCGGTGCACCGATCGTAAGGATCGTATCTTCCTTAGGAAGTGTCATGAGCCTGCTTAATGCACGGAGATTCTTCATGGCATTCGGGCATTCTTCCGGAGCAATGACATCTTCACTCGGGATGAACTTCTTTCCGGAGATCTTACCGGCGATACGGTTCTTATAACTTGCGTAGTCATCTGTCTTTCTGTTCGGAGTCATAATGTAAGCGGCATAGTGGACATAGATCTTACCGTCAGCTGCTTTTCCGACGACATAAACGCCCTTACTGACTTCCATGGCCAGCGCGTAGGCGGCTTTTAAGTTCGTGACGGCATCGGAGTCTTCCTCGGTCGGTGCGATCTTGGATCCGAAGAATACGATCGGGATCTCATAGCCGGACAAAAGAAGGTCTGCCAGCTGGGAGGTATATGCCATGGTGTTTGTGCCGTGAGCGATGAGTACGCAGCCGTACCCGCCCTTATCAAGTTCTTTTTTCACGGCATCGAAAAGCACTTTATACATCGGCGGAGTAAAGTTTTCGGAGCAGACATCCAACGGCTCAATGATCGTAAAATCCTTGCCGAACTTGCCGGCGGCATCGAGGACGGCGTACGGAGCCGTGCCGAGTTCGAGTGCTTTTTTCGATAAACGGGTAGAGATATTTCCACCGGTAAAAACCATCAGGACTTTCTTCAAATCTGCCATGTGCTGCACCTCCGTAATCAGGAAATCCCGGCTTTCAAAGACGAGGAAAAGCCGTCCCCGCAGAAAGACCGATCACTTATATTTCCATTATATCGCATTGTTTTTTTATTTGTCTGATATAATACACAAGAAAGACAAAAGAAATAGCGGGGAAATGTAACATGAGGTTAATCAGTTGGAATGTAAACGGCATCCGTGCAGTTGCGAAAAAAGGTTTTCTCGATACGGTAAAAGCACTTGACCCGGATGTGCTCTGCATCCAGGAGACCAAGGCGTCCGTCGACCAGCTGGACGACAGCCTTCTGAATATTCCGGGCTATAAGAGTTTCTTTTCCTCGGCAGAAAGAAAAGGATATTCCGGAACGGCAGTGTACACGAAGAAGGAGCCGGTATCGGTCTCCTACGGTCTCGGCGAAGATGAATTTGATCATGAAGGAAGAACGATCGAACTGGACTTCGGAGACTTTATTCTTTATAACATCTATTTCCCGAACGGCGGACGAGGCCCGGAGATCGTGGAGTTTAAACTCAGGTTTTATGACTGCTTCCTGAAGAAAGTAAAAAAGCAGATGGACGACGGTCGTATGGTGCTCGTCTGCGGCGACGTGAACACGGCGCATAAAGAAATCGATCTTTCCAATCCGAAAGCCAACAGCAAGATCTCCGGATTCCTTCCGGAGGAGCGGGTATATATGGACCACTTCGCGGAGACCGGACTGGTCGACACGTTCCGCATGCTCTATCCGGATGTAACGGAAAAGTATACCTGGTGGTCCTATAAGACCTTTGCCAGAGACAGGAACGTCGGTTGGCGTATCGACTACTTCTTTGTGGATGAGGCGAATAAGGACAAGATCGCCGAATCGGAGATGTTGTCCGACATTATGGGATCCGATCACTGTCCGATCTATATCGACCTGAAATAATCAAATACTGTTGCCGACAAACTCCTTATAGAACTAAAAAAATAGTGAATAAGGGGCTTCCCTGTGGTATAATGCCCCTGTTATAGAATTCTACGTATGTTCGACGGTGCTTTTCGCAGGGGAAAAGCCGAACTGAAAAGAGAGGAAAAACTTATGAAAAAGTTACGTATCAGCGCTGCAGTCATGGCTTTGTGCCTGATGAGCGGTGTATGTCTGTCCGGATGTAAAAGCTCCGAGTATGCGGCTACTTCCGATACGAGTGCTTCTGCAGGAAGCCAGTCTGACACCGGACTCACGCTTCCGATAGATACGGAATCCGGTGATCCTGCCGGTTCTTCGACAGACACTACAATGATGAAGATGACATATCAGAACAACTACGATGCAGGCGCGATCGCCGAGATGAACAAGACGGTTAAGATCCACGGCATCCAGTTCACCACTTTGGATTACAACTACTACTTTGCAAATGAATATGTCCAGCTGATGACATCCGCATACGGTTCCCTTCCGATGACGGCTGCCGGCTTTATCGACATGAACGGTGACCTGACAGAGGATAAGAAGGTAAAAGACTACATGGGCGAGCAGGTCATTTTCGATCTGCAGGGCGAGGCGTTCCTTCTCGACTATGCACAGAAGAATAATCTGGAAGTTGACGAAGAGATCCTCCAGAAGATCGAAGATACTTTCACAGATACAGAGAAGACGGCTGCCGAGTACGGCATGACTTTGGATGAGTATCTGCAGGCCTGGTACGGACCGGACGCGAACGTGGAAGGCATGCGTTCCGTTCTCCAGCGTTATGAGCTGATCAACCTGTCCATGAAGCACTATGTGGATGAGTATCACTTCGAAGAGGGCGAGACACTTCTGCCGATCGTTTATCATGTACTGTTCCCGACAATCAGTCTGGAAACGTATGAAACGCTTTCCGATGAAGAAGTCGCGACAGCAAAGCAGAGAGCAGAAGAGCTTTGCAATTCGGTAACCGATCTTGACGATCTGCAGACGAAGTCGGAAGCTTCGATCAATGCAGGTGAGGCAGTCGAGGCCAGACAGTATACGGTTCAGCTCGGCCAGATGGTCAAAGAATTCGAAGACTGGTGCTTCGCTGATCACAATGTCGGTGACTGCGATGTCGTCGAAACAAAGTACGGTTTCCACGTAATCTACTTTGTAGGTAAAGAAGAGGCTTCTGAGGAGCAGAGAGCCGAGATCGCTTACAAGCAGTTCCAGGCAGAGATGGATGAAGCGGTAGTGAGCGAGGATTATGCTCCGGAGTTTTCTTAATCGAGTAAATTAATTAAGCATAAGAAATAAGTCTCCTACGACTCAAACAGTTTCGCTTCGCGAAAACTCGTCGTTGGAGACTTTTTCTTATGCTTTCTTTTTCTCGTTTAAGAGGGAAACTCCGGTGGGGAGGGGGAAAGTTCGGCGGCGGAGAGTTTTTTGCTTGCTTTTTCGGGGGCGTTCTATTATACTGTCTTTTGCAATTGCGAACCATTCGCAATTGAGTGAAGGGAAAGGAAGAGTTTTTGTGATATGAAGTTTAGTTTGAGGCGTTTGTT
>CAJOLL010000109.1 GCA_905235455.1 uncultured Clostridia bacterium
TTTCATAGCAGCTCAGGAACAGGGATTGCTGTTCAAGTTTGATTTCCTTGAAGGTGTGGCTGAGTACAGGTATCAGCACATGATCCCGGTCATCCTGATCTTTGTTGCGTAAACATGAATCTTTCTTAGGTCGTGTACTGGTATAATACTGGTACACGGCAGAGGAAGATCCTTAGTCGAGATAATCATCAGTTATCTTATCTGACTTATATGGAAACGAGGTACTGAAAAATGAATGAAGCGGAAAAACAGGAACTGACAAACAGGCTTCTTGAGCTCGCAAAGAGTGAGATAAGATTCAATCTTTATAGAATAGATGTGCCGCTTGAGATGACTGCCTCCAAGATAGGCGGAAAACCTGCAGTGCCTGAAGATTTTGAATGGCCGACATTTACCGGCGCTATCTGTGGAGAAGAAGGCAGCGAAAAGAAGACAAGGCCGCTCTCTTTTCTGGCACAGATAGATCTGAAAGAGATCAGCGCTCTGGATAAGGAGCACAGATTGCCGGAGGATGGCATTCTGAGTTTCTTTTATGATCTGGAAACCATGACATGGGGATTCGATCCTGAAGACAAAGGATCTGCACAAGTATTCTATTTCCCGAAAGAAACGGCTTTCCGGGCAGCTGATATACCTGAGGAACTGGATGAAGAGTTTGTTATACCGGAGATGGCTGTTAATTTCGAACCGCATGTCAGTCTGCCCGGTTATGGTGACAAGGATGATGAATTAGGACTTTCCCGTGATGAGGATCTTGACTGGGACGAGTTCGATGAGTGCCGTAAAAACGCAGGCGGAGATGATAAAGAAGAACTTACCAAGCTTTTCGGGTATCCGGATGTAATCCAAAACCCCATGGAAGAAGAATGCGAAGCTTGTTCGAGAGGATTCCGTCAGGGTAATTCTGAGGATTACGCAGCAATCACAGATGCGGAAAAAGCTGATATAGCTGAGAAGGCGAAAGACTGGGTCTTGCTGTTCCAAATGAGCACGATAGAGACTGACGATTATGAACTGATGTTTGGAGATAGCGGTTCGATCTATTTCTGGATCCGTAAGGAAGACCTCCGGGAGCGCAGATTCGACAAGGCATGGCTTATCTTACAGTGCTTCTGATAAGAAAAGGGATTCAACAAGCTGGCCGATTTTGCAGCGAGCGTATCGAAGGGCAATCTCGATGTGCCGCTCAAGATGAATAAGCACAATTATTTCGGCGCTTTCACCGAATCGTTCGACCGCATGCGCGAAGAATTGAAGCTGTCCAATGAGCGCGAGGCAGCGGCCAACAGGAGCAAACAGGAACTCGTCGCAGAACTCTCGCATGACATCAAGACGCCTGTCGCAACGATCAAGGCAACATGCGAAGTTATGGAGATCAAATACGACGATCCTGATGTTAAGGAAAAAGTCGCGGTAATAAAATCCAAAGCTGATTCCGTCGAGCACCTCGTCGACAACATGTTCCGCGCGACTTTGGATGATCTCGACGAGCTCAAGGTAACCCCCAGGGAAGAAAGTTCTCTCATTATCGACGGCATGCTTAAAGATCTCCGTTTCTACGGCACGGTCGAACAGGTCGGCAAGATCCCTGAATGCCTTATCATGGCCGACAAATTAAGACTTGAACAGGTCATCGACAACATCGCAGGCAATTCATTCAAGTATGCCGGCACGCCTCTTGAGGTCGACTACAAGCTCGAAAAGGACAACATCAGGATTATCCTCTCCGACAGAGGTCCAGGCGTTCCGGAAGACGAATTATCGCTTATCACATCCAAGTTCTACAGAGGTTCTGCCGCAGCAGGATCTGCTAAGGACGGCAGCGGCTTAGGCCTTTATCTTGCATCACGCTTCATGGAGAAGATGGGCGGCGGCCTCGAAGTCAGGAACCGCGAAGGCGGCGGCTTTACCGCAGAGATAATCATCCGCAAGGTCTGAGTTTATTCCGGCATTTCAAGTAAAAATCCTGCTTTTTCCGGAGGGATCTTACCGGTCATAGAAAAGGCGCTCCCGCGTCGTAATCAGAGATCTCCGTAACATCAACGGGGAGCTTTAAACCTATCTTTTCTTCCTTATAATTCAGTTGCTTCGAGTGGCCGTCTTTGCCGGTCTTATCGATCGTAAAAGCCTGAATCGTGTTATCTTCGAGTGATAAGAACGCATGTCCGATACCCTCAGGAATAAGAACTGCAAGCGCATTGTCAGCACTTAATTCCAATGATTCCCATTTAAGATAAGTCGGAGAATCTTTTCGAAGGTCGATGACATAATCCATACCACGCCCCTTGACGACCGTTACAAACTTTTGCATCGGAGCGTTCTCTTCGCGGTAATGAATGCCGAAGAAAGTGCCAGCTTTTGGCATGTCATAGATGCGAGTTTCTTTGGAAACGAAGCCTTCTATTCCATCCTCGTAGACATATGTCATCAGGCCCCGGTTATCGGTGCGCGACTTTAGTTTATAGACCTTAACGGTATTGAATAATGTCTTAATGAGTTCCATATAATGTATGATTTATTGCAATCTCGGATCGTTGCGAAGCGTCTCAAATCCGGCCTTTCTCTCCTTAACGTATCTTGTGATCAAAACGATATAAATCACTAAGAAAGCAAGCAGACTGATCATAAGCGGAATGTTGTCAAACAATGTCAGGATCTTATTGCCCAATGTAGGATTGAGCTTAACATTAGCATCCTTTACCTCTTACTTTTTCTTTCTACAACTACATCTTGAACAAATCTAGTTGCTGTTATCTCTTGATTGTTCACATATTCTTTGCCAATTGTGTCTATAAAAGAAGAATACGATTCAATAAACTCACCATATGTAGGCTTATCCAATAAAGGTTTATCATCGACATGAATAATTGCCTTATTACCGAGACTACCATAATAAATACCAAATTTACTAAAATCATTTGCTCCGTTTATATTTTGCATAACCGGCTTTGAGGCATCGATTTTCCCAATGAAGACAATTTTCTGAGACGATCCTAATTGGGAGAGATTGTCAGCATACGTTTTTTCATCCCATATAGCAGCATCAATACTGCCATCCTTTACTCCGACAATTTCAACTGTGTCACCGTCTACTTTATCATCTTTCATAGATATGAGAGCTGACAACAATTCACCATACACATTTGTCTTTTTATCAACCACTATAATTAACTTTTTCGTTTGTTGACCCAGCATTTCGATCACCTCGATGAATTATTGAACTTACATCCTATATTTCATTTTATCATATATATTACCCATTTTACCCATTAATAGTCTTTTGAAGGTGCTTTATCCTAAGTATTTCCTATGTGAGTTCTTAACCGTAGAGTCCTTTCTGTCTAGAAAACCAACACCACTTTCCGATGCTGATTATCAGTGAGTCATGCTCTACTGTAGAATAAACATTCCCGGAAACTCGCCTTAAGTTCCCGGGATCGTAGTAGGAAAGATATGTCAGCAAGTCCATCTCACGGGCTCGCCGAATCTCTTCTTTACTGAAAAAATGGCATATTAAATGCTCCTTTCCGTTTAGATTTGGCCGTCTGGCCATGTAATTTCAGGTAATAAAAAAAGGCTCAACCCGAGCCTTTTCCTTCTCTGATTTCCTTGTCATCCTTGAAGAGTTCATCGTACGCTGTAAGACCGAGGTCTAACTTGGGCTTTTCTCTCAAGTTCGATCACCTCCCTTGCCAGAGCATCGTAGGCTTCGGCGACTTTGCCGCCGGGGTCATGCACGAATATGCTTTTGCCTACGTTCGGACATTCAGTAGCACGGACGGATCTTGGGATCTCTATATTAAATACATTAATATTAATACCCATTGCATCGCGTAAGGCTGCTGTGATGTCCCTTGCATTATTCGTTCGGGAATCAACCATCGTCATGAGAACGCCTTCTATCTTGAGTTCCGGGTTAATCTGCCTCTTTATCCTCGCAATTGAGTGCAAGAGGAGATCCAAGCCTTTCACTGAAAGATAAGACGGTTCACAAGGAATAATGACCGTGTCAGCCGCTACAAGAGAGTTGATGGTCATCATGCCAAGTGACGGCATACAGTCGATCAGGATCACATCGTAATGCTTCCGAAGCGGCTCGATCGTTCTTTTAAGTACTGACTCTCTGCTCATACAGTTGAAGAGCGCGGTCTCAGTACCTGAAAGACTGATGTTGGATGGGATAAGGTCAACATTTTCAAAATGCTCTATAGCATTATTGATTAAGATATAATCCCTATCTTCTCCGGTCATCTCGTTAGCCATAAGCTCCGAAAGCGTCACATCAAGGTCATCAGGACTTTGAATTTTGCAGGATCGTGTCAGGCTTCCTTGCGGATCTGCATCGATGAGCAGGACTCTCTTTCCTGTGTGACCAAGTGCAACACCAAGATTGACTGCAGTGGTTGTTTTTCCGACGCCGCCTTTCTGGTTGGCGACGGCAATCACTTTGCATTTGTCTTCCAATGCGTTTTCCTCCTTCTTAAAAGATTTGTCGCCAAGTCTTCGGTTCCAATTAGTAGATGCGGTTAGCCGTCTGCTTTGAACTCTTTAACTCAGCGACATGTAAGGTGAATGAACAAGCAAAAGAAAAGGACGGCACTTACGAAGTAACCGTCCTTGATCAAATTGTTTCTTCACTATTAAGTAATGGGAGAGGTCGATTTTACAGGCTGATGATGAAAATAGTCTGAAATTTGATACTAATCACCAGAAATGTAACAAATTTTGAACGAAAAACAGCACTTGGCGACCTCAGTTATATATAAGGAATAATATTTATAGTCAGAGTAACTTTACTCGGATGATATAATGATTTACGAAGGGATAACCCTTAGTAGGAAAAAT
>CAJOLL010000110.1 GCA_905235455.1 uncultured Clostridia bacterium
GTGTCGCTTCCGTTTCACTCGGAGTGGTTTCCGATTCACTTGTCATATCCGGCTCGACCTCGTTGGAAAAGTCAGGCGCAGTGGTCTCTTGGGGCAGAGGAACACTTGTGTCCGCAAGGCTCAGGTCAGAACTGTCCGCCGTTCCCGAAAGATCTGAGGACAAATCCTCGACCGATTCGGTCGCGTTTCCGTTTCCCGGATGATTGAGGGACTTATCTTCCGAGGACTTCTTCAATGGCCCGATCGTAAACAACAGAATGATCGTCGTAAGAAGCAACACACCGGTCACAGCCGACATGAGCGGGATCATTTTTTTACTTTTCATCAGGTCTCCTCCTCGATCGTCGTTTCAATCAGAAGAGAGTTGTCCGGATTATATACCGAGATCTTCATCGGGCCCTTTACTAGTCGGGAAACATCGATCTCAATGACTAGTTCGGAAGAGGTAACAATGTTGGAATAGCCTTCACAAAGCACGCTTCCGTCTGCATCCTCCGCCTTGAATGTAAACTGCATATACTGATAGTAATCTTCTGTTTCTAAGCAGTAACAGATCGTCTTGGCATCCGCAGGGATCTTGTCGATGTATCTGAATTGATCGTCTTCCGTCGTGAAGTAATCGTAGTAGACAGCCGCCCTGTCACTGTCCATCTGGAACTCTACGTCATCTTCTATGATATCGAAGCTCATCGTCCAGATCTCTGATCCGGTCATGTCATAGATGATGATCGCATATTCGCCCGGACCCGGATTCTCGAAATCCGTAAACGGCAGTTCCACCTTTTCTCCGGCAGCCTCGATCGAATTTCTGTAAAGTTCCTTCGCATTGTAGGAGTAACCATTGCCCTCCACCAAGGCATATGTGATTTCAACACCCTCATACTTGTTGATTCTGACATAGGCCCGGAAGGTCGTGTCCGAAACGTGATAGCCCGGGACCGGGATCCCGTTCTCATCTGTCATTTCGCATTCATAGCAGTAGAATTTTACGGGCAATCTTTCGCTGTCGTCATAGATCTGCACGCAGACAACCGTAAGAACCTTCCCGTCGCCGTCATAAACGGTACAGTCGATCCAGCCGACAGGAAGCTTATATATCGGACTCCATTCAATATAAGCGATGTACGTACCATCTTCCACATCAAGAGAACCCTCGTATATGTTTCCCTGCGCATCTCCAATCTCATATGTAAGAGTGGTCTTCGGGCACGGGTCCCAGAAATTGAGCTGCAGGCGGACATTATCCGTCGATTGGTTATAGCCAGCGACTTCGTAATAATCCTCGTCGAGCCAGGCTTCGTAATTGATGACGATCTCCTTCTCTGTCGTTGTTTTCTCCGTCGTCGGCTGAGGAACCGTCTCCATATCCAGATCTTCGATAAACGAGAACAGTTCCTTACTGACCTCATCGAAACTGACTCCGTCGATCAGCCAGTCGTCATCATCGAAGACGATCTCGACTTCGACCTCGACTTCTTTCTTTTTTGCCTCTTCAATGGCTTTGATGATTTCTTTGTTCGTGCTGTCGCTCTTGATTTTCTTTCGCATATCTTTCGTATCGAAATAGGTGAAAACAAGAAGCGCCTCACCCTCGCCTTCCTTTTCATCGGCAACAACATCTTCAATCGAATAATCGATACGTTTTCTCGCGGCCGCAAAGATATCTTTTACTTCGGCCTCCGCATAATTTTCTAAGGTCCCCAGCCATTTACTTCTTCCGTCGATCAGACGCTCGAGTTTATCACATTTTGCGCTCTTTATATACGCACAGACATCATCCAGCATAGCCGTCGCATCTTTTACTGCACCGCTCTTTTTCCCTGTCTTTTTCCCCGAATTGTTACACCCACTCAGAATGATCGACACGATCATGACCGACGTCATCACCAGTGCCTGAAATCTCCTCTTGTTCATGGCGTGCCTCCTTTTCTTACTTCCTTTAGTTTGCCATCTTTGACCTGCATTTAGCAAGTCAATGTATTTCGTTTTCGTTAAAATCAGGTAAAAAAGTGCACTTCAGAAGGCGAGGCACTTTTTCTTCAATGGCGGCTGTGATATTATTTATTTGGTTTGGTGATCTTCGATTCAGTTCGAGGGTGTATGATCTACTTGGGTGGAAGGGAGCAGTTTTCTACATGAAACTGTCTGAATTGACGCAATTTCGCAACATCACGATTCAATGCCATGACAATCCTGATCCGGATGCGATCGCTTCCGGGTTCGCACTTTACAGATATTTCAAGAGTCACCGTTGCAACGTGCGTCTGATTTATTCCGGCCGCAACAAGATCACCAAAGTTAACCTTACCATGATGATCGAAATGTTCAGGATCCCGATCGAGTACTGTGTGACAGATTTCGGCTCCTGTGATCTTCTTATTACCACCGACTGCCAGTATCGTTCCGGAAATGTGCGTTTTTTTCCTGCTCCGAAGGTTGCGGTCATCGACCACCACCAGTTCTGCGGTATTGAAGTCGACTACTCTTACCTGCAACCGAACGTAGGCTCCTGCTGCACTCTGGTATGGCAGCTTTTCCGTAACGAAGGTATCGATATCAACAAAGACCCGGTCTGTGCGACCGCCCTTTACTATGGTCTTTACTGCGATACGAACCAGTTCTCTGAGATCTATCACCCGCTCGATCGAGATATGCGCGATGCTCTCGTCTTCGATCAGGCTGCTCTGGTACGTCTTTCCAACTCGAATCTTTCTCTGAGCGAGCTCGGCATAGCTGCCCAGGCATTAAATGACTTTACCTTCGACAGCGAGCTTCGTCTGGCGATCGTTCAGGTAAATCCTTGCGATCCGAATATCTTAGGTCTCATCAGTGACTTCCTGATTCAGGTCGACCGTGTGGATATCTGTATCGCATTTAACGAGACATATACCGGATATAAACTCTCTATACGAAGCTGCATCAAAGAGACCAAAGCCAGCGAGCTGGCGGAATATATCACTGACGAGATCGGCTTCGGCGGCGGTCACAAGAACAAGGCCGGCGGCTTTATCGGCAAAGACGAGTATGCTGCGAAGTATAACGATCTTCGTATCATGCAGTTTCTGCGCATGAAGCTCACGCAATATTCCGGCGAATGTAAGATCTTCAGAGCCGGTGTCGATAAGATCAGCACCGAAGGACTGAAGCGCTACAAGAAAAAGAGGATCCCGGTCGGCGTCGTATTCTGCAAAGACTTCGTTACCACAAATACTCCCATCCTCGTCCGTACACTGGAAGGCGACCTTGAGCTCAACGCAAATGCAAGCACCTGCATCATGATCGGTGTTTCCGGCGATATCGTGCCGACCACGACGGATCGTTTCAAAGAGTCCTACGATATGTGCAATGCCAAGTCCAAGGTATCTTCCGAGTACCGTCCGACGATCAAAAACCTGCGTTCCGGCGAGACATTTGATCTTGTCGAACATATCCACTCCTGCATCCCGAAGGGTGCAGAGTACGTCTACATGAAGCCGATTACCCATTCCGTGAAGATCTTCACGGTATGGGATGCCAACAACTATGTACGCGGTACCGAAGGCGACTATATCGCGATCCGCGAGAATGATCTTTCCGATTTCTACATCGTCGAAAAAGATCTTTTCTCAAAGACCTACGAACCGGCTGACAAATGATCAGCCGAAAATACCCTTTTTCTCTATGTCTGTTTCGCTGACACCCTGAAGATATAGTCCATTATCCAGATCAACCGAATAACGGCCTTTTCCGGTTATGTCCGCAATCATTCCGGACTCACGGCGTCCATAGCGCCTTACATAGATTACATCTCCGATTCTGTACTTTTGCGATGTTTTTTTGCTTCCAAAGGCCTGCTTGTCGATCTCACTTGCCACATATAGCGATCCCAGCAGGCTCAGAAGTCCCGGTTTTTTTTCGGATGTATCGGCATAGTCGTCCCAATCCGTTTCCTCATCGAATGCATGCGTTTTCTGCTTTTTGTCGATTCTTCTGAGAACCTTCTCATCCACGATCCCGTCAAGCGCTTCAATTTCCCGCGCGGAAAGTCGGGAATTCGATTTCACAAGCGCTTCTGTCAGCACTTTTTCCGAAACACACCCTTCCAGATCAAGGATCTGATTCGGCGTAAAACGAAGGCCGAGCTGAAGGTCATAAAGCACAGTCCGGTCGATGTATTCCTGTGGCATCAGGCCATCGAGGTTTTTGATCTCGGTAATAGAGATCGGAACTCCCGTTGCCATATATCTCTCCAGAATTTCCTTCGCCAGATGTTCGGAGATCACACCATCCATCTCCCAGATATCATTGGGAGTGAAAACCGTACCCATATTCATCGCCTTCCTGAGGAGTTTCTCCCCGGCATTCTCCGGTATATATTTCACACAGTCAACGATCTCGGATGTCGGACCCATATCCTGAAGCGAAGAGATCCTGCTGAGCAAGGTGCTCTCCGCCCAATCATTGTACTTATCGTAAAATTTCTTCCATGTAATCATAGACATCACCTATACTTTCCTGCGATCAATGTTCTCGAGTTCTGACTTCATTATAGCATCCGGAAGAGAAAATATTGGGACAATAAAAAAGCAGCTACTTTCGTAACTGCTTTTTTGGCTCCTCCAGTAAGACTCGAACTTACGACCCTGCGGTTAACAGCCGCATGCTCTACCGACTGAGCTATAGAGGAATTTAATCCGGCAGTGATCTATTTTCCCGGGCCGTCTCCAGCCAAGTATCTTGGACACTGACGAGCTTAACTTCTGTGTTCGGAATGGGAACAGGTGTGGCC
>CAJOLL010000111.1 GCA_905235455.1 uncultured Clostridia bacterium
CTGCGCCGTCAAAGTCGCAAGGTCTCTCTGGTAATGAATGACAGAATCATAGACCGGAACCGTACCGATCATAGCCGGGCACTCGCTGGTGAGCTTTCTTCGGAACGGCTGGGTATTCCCGTGCGAGGAAAGATCCATGATCGCCTCAGCGCCCATATCGACCGCCGCCATAACCTTCTTCATCTCGATGTCATAATCTTTGCAGTCCTTGGATACGCCGAGATTGACGTTGATCTTGGTTCGAAGCATCGAGCCGACACCATTTGGATCGATACAGGTGTGAAGCTTATTGGCGCAGATCGCGACCTGACCGTCTGCAACCCATTGACGGATCTCCTCTTCTGTCCTGTATTCTTTCTTTGCGACCGCCTTCATCTCCGGGGTAATGATCCCCTTTCTAGCCGCATCCATCTGTGTCGTGTACTCTCTCATTTTCCATTCCTCGTTTCTGTATTTTTTTATTTCTTATGCAAAAGCACTTATCTCTATTTCTTACATCGATCTTTTACTAAGCAGGCAGATCTCTCATTCAGTTTTCTTCGAACAATGCGAAGTTATGCATCAACGGTCCGCTTCCCTTTCCCAGGTCAAGTCCGGCCCAAAGTGCGCCGGAAATATATGTCTTCGCTAGGAAAACTCCGTCAGATAAACTCTTTCCTTGTGCAAGGAAAGAGGCGATCGCAGAAGAAAGCGTGCATCCCGTTCCATGCGTATTCGGATTTTTGATCCTCTCCCCCCTATAGCATGTGACGGATCCGTCCGAACCGTCATACAGGATATCGTTGGCATCGCAGATATTGTGTCCTCCCTTAACCAGCACGGATACTCGCTTCTTTGCACCCTCTCTGCTGATCTTCTCCGAGATGACCTTTGCGGCTTTCTCCATATCCTCTTCCGAAGTGATCTTCATGCCGGAAAGGATCTCCGCTTCCGGGATATTCGGCGTGATCACAGAAGCCATCGGCATCAGTTTGTTGATCAAAACTTCAACCGCATCGTCCGAGATCAGTTTGGCTCCGGACGTAGCGACCATAACGGGATCCACTACGATATTTTCCGCCTTGTAAAAAGTGAGTCTTTCGGCAATGACTTCAATCAGTTTTGGAGATGAAACCATACCGGTCTTCACGGCATCCGGGAAGATATCCGTAAATACAGCATCAAGCTGCAGCTTAAGAAACTCCGGGCTCACTTCCATGATCCCCGTGACCCCGGTGGTGTTCTGCGCCGTAAGAGCCGTGATCACGCTCATGGCATATACACCATTCATGGTCATGGTCTTGATATCCGCCTGGATCCCGGCGCCGCCGGAACAGTCGCTTCCGGCAATCGTCAGAGTCGTTTTCATCCCTCTATCGTCTCCTTCGTTTTAGCAAGAAGTTTTTCTGTTGCCTTTTTGATATCTTTCTGTCCGAAGATCGCTGAGATCACGGCGATGCCGCAGATCCCCGACCCCTTAAGATCCTGCACATTTTCATCGCTGATTCCGCCGATCGCAACGACCGGGATACTGACTGCTTCGCAGATCGCCTTCAGCGTCTCGTGCGGAACTTCGACCGCATCGTCTTTTGAGCCGGTCGGAAAAACCGCACCGACGCCCAAATAGTCTGCGCCTCTTGCTTCCGCGAGTTTTGCCTGTTCGACCGTCTGCGCGGAAACGCCCAGAATCGCATCCGGTCCCAGAAGCGCTCTTACATCGCCGGCTTCCATATCGCTTTGACCGACATGCACGCCGTCCGCACCCATTCTCTTGGCGATCACGACATTGTCATTGACCACAAACGGGACCCCGCGTTTCCTGCACAGTTCCTGTATCGCGACCGCTTCCTTTTCAAAAGCACTTTCCGACAGGTTCTTTTCGCGAAGCTGGATGAAAGTCGCCCCACCTTCGATTGCTTCTTCCACCTGCTGGTACAGGTTCTTATCCCCGGTCCATCTGCGGTCGGTCACCGCATAAAGAAGAAGTGCTTTTTGCAAGTCTTCCCGGGAGATTTTCGAATGCTCATCGGATCTCATACTTCGCACCTTCTTCCAGCGTCTTACTGTCCATATTGAAGATCGCGTCGATGATCCTGTTTCTGTATGCGGAGTTTCCGTCGCCTTCCTGCATACGTGACCAGCCGATCTCACCTGCAAGGCCCATGAGCATAACAGCCGCTGCAACAGCATCCGTCATGTGTTCAGGATTTGCAACTGCATAAGCTGTGGCCACCGCGGAAAGCTGGCATCCGGTGCCGGTAATACGGCTCATTTCCGGTCTTCCGTTTCGGATAACATAGCAGACATCGGCATCTCCGACGAGATCGATCGCGCCTGTGATCGCGATGACCGCATTGACCTTCATTGCAAAAGCTTTTACAAAACTCACCATCTCATTGAGATTATCTTCCGTCACGGCATCCGCGGCATCCGCATCGACCCCCTTCGTCGTGCCGCTTCCCTTGGCAAGGGTCTTGATCTCCGAGATATTTCCGCGGATGACATTCGGACGGGCAGTATTCACGATCATCTGCGCGGTCGTTGTGCGAAGTGTACTTGCGCCGGCTCCGACCGGATCCAGAAGGATCACATGCCCCAGAGATCTGGCACGAGAACCCGCGACCGACATTGCTTCAATTGAACGTTCGTTCAGTGTACCGATGTTGATATTCAGACCTCCGCAAATCGTCGTGATATCAACAGCATCGTTCGGCTCGTCGGACATGATCGGACTTCCGCCGCAGGCCAGAAGCGCATTGGCCACATCGTTGACCGTAACATAATTCGTGATATTGTGGATCAAAGGTGTTTTCGCATGGACCTGCTCCAGGCACTGTCCCGGTGTGAATCTGTTTCCTTCGTTAACTGCTGCACTCATAAAATACCTCTTTCCGCCTTTTCGGCACATTTTCCAGAATCGAGGCTTCTTTTCCGAAAGAAACAAAAAAAGAAGTTCCCCGCTCTGACCGGGTAACTCCTCACAAACACCTATATATTCAGGCATCCCTACGTTGGCATTATCCAAATCAGGTTATGGGTCGAAGGTCCTAACCTTCCTCTCAGCCTGTAACACAAGCTCCCCTTCTGTTATTTACGGCGGTAATTCTAGCACAACACTATTCTTCATGCAAGAGTAATACAAGGTTAATCAATATACTTGAATATCTCGAAGCCAAAGATTTTAACAATGGTTCCTTTTGTCAATCTTGATAGTTCCCCATGCCTAATACTGCTTCTGTAGTCTCGTGTTGTACCTTCGTAATACCATTTGCCATTCTTGTCTCTGAACTACATTTACTTATCGGGGGAAGATTTTATACTGAGGGTGAGTTGAAACAAACTCATCATATGTAGCTCGAAGTTCATATCTTAAAGAAAAATAAAACTTGAACGGAATCTGAACATCATTATCCTCATAGTAACACAGAGACTCAAGCACTCTTATCAAGTTTTCTTTGCTCGAGGCTATATGTCCATCACTAAAAACAAAAGACTCTAACCCCTCTACAGAGAGAATCGCTTCGTAATTATCAAAAACCACATTATACGATGTTTCAATCTTCTTATATGGAACTTGGCAGTTTTTAAACTCTGACAGTTGAATAGTATCAGGAGTATTAATCTTCAGAGAATCTAAATGTCCTTTTTCTGAGGATTTAGTTACTTTTGCATAATAATTCTGCCTTTCATAGTCAAGTTTATCAGGCTCAAAAGGGTATATCTTAACAATCAATTCCATCTGCTTCTTATGAATGATTGACTCCGGATGCGTATCCAAATAATTGTTGATTGTTTCTGAAACATCAAATGCATCTTCCAGATCACAATCACCCCAATAACTCAATTCGATCTTACCATCAACAGCTATCGTGTCACACAAAGAAAGATTTTCCAAACAATGATTATCTGAAATATAAGAAAGAATCTGCTCCGCCTCAGCTTCCTCTTCAGGATATCGCTCATGGTTTATACAAGCACAAACAAACACACACATGGAAACAAGACAGATTATCCATATAAGTATCACGATTGCTTTTTTCATCTGATGATCCTCCATTTCGCTTTTTATCAAGGCACAAATATACTTTCAACATCTTTGTTTTCAGTCTTGAAAACATCATATTCCGAATGCTTCAAAAGAAACTCATGGTACATCTCTCTTAAATCATCTAGAACACTCAAATAGAATACAAAAGGTAATTCAATATCATTATCCTCATAAAAGCACAAAGAATTAAGAACATAAAGAAGATTCTCGCCATCCGTTCGAACAAAAGATGATTCAAGTTCAACGACTTGAATATCCTGAATATTGAGAAGAGATTCATAATCATCGAAGACAATATTGAATGGTAAAACAATTGCTTTCAAAGGTATTTTACAATGTCGAAAACTTGACAAACGAATCGTCTTATCAGAATGAACGCTGAGAGTAGTTATGAAATCTTCCTGAGGTTTTTTCGTTATACACGCATAGTATCCATAATCATTGTAATCGCTGCTTGTAGGCTTTTCCGAAAAGAATACAATACTCAACTCTAATTGACCGGTAAGAATAATCGATTGCTTATGGTCAGATAAATAACTATTCGCCCGTTCTCCGGCTTCAAACACTTCATCTAAACCCAAATCTCCCCAAAAGCATATTTCAACTCTTTCTTCGGTTGCGACAGTTTTGATGTTAGTATTCTTTCTAGCCAAAATAAAATGACTGATTTGTTAAAACCATTGTATCATAAGAAACAGGAGGTTTCCGTTATATGGCAAGGAAG
>CAJOLL010000112.1 GCA_905235455.1 uncultured Clostridia bacterium
TGACTCGCCGATGAGCTGAGCTTTCTTTTCAGAAATTCCAGGAACAATCGTGAGCTTTTCCGGAGTCTTGTCGATCACTTCCAAGACGGAGTCTCCGAACTCGGAGTACATCTTTTCTGCGGTCTTCTTTCCAACGCCTTTCAGGATCCCGCAGGATAGAAAAGCGATGGTTTCACGCTTGGTGGTCGGGACTGCCGGAGCACAATACGTCACTATAAGTGCATACCTGCCCTGGTTATCCATCTTGTAGTCGCCTTCAAGCGTAAAGAGGACTCCGGTCTGTTCCTGAGTCTTAGGAATCAGTATTCCCTTGCATGTGAGGTCAGATCCCAGAAACTCACCTTCAAGAACCTTCTTCACGATGAACGAGCCAATGGTATACATGGCCGGGTTTGTCACCTGGGAGAAGTCTCTCGGGTATAGGATCCAGTTATAAACCGCCTCTACTTTAAGCTTCATAGTAATCTCCTTTCCGAACGGAAAAAGGTGAAAGATTGCTCCTTCACCCTTTCCATTCAAATTGAATTCATGTTCCATTTATACGGCAGCTTCATGAAATACCGGCACCGCGAGCCCGTTAAGGTCGTCATCGATGCTGTCAAGTGTGTAGCTGCCTTTCGAAGCCGTCTCGATATACTGCTTGATGTACGGGAAGATCCCCTTATCCGGGATCCGGTACACCTTGCTGTCTAAAGATACGGCTTCTTTGCCTCCGACAAAGTCGATCTCGGCTTCAAGTGTAGGCCAGTATTTCGCCCACCACTCTTTGGCCTTCTCTTCCATAGTCGAAGCTGTCTCAGATACAGACGGCTGTGTAACTGTCTCTTCTGCCACCGTGATGAGCTCCGGCACGGCTCCCTCTTCCGGAAGTTGTTCTTCCTTCACAAGGATGACTCCGTCCCAGGTCGAAGCGTTCTTGTACACCAGTACGCGAAGGCCTTTCGGTGTGACAAAAGATACCAGATACGGGATCTCCGGCGTGATCTGAACGGTTGCCATTGTCGATTCACGAGGCAGGTAGTAGGATATTGCTCCCATCTGCTTGCCCTGATACATGATCGAATCATACAGGCAGCGCGTCATTCTTCCCAGCCGGGTCTGTGCAGGATCGCCGGTATTGAAAGCAACAAACCGGCTCTCTCCGACAGCAACGGAAGCGCAGATCGCGTCATCGTCTTTCGGGAGATTGATCTCCTTCATGAAGATGACTCCGTCAAAAGTCTCCGCGTTCTTATACATGAAAGACCGAAGACCGCTTGCCGTTGTGAACGTTACTGCATACGGGATACCGCGTGTGATCTGAACGGTCGCAGCGTTTGACTCCCTAGGCAGGTAGTAGGACATGGCACCAAGTTCGTTGCCTTTCTTACAGATTTCGTCATAAAGGCTCTTGGTCATGTTTCCTATCCTCTTCTGCACAGTCTGTCCGTAATGACGGCAATCATATGCCGTAAATCTGTTCTCACTCATACAATAAAACCTCCTTGAAATGATGATAAACAGCGAAAGGGACCGTGATTTCTCACAGTCCCTCTCCATTCCATTAGTTCTTTTTTGTGGGTTGATGATCAGTAGCCCATCACGTCAAAAGGCAGCTGAGCATCCCCTTCAAGCTCCAGTTCCGGGACCGGGCCTTCGGGCATTGCTGCCTGCATTGCCGGTGGCGGAGTCATGGGCTGGGCCTGCTCCTGCTGAACCTGCTGCTGTCCCTGAGAGTCTGACTTACTGTCGACAAACTCGACTTCGTCTACGACTACCTCAGTGATGTAGCGCTTCTGGCCGTTCTGATCGTCATAGGATCGGCTCTGAAGTGAACCGACAATCGCGATGCGGCTTCCCTTATGGAAATAGTTACCCAAAAGAGTTGCCTGCTGCCGCCACGCAACACAGTTAATGAAGTCCGTTTGACGTTCTCCACTCTGTGTCTTGAAGCGACGATCGCATGCGACTGTGAAAGAGCAAACAGCAATGTTGCTCGGTGTCTGCTTCACTTCGATGTCCTTCGTGATTCTTCCCATTAAAATGACCTTATTCATACTTTTCTCCTTCCCCCGGCGCGTAGCTCGGGACTTAAAATGATATTAATCAGTGCCTTCTCATCTGAAAAAAAGCACAAAAAAATGGACTTTCTTCCCAGAAAGGCATTCTTGTGCCTTTCAAAGAATTGAAAATCCACTAACTAGTTTCATTATACTTGTTTTCCCGAGATATACAAGTCCCGACCTCAGAGTATTCTTTTCGCCTATTTAATTATAACAAAATTGCGACATCCTCTGCTTTTCAGCAGGCGCTGTTTCCTTTTTGTAATTTTTTAATAGGAGGAAACGTGAAATGAAAAAGAAGATTATCGACTTTTTTATGAATCTATCTACAGGTGACAAAATCGCATTTGCCTGCCTTGTAGTAGATATCATCGCTCTCATTGTTACTATCATTAAGTAAAAAACTACCCCACAAGACAACTTCTGAAGTCTCGTGGGGTTTTCCGTTTGCGTCTCACGCGTCAATTTTCTTTGATGTTTGTTATCGGATTAAATTCTATCGTTAAGAATCGGAATAGCTTAAGCTGAGGATCATATACTGCACTGTAGAACTGAAAACCATCTATCACATCAAATACAATGAAAAATATGACTATGATTGCAACTGTCATTCCTGATTTTCCTCCGGAATCTCCGGCATTTTTGCCATTGGCCGCCACATCAGGATCCGACGCTGGAGCCTTTTCGAAGCGTCCGAATCATCACGAGTATTTTGCCATCCGTATTTTCCGAGTTTGGTTAAGCATAGCTCGGGAGTAATAGGAGCCCAGAAACGAACCTTGATCTCATTTTTAGGGCTAAATCCGGATGTTACGTAGTAAATCCTTCTACCGCGGATTATTTCGTTTTTTTCGTTGGTTTCCTCCGGAACAATTTCTGATATAAGTAACTGAACAATTCCATCTCCATCAAACGTGGTAATGTCAAACAGTCTCCACTTCGACGCTTTTTTCTTTCCCATTGAAAACTCCTTACGCTATCCTATCCACACAGATATAACTCATAAGCTGAGTCATGCCCTCTTCCTCGTATACTCCGGCATTGACGTGTACGATCACGCGAACTTTGTCCCCGACCTGGGGTAGTTCCTTAGCCTTTCTGCACTGCACCTTGATATACTCTTCTCCGCGCTGGAAGATGAAGGACCGGTAGTAGATGTCTGCTTTCATGGTCTTCTTGGCAGCGTTTCTTGCCATGGCGATAACGCTCTTGTTGTAGTCGGACCGAACCACCGTGCCCCGGAGCTGGACATATTGACGAGTAGCACCATCAAGATAGTGCTTCCCGGCTAGGAGCAGGAATGCTGCACCGAAGATGGCCGGAAGGATCGCGATGCGAATGTTCCTATAAACGATTGCCATAGCAATAGCCAGGGCAAAACAGACGACTCCGATGCCTATTCCGCGCATGACACGACCGCGAAGCGTGCTTGGCATGTCCGCGAGTTTGTCCTTTCTGTTCTTTTTGTCCATCATGAACCGGACATACCCCCGAATATCCCGAGGAGCCTGATTTAACGGTTCTTCCTGTTCTTCTGCAACATTGTTAAACTGCTCTAATTCTTCCATTTCTGACTCCTTTCTCAGATAAACTGAAGCACGATGTAGTAGACCAGCCCGATAATGGAAAGCGGAGCTGCCACCATGAGCGTGATCTTGACAATCTTGGTTGCTTTGGACTCTTCCAGCTTGTCGCGTCGGTGCTTTCTCTCCGATTTCGGGATCGGGCTTTGCCAGTACGGATCATTCTCCGGTGCAAGCATCTCTTCGAGCTCTTCGTCCTCTTCGACAAAGTCGATCACGTTGCCTTTTTCGTCGTAAATCGCCTTGATGTTTCCCATTTCCGCTTCCCTCCTCAGTATGTGTTATATTCAATGAACCTCTGGAACTCTTCGTCCTGGGCTTCGCTTCTGTAGAACATGACGACCAGATTCTTCTCGTTTCGGGTCACATAGTAGATGTCAAAGACGACCTTTCCTGTACCGCACAGATCGGTCCTAATCGTCAATCCTGCTTTATCCGACTTAAGGATACCGTGAAGGTGTGTTGCTGTACTGACTCCCATAAAGTCGACTCCTTCTTCGTACTGGAGATCTACGCAGCTCATATTGCCCTTCATTTCGGCCTGATCGTTCAGCTCATCGATTAGAAGATTTATCTGCTCTTTGGTACTGGCTCCTTCCGGTACCTGAAGAACAGTAGCACCGGCTTTTACGAATGGTGTATATTCACCGTCCCGGTCAGTGAACCGGTATCCGCCGTTTTCCAGCTCTGTCACTTCCAGAAAAGATGGGATAGCCAAAGTGATACCATGGCGATATACCTTATATTCCACGTCTGGGGCTGCTGTCGTAGCAGAGATAACGGATTCTCCGTCGTGGATCCTTCGAGTATCCAGGACAAACTTCTCTTTGGGGAACCCTTCTTCCCGAGACTCGCCAGCTGCACAGATGTTGTCCGTGGTCATCAACTCGAAGATGGCATCGGACCCGTCCTTTTTGAAGATCAAGTAAATGTAGCCCGGATAATACGAAGTGTCCGAGACTGCTTCGAGCATATACGCGGATGCTATCTCGCCGTTGATCTGATCCTGCTGCACATCGTTTAC
>CAJOLL010000113.1 GCA_905235455.1 uncultured Clostridia bacterium
TATGCCGGATGCTGTAGGTATTCCGGAAGAACAGCTCCGTAAGGCAGCTACCCTTGCAGTCTGCAAGATCAACATCGACTCCGATATCCGTCTTGCTATGACAGGTAACATCCGTAAGTACTTCGCGGAGCACCCGGATCACTTCGATCCGCGCCAGTACCTTAAGCCGGCTCGTCAGGCGGTTAAGGATATGGTTGCTCATAAGATCCAGTATGTTCTCGGATCTGACGGTAAGGCTTGATTCCTGTATCGTAATTGTTTTTTCAAAGGCTGTACCGGTTTTCCGGTGCAGCTTTTTTTTGACCAAAATCTTATTGAACACAATCGGAAAATATGTATGATATAATCTAAGTTGTATATGTATGAATATCTTTAGGAGGCGGTAGCTTACTATGAGTTATATGTCCGGAAAACCGGTAAGACCAAGCGGTTCAGGAAATCCCAAGAGAACGATGACGGCGCAGCTTCGCGCGCTGGGAAATACAGTTGCCGTACTGGCGACAATCTGTATGGTCCTCCTCGTTGCTTTTGTATGGATGGTAACAGCGATCAACAAGCAGAAGAAGTCAAATAAGGAAGTGCCTGCATCGGATACGACGACTACGTCGGCAGTTCAGGCCGACAGTTCTTCCGAACCTTCTGACACGCTTCCGCCGGAGACGACTCCGGAAACGACTCCTGAAGCTGCACATGCATCTTTCCCGGAAGGAACCAAACTGATCGCGCTGACGTTTGATGACGGCCCGGATAAGTACACAAGCCAGGTCCTCGATACCCTCGAAAAAAACGGTATAAAGGCGACATTCTTCGTGATCGGATCCAATGTTTCCGGAACCGATGCCGCAGTTTTCGAACGTATGCTGTCACTTGACTGTGAGATCGGTAACCATACATGGAGCCACGTTTCGCTCCGTGATTCCGAATATGACGTTGCTTATAACGAACTGAAGAAGTGCGACGATGCGCTCATGGAGAAGATCGGTCAGAAGGCGACCTGCATCCGACCGCCGACGGGCCAGGGACTTGCGCAGGATGCGCTTTTCCAGTATTCCAAGGATAACCACGAGTATGTCGTTAACTGGGACGATACCAGCTGCCCGGCCGACTGGCAGAAACCGGCGCTCGGAGATGCAGATTACACTGCACAGTTCGTTATCGATAACGCTTCCGACGGAACGATGGTACTTCTTCACGACTCGCACCAGTCTACGGCGGATTCTCTCGATAAGATGATCGCCGGCCTGAAAGAGAAGGGCTTTACCTTCGTTACCGTTTCCGAACTTCTTGAAGCAAGATCAGCCGATATGGGTCTTACCGTGGACAAAGCACTTTCCCTCGGCTGGAAGCAGGAACTTCTCGAGGAAGCCTATCCGGGCGGCCCGGTCTATGGTGTACGTTACGCCTATTCCTCGGGTAAGATGATGTTCGAGAAGAGAAGCTGATCTTCGGACAAAAGATAAAAACAAAGTGGGGCTGTTTTGAAACGGATTTGAGACGCCCCACTTTCGTATTGAAACGGCTGAAATGACGAATGAAGATGGGCGAAAAGCACTTTCTCGGTCAGGTGCTTTCGAGTTCCATATACTCGGCGTACATATCTTCGAGAGTCTTGCTGTTTTCGGCATATCGATCGTAGTCTTCCTTGGAGGTGTCTTTGCCAAAAGAACTTTCCAAAGTTTTCTGCTCTTCTTCCAGTTCCGCGATCGTCTTTTCCAGGAACTTGATGCGTTCCTTTCTTTTAGCGATTTCTTTTCTTTCCTTGGCACGGTTCACTGAGGGAGCTTTGGGAGACATCTCGGATGCTTTCTTCTTTTCGGCATCGCGGCGTTCCTTATCCTCACGCCTCTGCTCGGAAAGCACTGCTGCTCGCCTGCTTTCTTCCTCTGCGACGAACGCCCTGTATTTTCTTCTATAGAACTCATACTTATCATAAAGCTCGACGTGATCGCCAAAGAAACCGAGAATCTTGCTTTGGCATTTTTCGATGAAGTAACGGTCATGGCTGACCGCCAGTATCGCACCGTTATAGTCGGCAAGTGCATCCTCGAGGACTTCGCGAGATTCGATATCCAGGTGGTTGGTCGGCTCGTCGAGGAAGAGAAGCTCGGGCTTTTCTTCGAGAAGGCAGCAGAGGAAGAGCCGTGAACGCTCGCCGCCCGAAAGGACAGAGATCTGCTTATAGACATCGATATCGCGGAACCCGAAACGGGCAAGAAGATTTCTTGCCGCGGTCTCGCCAAGTTCGGATCTTTCCATCAGTTCATCAAGGATCGTTCTCGTCTCATCTTCGAAAGGCACAAACTGTCCCATATAGCCGATCCTGGAAGACCCGCTGATCAGGACGTCGCCGTCGAATTCACTGATCTTTCCCAAAAGCAGAGAGAGCATCGTCGTCTTGCCGCAGCCGTTCGGACCGACGAGAAACATTTTGTCGCACGCCTTGATCTCGAAGTTGACGTCGCGGAAAAGTACTTTTCCGTCGGGGAAAGTCTTTCCCAGGTTTCTGGTCTGAAGCAGGATCTTTTCGGGGTCTCCGGCTCTTACTTCCGGCATGAGCTTAAAGCTCATCTGAAGAGGGCCGCCGGCGAGTTTGCTCTTTTCTGCGGCGAGTCTGTCGGAGAGCTTCTCGACGACCTTTTCTCTTGCGTGATAGCCTGAGATATTTCTGTGCGAGAGCATGGTCTGCGTCACGCCTTCCTGGCGGACAAGTTCTTTTTCCAGATTGGAAACAAGACGTTTCTGGTCTTCGATGAATCGTCTTTTCTGTTCCTTATAGTCAGTATAGTTTCCGCGGTAGGCGGTGATGGTGCCATTCTCCAGTTCCAGAACTTTTGTCACGGTGCGGTCGATAAAATAACGGTCATGTGAGATGAGAAGGACGGCGCCGCCGTAGGAGCGGACGAAGCCCTCGAGCCATTCGAGCGCATCGGTGTCCAGGTGGTTGGTCGGCTCGTCGAGAAGAAGGATATCCGGACGCGACACGATCAGGCGCGCCAGGCAGATCCGCATTTTCTCGCCGCCGGAAAAAGAACTGATGTCGCGCGTAAAGTCGACATCTGCAAGTCCGAGGCCTGCCAGGGCAGTCTTCATGCGGGGTTCGTAATCATAGCCGCCGAGGGATTCGTAACGCGAAGTCAATTGTTCGTAGGTACGAAGAAGCGCCTGCGATTCGGCGGAATCAGCCGTAGCGAGCTTACACTCGGCTTCGCGCATTTTATCTTCGACTTCCCGGATCTCCTCGGAAATAAGGATATTTCCGCCCATATCAAGCTCTTCCATATTTTGGGTGAGGTATCCGGCGATAGCGGTGCCATGGTGAAGGATTTCGCCTTCGTCCGGCATAACGTCGCCGCGGATAATCTTAAAAAGGGTAGATTTTCCCGTGCCGTTGCTGCCGATCAGGGCGATCTTGTCGCCACGCTCGATCGAAAAAGAGACACGGTCAAGCAACAGCCTGGAATGGTAAGACTTCGATACTTTGTTTACCGATATCAAAGGCATGAAAAAAGTTCCTTAGGTTTCCTTTTGAAATTATTTAAAAGGACTCGTGATGATCTCGTGGCCGCAGTAGATGCAGCGGTCGGCGATCTTTCCGTTGTTCTGGAGCGGTACATGGCAAAAAGGGCAGAGGTCCTGTTCCGGCCTTTCTCCATCCTCGAGAGCTTTCTTTTTCTGCTTTTTCGAATCATCCAGTTCGGTGATCCGTTTTACCAAATCTTCTTCAGAGTATCCTTTTTCCTTGATAAAAGTCCACATGGCTTCGGTGATAAGATCTAAACGGTCGATCTCGCCTTTCATCTGGGCTATTTCTTCAGTCAGGTCATGTACTTTCTGATTGGTAGTCGTGTTATACATATTCGCGTTGTTTGGCAACATATTAAACTTACTCATAGACCGAAACTCCTTTAGGGCTTTATAGTTGCATTATATCATAGAAAAAAGAAGTAAAGAATTCTAAACAATCTTTATTGTTTCTTTATTGCGTGAAGCCTCATTTGCAAGTAACATAAATACATAAGGCAATATCGAAAGGATGGTAGTCGATATGGGCATGACAATGACACAGAAGATCCTGGCGAAGCATGCGGGCAAAGAGCAATGCGCCCCGGGCGACTTGATCGAGGCCGATCTTGACCTGCTCCTCGGAAATGACATCACCACACCGCCTGCGATCGATATTTTTGAAAAGAACTTGTTTGGAAGAGTATTCGATACGAAAAAGATCGTGCTGGTTCCGGATCACTTTGCTCCGAATAAAGACATCAAGTCCGCGGAACAATGTAAGCGGATGCGCGATTTTGCGAGATCTCAGGATTTGAAATACTACTATGAACAGGGGCAGGAAGGTATGGGCGTCGAGCACGTCATCCTTCCGGACAACGGACTTGCGCTTCCGGGCTATGCCGTGATCGGGGCGGATTCCCACACCTGTACATATGGCGCGCTCGGTGCTTTTTCCACGGGCGTCGGATCGACGGACCTAGCCTGCGCGATGGCTACGGGATCCACCTGGTTCCGCGTGCCGGAAGCAATCCGCGTGGAACTGAAAGGAAAACTTGCTCCGTACGTTTCCGGAAAAGACGTAATCCTCTTTTTGATCGGCAGTATCGGTGTC
>CAJOLL010000114.1 GCA_905235455.1 uncultured Clostridia bacterium
GTCGTGAAGGCGCTGTGCCTTCATATCGCGCACACATGCAATCTCAACTGCTCTTACTGTTTTGCATCCCAGGGCAAATACCACGGCGACCGCGCAGTCATGAGCTATGAGGTCGGCAAGCGTGCGCTCGATTTTCTGATCGAGAATTCCGGGAACCGCCACAACCTCGAAGTCGACTTTTTCGGCGGTGAGCCGCTCATGAATTTTCAGGTCGTCAAGGACCTTGTCGCCTATGCCAGATCGATCGAGAAGGAGAAGGGCAAGAACTTCCGTTTTACACTGACGACCAATGGCGTTCTGATCGACGATGACGTGATCGATTTTGCCAACCGCGAATGCAGTAATGTCGTGCTTTCGCTCGATGGAAGAAAAGAGATCCATGACCGTTTCCGTGTCGATTTCGCGGGCAACGGCAGCTGGGAAAAGATCGTGCCGAAGTTCCAGAAACTCGTCAAGGCCCGGGGCGGAAAGAATTACTACATGCGCGGAACCTTTACGCATGCCAATCCGGATTTCCTCGAGGACATCAAAGTCATGCTCGATCTCGGTTTTTCCGAGCTTTCCATGGAGCCGGTCGTTTGCGCGGAAGATGACCCTTCGCGCCTGACAGAAGAGGATCTGCCGATTGTTCTCGATCAGTACGAAAAGCTCGCCGAACTCATGATTGAGCGCGATGCCGAGGGGAAGCCCTTTACGTTCTATCACTACATGATCGATCTTAAGGGAGGTCCGTGCATCTATAAACGCATCTCCGGATGCGGCTCCGGAACCGAATACATGGCAGTTACGCCGTGGGGCGATCTGTATCCGTGCCACCAGTTCGTCGGCGAGGAGAAGTTCCTGCTCGGCAACATTTTCGACGGCGTGAAAAACACCGCGATCCAGGATGACTTCATGGCTTGCAATGTCTATGCGCGAGAGGAGTGCAGGAACTGCTGGGCGCGTCTTTACTGCTCCGGCGGCTGCGCGGCCAATGCGTACCATGCGACCGGCTCTGTCCGTGGCGTTTACAAGTACGGCTGTGAGCTTTTCAAGAAGCGCATCGAGTGCGCGCTGATGGTCGCAATCCACAGGGAGTTTCATTCCTGAACATCGGCATTCCGCGCGAGCCCTGTGCCGCGATTGACCGCTCCTCGTCCGCGCGGTACAATTTCCCTGAGATTCAGAAGGAGGCGGGCGCGTGGACACACCGATTCTCGATTTCGTAGAAAATTATGCGGCGACAAACGCCGTGCGCATGCACATGCCCGGGCACAAGGGTAAGGGCGAGATTGAGAAAGCCGATATCACCGAGATCGCCGGCGCCGACGACCTTTTTCACGCGGGCGGCATCATCGGCGAGAGCGAGAAAAACGCCTCCCGGATCTTCGGCTGCGACACGTATTATTCGACCGAGGGCTCGTCGCTCGCGATCCGCGCGATGCTCTATCTCTGCCGGACCGCATCAAAGAGCGGAAAGCCTTGGATCCTCGCCGCCCGAAACGTCCACAAGACCTTCGTTTCCGCGTGCGTTTTGCTCGACCTTGACGCCGAGTGGATCACTTCCGGAAACGACTCCCTGATCACGCAGAATATCACCGTTTCCGACGTGGCAAAAGCGCTTGCTTCCGCGGCCGAAAAGCACGACGATCTTCCTTGCTGCATCTATCTGACTTCGCCTGATTATACCGGCCACATCCTGCCGGTCCGGGAAATCGCGAAGATCTGCCACGATCACGGCATTCCGCTGGTCATCGACAACGCCCACGGCGCGTATCTGAAGTTTCTGGACCCGTCGCTTCACCCGATCGATCTTGGCGCCGATATGTGCTGCGATTCCGCGCACAAGACCCTTCCCGCGCTGACGGGTGCCGCTTATCTGCATGTAAAATCGAACATCCTTTCCGCGACAAAAGAAGACGTCAAGACCGCGATGTCCCTGTTTGCTTCGACGAGCCCGTCGTGGCTCATTCTGCAGAGCCTGGATTGTCTCAATCCGATCCTCGAGACGAAGTTTAAAGACGACCTCAAGATCACGACCGGTCTCGTTTTTTTCGCTCGAAAAGCACTTGCCGACGGCGGCTTTTCTCTCCTTGGCGAAGAACCGCTTAAGATCACGATATCGACGAAAGAAAAAGGCAGAACGGGTGAACAATTCGCGCAATATCTGAGAGAAAACGAGGTTCCCGTCGAAGTCGAGTTTTCCGATCCGGATCAGATCGTTCTGATGGTATCGCCGAATAACACAAAAGAAGAGATCGAGACTGTAACTGCAGCGATCCTGAATATCCCGCAAAAAGACGGATCCGATGTCACTTCCGAAAAAACTTCAGTGAGCAGCATAAACAGGCCTCCCAGGGTTACTTTGCCGGAGCGCGTCATGAGCATGCGCGAAGCGGCGATGTCTCCTTGGGAAAACGTTTTCATCGATGAAGCGATCGGGCGGATCGCGCACCTTGCCGAATGCTCTTGCCCGCCGGCCGTTCCGCCCGTGATCTGCGGCGAAAAGATCACCGAAAGCGCGATCGCGCTCCTAAAGTATTACGGCTACGATTCCTGTCGGGTCGTCCGCTGAGAAAGCTTCGGTACCCGCACGCTCACCCCTCGTCCGCTGAGAAAGATCCGGTATCCCGCACGCTCACCCCTCGTCCGCTGAGAAAGATCCGATATCCCGAACTCCCAACCCTCCGCCCGCCCCGCGACTTCCGCCGCCGGTCCCGAAACCCCACGCTCACGCACATTAAGAGCGCCGGTGCGATATCGCGACCGGCGTCTTGTTAAGAGGGATTTATGTTTTTGGCAAATTTACTTCACTTAAAGAAACAGCTGATAAGCAATACCGAAAAGCTCACGGATGTAGTTGCAGGGCAGAAGCGCCAGAGGTGTGTCTGCACTCGCCGCACCACATGTCATGCCAAGATCCTCGGCGATGAGCTGAGCGCGGAATTCGTGCCATCCGTTCGTAACGAGAACGGCTGTGTTACCCAGGCCCTTTTCGTCCATGATGCTCTTACTGAAAGCGAGGTTCTCCCGAGTCGATGTCGAGCGGTCCTCCATGAGGATACGCTCCGGAGAAATACCTCTTTTTACCAATTCGTTATACATGCACTGCGCCTCGGACATGACCTCGTCGGCACCCTGACCGCCGGAAACGATACAAGGACACTCCGGGTGTTCGATGAGATACTCGTATGCGGCGTCGATACGTTTTTCAAGAAGCGTACTCGGGCCGTCCTCCATGACCTGGCAGCCCAGGACGATGACGACCGGAGTCTCACCGGAATCAGCAACAGTTTTATATGTGCCTCTTACCATAAAAACGGTCGCACAGATCACATATGTGAACACCAAGGCAATGACCGTAAAGAGAATGGTCAATCCGATCTTTCCCCGTCCTCTCCAGCAATCGGCGATCTTTTCGTTGACCTTTTTGAAACTTATTGTGTACAGCATGATCGCAAGGCAGACAAGTATGCCGAAAACTACACCGATGTTCAGAGTTCTCCAGCTGATCATCAGTATCGTAAAAAGTGTAAGCATGGCGCTTGCAAAGGCAAAAATGATCGCACGGAGCATGAATGGAATATTACATCTTTTGATTACTAAATCGCTCATACTTGGACTCCTTTGTTTGTTGTCGACCTCATAGTAACATGCCCGGAAATGCCGAAAATGACGGAAATGTAAGGAAAAGCCGTATCTGACAAAAGGGTAAGATGCTATGCAGGAAGGTGATAAAAGTGTAAGATTAAAAACGTCAAATAACGGACGCAGAGTTCCGGCCGCCGGTTACTGCATGTGCGCGCCGGCGGCTGATCACGCGGGCGCTTTTTGTTTTCAGATATGCGCAATCGTTCAAATGTAAAAAATCTGTGTATTTCTTCCCGTTTCTCTAGAACGCGTACCTTTTTACTACTATACTCTAAATGACAGGCAGCGCCACGCTAAAGGAGGGCAGAGCACCGCTTGGTAGAAGAAGACAAATAAACGGCGGGCAGTGCTTTTCCTGCAAAGGAGGGGAAAAGCGGTGTGCCACAGTAGAGGCTAGCTGTACCATGATTAATCTGACATCCATTTTTGGCACAGACTTCGTTGGTGTGTTTCTGCTCGTGATGATACTCGTGACCAGGGGCTGGAGTTTGCCTGCGAGAAAGAAAGAAAGCCGGATCCTCCTTGTTCTTATCGCAGCGACGATCTTCTACTGCGTCGGCGATGCGCTCGTTTCCCTCTGCGACGGGAAACAGGGCGTATGTCTCCGTTACGTAAACATCCTCGGGAACACATATCTCTATATTTACAATCTCGTCGTCGGCGTCGGTATCATCTATCTGGTCGTAAACCACATCGACCAGACGATTCCGAAAGCGCAGATCATTTTCTTCGCCGTGGTCGGCGTGATCGAGATCGTGCTTTTGGTCCTGAACTTTTTCTATCCGCTCGTATTCCATATCGACGAGACCAATGTCTATCACCGTGACATCTACTATCTGGTGTTCCTGATCGGCGGCGGCCTTTTGATCTCGTACGGGTATTTTTGCTACATCATTTTGAAACTGCACAGCCCGGCGCTTCGGTATTTT
>CAJOLL010000115.1 GCA_905235455.1 uncultured Clostridia bacterium
CGAAAAGCGCCGCATCCAGAGCATTCGGAGAAGGCTTCGGAACCGGTTCCGCACTTTCAGCCGGAGCGGCCGACGCACTGCCGATCACGTTATCCGGGATCTGAAGCGCAGGTTCATCGAAAAGTTCTTCCGGAACCGGAACAGACTCGTCGCTCCACGGCGGCGGTGCATCCGCATCCGAAGGACCGGCAACGGCATTCGGATCGTTCTTCTCCTTTTCGAAGAACGTCGTTCTGGAGCCGTTCCAGGAGAGGTATACGTCTTTGGTCGGACCCTGACGGTTCTTAGCGACGATGATCATCGCACGCTGGATCTCTTCCGCGTCGTATTTCTTGAACTTCTGCTTTGTATTGTTCTCTTCTTCATCATCGGATTCTTCCTTGTGCTTGTAGTAATCCGGACGATGGATAAACATAACCATATCGGCGTCCTGCTCAATCGCACCGGAGTCACGGAGGTCAGAAAGGATCGGGCGGTGATCGTCACGTCTTTCCGATTCACGCGATAGCTGGGCAAGCGCAATGATCGGCACTTCCAGTTCTTTTGCCATGAGCTTTAAGGCACGGGAAATATCCGAAACTTCCTGCTGACGAGAAGCGTTCTTTCTTTCCGATACCGGATTCATGAGCTGCAGGTAGTCGATACAGATCAATCCGAGCTTTTTGCCGAGGCGGTTCTGCAACTCCCTGCAGCGAGTCAGGATCTCGGCGGTGTTTAAGCCGGAATGCTCATCGATATAAAGCGGTGTATTACCAAGTCTTGGGAGCGTGGTATTGATCCTCCTAAACTCATCTGATGACAGGGACTTCGATCTCTGAAGCGTCGAGATCGAGATATCGCAGCGGGAGGCCAGGATACGGTTGGCGATTTCCTGCGCGTTCATTTCCAATGAGAAAAAAGCAACCGGCAAGTTATCTTTCAGCGCGACATTTACGGCGATGTTGATAACGAAAGCCGATTTACCCATAGAAGGACGGGCCGCAACGATCGTAAGCGTGCCCGGACGGAAACCGTTCGTAACGTAGTCCAGCTGTGTGAAATGGCTCCGGACGACCTTGTCCTTCGGCGGATTCACGATATTGGCGACGGTCTCCTTGAGGACATCCTTCAGGGAAACCAGGGAATCATCGGACTTACTGTCACGAAGTTCGGCAAGCCGGGAGATCGCAATCTCGATGAGGTTGCCCGGATCCGTCTCTCCCTCGTAGGTCTGACGGGTCAGGTCTTCCATCGACTTGATGATCTTACGGCTCAAGGACTTCTGGCGGACAATTCTGCAGTATTCTGTCAGGTTCGAAAGGAGCGCATGCGCGTCCACGATGGTGCTCAGATACGCCATGCCGCCGACTTTGTCGAGGTCGCCCTGTTTTTTGAGTTCATCACCGACCGTGATCAGGTCGATGGACTTTGATTCGGAATAAAGCCGATAGATTGTTTCAAAGATCTTCTGATGTGCCGGTGTATAGAAATCGTCAGCAATAAGATAAGCTGCAACGGTCGGAATCACCTTCTGGGAATCCAGGCAGCAGCACAATACCGCGATCTCCGCATCGTTATTCTGCGGGGGAACGCGTGTCAGGATGGATCGGTCTGTCATCTCCGGACTTGGCATTTCGGAACTCCTTACTCGGCAGCTACGACTTCTACGTTGACCTTAACGGAAACCTTCGTGTGCAGTTTCGCAGTCACTTCGTAGGTGCCGCAGGACTTGATCGGGTTCTTGATGTCGATGTTCTTCTTATCCACATCGAAGCCGGCCTTCTTGATGGCTTCGGCCACGTCCATAGCGGTAACAGCGCCGTAGAGACGTCCGCCCTCGCCTGTCTTGACCTCGAGCTTAACGGTCTTTCCGTCGAGGAGCTTACCGTTGGCTTTGGCTTCTTCCAGGACACGACGAGCATGTTCTGCCTCGGAGCCCTTCTTAAGCTTGTTCTTATTCATGTTATCTGCGGTAGCTTCGCAGGCCAGTTTCTTTTTCAGAAGGAAATTTCTGGCATATCCGTCATTTACCTCGACGATATCATCTTTCTTTCCGAGACCCTTGACGTCTGCTAATAAAATGCACTTCATTTTCCTTTTCCTCCGGATTCCCTTGTTTTTGTCATTTTCCTGCCGTCACGTCATCAAAAGCCTGAAAACAGGTCTTTTCACGCCTCACTGCGCGGCGGTTTTCGGCAAAAAATAAGCACCCGTATCAGCAATACAGGTGCTTATCATTATAAACTCTAAAAGCCTTTATGTAAACGAAATTTAGTCCGCTACAAACGGCAGAAGTGCAACATGTCTTGCACGCTTGATAGCAATTGTGAGTTCTCTCTGGTGCTTAGCGCATGTACCTGTCATACGCTTCGGCAGGATCTTACCACGCTCGGAAATGAACTTTCTGAGACGTGCTGCATCCTTGTAATCAATTGCTTCAACCTTATCAGCACAGAAAGCGCAGACCTTTCTTCTGGAACGTCTCTGCTTCATGCCGCGGTCACCGAACTCACGAGCCGGTGCCTTAGGTGCTCTATTTTCAGCCATAGTAATGTAATCTCCTTTCGAAAGATATCGGACACATCGAAAATCCGAGGTGTCCCTTTCCTGTTAATAACCCATTACGTCAAAAGGAAGCTGGGAACTATCGTCTGAATCTACAGAAGCCTCGAAGCCCGGATCGATCTGCTGCGCCGGCGGCGGTGTCTGTGCTACGACAGATGCCGTAGAAGCAGCCGGAGCTGCGGACTGTGTCGGAACAGAACCCTGTGACTCCGAACGTGTATCGACGAATTCGATTTCATCGACAACGACCTCGGTCACATATCTCTTCTGGCCATTCTGATCATCATAGCTTCTGGACTGCAGGGAACCGACCACTGCGATACGGGAACCCTTGTGGAAATAGTTTCCGAGAAGAGTTGCCTGCTGACGCCAAGCGACACAGTTGATGAAATCAGACTGTCTCTCGCCGTTACTGCTCTTGAAGCGTCTGTCACATGCGATCGTGAAAGAGCAAACAGCGATATTGCTCGGAGTCTGCTTAACTTCAGGATCCTTGGTCAATCTACCCATTAGAATTACTTTGTTCATAGTCGTTACTCCCTTTTACCGAATTACTCCTCAATGCGGATAACAAGGAAACGCAGTACGCCTTCTGTGATCTTCAGCACACGCTCGATCTCCTTCGGGAAATCGGCCTCAGATGTGAAGTTGAACAGAAGATAGAAACCGTCCTTCTGATCCTCGATCTCGTAAGCCATACGCTTCATACCGATAGACTCCATAGAATCGATCGTAGCGCCGGACTCGATCTTAGCCTTGATTGCCTCAGTTGTAGAAGTAATACCTTCATCACCGAGTACAGGACTCAGAACGACCATCATTTCATACTTGTTCGCCATGATTTCTCACCTCCTCCTGGACTAGAACGGCTCTCATACCTACTTCGATGAGAGCGAGGATATTTTTCACATATAATCTATATGTCAACTGCATCCTTCGCAGCACGAGATAGAATATCACATGTTACAAAGTCGGTCAAGCCCGAAGTTTCAATAGAGAGAAACCACTTTTCCTTCTCCGCCCGAGGGCAGAAAATATCTTTCACCAGACCGGGCGTGCCCACACACCGAAAAGAGGGAATGTCCGTTCTGACAAAACCAGTATATCGCGGATGCTGTCCAAATATCTACATGATATATGAGTAGTTTGGAGATTATTTCAAATAAATGCTATAATTGCATATTGAAAAAGGAAAAAGATAACATCCACATTTTGGAGTATATCTACCATGTTAAAAAACAAAAAAATCATCACGCTCATCGTTGTAGCGGCTCTGGCCTTGATCCTGGCGCTCGTCCTGATCATCCGAGGCTGCTCGAAAAAGTCCGGCACGACCGATACGACCGCCTCCTCTTCCTCTGCTGTTCAGAAGAATGAGAGTGGACAGATCATCGCGCCAAGCGAAAGCGATACGGATAAGGCCGAAAACGAAACGACAGCATCCGGCTCTTCCGATGCTACCGATCCGTCCGACCCGTCGGAAAGCGCCGAACCGGGGGCCACAGAGTTCACCGATCCTTCCAATAAAGATACGGATCTGGTCGACGGCACAATAAAAGAATCCGATACCAAGTCCACCAAGCCTCTCGATATACAGCATGAGGGCGAAGGCGAAATCGAGATCATCGACGATACCCCGTCCGGCATCGGTAACGGCAGCGGTAGCAGTAACGGCGGCGGAAACGGCGGATCAAAATCCACGACCAAGCCGACCTCTAAGCCAACAAAATCCCAGACTCCGTCCGCGATCGAACTCCCGTTCGTCCCAATCGAAGATCTGTAAGGAGGCGCATCTCGTGAAACTCTCACCGAACTTTCTTATTCATGTACAAGACGAAGAGCATCTTCTGATCCCCGTCAGCGACGCCAAGTTTTCCGGCGTCGTCCGCGGCAACAAAACTTTCGGCGCGATCCTTTCCTGTCTGAAGGAAGAGACCACCGAAGAAAAGATCGTCGAGAGCCTCATGGCTCAATACGAAGGTGCCGACGAAGAAGTCATTAAA
>CAJOLL010000116.1 GCA_905235455.1 uncultured Clostridia bacterium
AGGCAAACATGGACCCGAACCACAGAGACAGAATGTCCTTTATGCGCATCTGCTCCGGAAAGTTCGAAAAGGGCATGTCCGTCAACCACATGCGTACGGGAAAGAAGATCACCCTTGCCCAGCCGCAGCAGTTCATGGCGCAGGATCGAACGATCGTCGAAGATGCTTATGCCGGTGACATCATCGGTCTTTTCGATCCCGGTGTTTTCCGTATCGGCGATACCGTCACCACTTCTTCAAAAAAGTTCAACTTCGCCAACATCCCGGTCTTCCCGCCGGAGCATTTCGCCCGCGTGCAACCGAAGGATTCTATGAAGAGAAAGCAATTCTTAAAGGGCATCGAGCAACTCTCCGAAGAAGGTGCCGTCCAGCTCTATAAGCAGCCCGGAATCGGTACCGAGACCTATATCATGGGCGTGGTCGGCGTACTGCAGTTCGAAGTTCTCGAGCATCGTCTGAAAACGGAGTATGGCGTAGACATTCTGAGAAACAACCTCAACTACCGCTTCGCAAGATGGTGTTCCAAGCAGGACGAAGCTGCTGATATCGATTTTTCCAAGCTGACGCTGACCTCCACTTCCATGCTCGTTCTCGACAGAGACGAGATGCCGGTAGTGCTTTTCGAGTCGGAGTGGGCAATCTCCTGGGCGATTGAACACAACGAAGGATTAAAGCTCGACGATATCCATGAGAGATAAAAAAATGAATCTCCCCTCGCTGATCCTCGGGCTTTGCCCTGCGGAATCGCTCCGGGAGATTACTTTTTCTTGAAACTCTTTTGGTCATTCGCCGAGGCTGTCTTTGATTTTTCTGTCGCGAAAATAGTATTCTTTGTCGTGCGCGTTGACTTCGCGGACGACTTTACAAGGAGTTCCCATCGCAACGACATTACTCGGAATATCCTTGGTGACGACCGATCCTGCGCCGATGACCACGTTGTCCCCGATGGTCACGCCCGGCGTGACGATGACGCCGGCGCCGAGCCAGCAGTTCTTGCCGATATGAACGGGGAAATTATACTGGTATCCCTCGCTTCGCAGATCCGGATCGATCGGGTGCCCGGCCGTGGCGATCACGCAGTTCGGTCCCAGCATGGTATAGTCGCCGATATAGATATGGGTATCGTCGGTAAGCGTGCAGTTGAAATTCATATACACGTTTTTTCCGAGATGGCAGTGTTTACCTCCGAAATTCGAGTAGACCGGGAGCTCGACATAAGCGCCTTCGCCGAACTCGGCAAAGATCTCCTTGCAAAGCTCTTCCCTGCGTTTCAAATCAGACGGTTTTGTCGCGTTTAGTTCCGCAAGTTTATCCAGACAGCGGAGTTGCTCGTTAAAAACCTCCGGATCAGACGGAATATACAGATCTCCGCTATGCAAACAATCTTTAGCTGTCTTTGACATATGAGTATACCTCCACATCAATTGATATAAAAAGACCTCCGCGCAGTCAGAAAAGCGGCTTCCCGCCAAACAGTACGGAGGTCTGATTGGATGGCAATCAGTTCTTCAGAAGATCGAGTACGGTCTGGCGCATCTGGTCTTTTTCGATCAGAAGGTTATGCAGTACCGGCTTCTTGTTGATGTCCTTAAGGCCATAAGGGATCGGAAGGCCGCTTTCCTCGGAAAGTTCGTTGGAGATGACCTCGTCGGATCTTCCGTTGCTGTAGCCGGCACCATTCAGCGCATCCATGACTGCCGGAGCGAACTTAAACGGAGAAGCCGTCGACACGAAGACAGTCTTGGTCTCATCGCCGGAACGCTGGTAGTAACGGTGGTAGATGTTAAAACCGACGGCCGTATGTGTATCGACCACGTGATCGCAGCGGTCATAAACGTCTCTTATTGTCTTTGTGATTCCGGCCTCATCGGCAAAACCGCCGACAAAAGTCATCTGCAGTGCTTTCAGAGTATCCGGATCTACCGAATATGTACCCTTTGTCTTCAAGTCTTCCATCCACTCGGAAGTCTTCTTGGCATCCATACCGGTCACTTCAAAAAGAAGTCTCTCGAGGTTGCTGCTGATGAGGATATCCATGGACGGAGAATTCGTCTTATAGAACTCACGGTTTCTGTCATATGTGCCACTTCTGAAGAAATCGGAAAGCACCTTGTTCTTGTTCGAAGCGCAGATCAGTTTTCTGATCGGAATGCCCATCTTCTTGGCAAACCATGCCGCCAGGATATTACCAAAGTTACCTGTCGGAACGACAACATTCATCTTTTCGCCGAAGTTAAACTCTTCGTACTTAAGAAGTTCCACGTAAGAAGCAACATAGTAAGCAATCTGCGGAACGAGCCGTCCCCAGTTGATGGAGTTCGCGGAAGAAAGCACGCAACCCTGGCTGTCAAGCTGTGCGGCTACGTCAGGATCTCCGAAAATCGCCTTGACGCCGGACTGAGCATCGTCGAAGCAGCCGTTTACTGCAACGACGTGAACGTTATCACCTTCGGTAGTAATCATCTGCTGTTTCTGCGCATCGGAAACACCTTCGGAAGGATAAAAAACAATGACCTCAGTGCCCGGAAGATCTTTGAAGCCCTCGAGCGCTGCTTTTCCTGTATCACCGGAAGTCGCGGTCAGGATGCAGATCTTTCTGTTCTCCCCGGTCTTCTTCGCTGAAGCCGTCATCAGGAGCGGCAGGAGCTGAAGAGCCATGTCCTTAAAAGCCGCCGTCGGGCCGTGCCACAATTCGAGGATGTACTCTCTCGGATTGTACTTGTTGAGCTGGACGAGAGGTGCCGGTTTTTCTCCGAACTTCTCTTCGGCATATGCCTGCTCGGTATAGGAAAGAAGCTCGTCGTAAGTAAAGTCGGTCAGGTACTTGCTGATGACAGTAGCCGCGATCTGCGGATAGGTCATCTCGGTCATTCCCATGATCTCTCTTTTACTCAGCTGCGGGATCTCCTCCGGAACGAAGAGACCGCCATCCGGGGCAATACCCTGCTTGATGGCTTCGGCTGAAGAAAACTTCTTTTCATAACCTCTTGTGCTTATATAATTCATGAAATTGTCATCTCCTTAATCAACTTCTTATGCTGCCTGTGTATCCGCTGTTGTTTCCGGTGTATCCGCTGTCGTTTCTCCGCCTGTGGTTTCCGTCGTATCCGGCGCTGCCACGGCATCACCGTTTTTACCGAATTCTTTGTTATACTCGTCCAGGATCGCGTTAACCTCCGGATCATCTGCGTTTTCCAGAAGTCTCTTCTCGAGGAATTCTACCTTCTTTAGGTCGTCGCTCTTTGAAGTGCCTTTCTTCACTGCCGGAACGATCACGAACCAGGCAAGGCAGGCAAGTGCGATAACACCGACGATAACTGCCAGCGCGATCGCCGTGATGCGCATTTTCTCGGCCGGAGTCTTCGGGAACTCGACCCGGATCTCATCGTCCGGAATCTCGCCGTTGGAAGACGTGGACTGTGCCAACGCGTCGCGGATCTCCTTTTCCGTCGCGATTCTTCTCTTTCTCGGCTTCTTCGGTGCCTTGATCAGGATCGGGGCCTGCACATGGATCCTCTCGCGGTTTTCGCTTTCTGCCACCATCGGTGACTCCTGACGCGTAATGGCCGCGGAAAGTGCTTTTAGCGGAGAATCCTCCGGCGCGGCATCGGCAATGGCCTGCGCCTGCTCGGCTTCGACTTTCGCCTGAGACAGACAGTACTGCGCCAGTTCTGTCATCGCCTGCGAATGCAGACCGCACGTCAGGGCATGCTCGAAACATTTCAGTGCGCGGTGATATTCTTCACACTGCGCGACACAGATACCGAAAAGAAGCGACGGCTCGGCCCAGGTCGGATATTCCGTGATGATCTTTTTCAGGGAGATGATGGCCACATCCGCGCCATCGTTATTCAGATTGAAAAGCGCGCGGTTGTACTGATGAGCCAGCTGTTCCGATTCTTCCGGCGGAAGGCGGAATACCACCAGGTCACGTGTGCTGATCTCCGGTATGGTTTTTCCTGCAGTTTTCCAATCCATAAACGCCTTTCCTGTTCTTTTTCCTTAGTTTTGCGGAAGGCCCATCGCCTTCATGCCGTCCTCGATATAGCCTCTGGCCTCGCCGAGGAGATAGAGTGAACCGATCATGTAAAGTGGCGCGTGGTTCCGGAAAGCCCTTTCCACCGCATTTCTGCATGCCGTTTCGACGTCATTTACGGCGATCAGTTTTTCTCTAGCATTATACATACACGACTCTGAATTGTAAAACTCTTTACTCCGACGCAGCGCCATGTTCCATGCATTCCGCAGTTCATCGGCCGGCATGGCACGTTTCTGATCCGGCGTGACCAAAGTGATCCGCCCGAGCGGTACGCACCAGTTTTCTACAAGGATATCCAGCATATGCGACACATCCTTATCGGCCATTACGCCCATGATTACTTCGCAAGGATTCTCCTCGGCAAGCACTTCCATTTCCGCAAGAAACGCGGTAAAAGAGGTCACGCCCTGCGGATTATGCGCTCCGTCCAACATGATCGGCGGATCAAAACAGATC
>CAJOLL010000117.1 GCA_905235455.1 uncultured Clostridia bacterium
ATCGAAGAGATCGTTGATCCGCAGTATCATGAACTTCTTTACAGAAAGCATGAAGAAGACAGGGCTTATCTTTACTATGTCGCTTGCTGGGAAGGGAAAGCTGGAAAGGGCAAGTTTGCTTTTTCTGCTCCGCGTGTCGGCGTCGATGAGGAAAAGTATCCGCATGCTTTCCAGATCACGGTCTACGAGGAAGGCTTTACCACTCCTTCCTGGATGAAGGGCGCCATGATGTACCAGATCTTCCCGGACCGCTTTGCCCGAGGCAGTGACTACAGTTTCGAAAAAATGGAAAACACGGGGAAAGACCGACCGGAACGTATCTTCCATGAGGATTGGTACGAAGATGTCGATATCGACGGAAAACCGGAGACGGGGTATCTTGCCTGTGATTTCTATGGCGGAACGCTTAAGGGGATTGCCGAAAAAACAGATTACCTGAAATCTCTGAATATCGATGTGCTATATTTGAATCCGATTTGCGAGGCCAGATCCAACCATCGTTATGACACGGCCGATTATCTGAATGTAGATCCGGTCTTAGGCGGAAAAGAAGGATATAAGTTCTTTTCAAACACGATGAAGGAAAACGGTATCCGCTATATCGTGGACGGTGTTTTCAGCCACACGGGAGCGGACAGCAGATATTTCAACAAGTATGGAAGATACGAAGGTGTCGGCGCATACAGTGCTTTTGCCGAAGGAAAAAACAGCGAGTATTCTTCCTGGTATGCATTCCGAAGAGATGAAGAGAGAAATATCGTTTATGATTCCTGGTGGGGCTTTCCGGAGCTCCCAAATACAAAAGAAGATGACCTGAGTTATCGCGATTTTATTCTGGGACCCCATGGCGTGGTATCTTCTTGGATCTGCGGAGGCGCAAGCGGTGTACGTCTGGATGTTTCGGATGAGCTTCCGGATTCGTTCCTTCGCGAGATGCGCTCCTGCGTGAAAAATGCATCTGACGGCGACGGGCTTGTTCTCGGTGAAGTCTGGGAAGAAGTTACGACGAAGATCAGTTACGGCAGTTACCGTGATTTTGCATTCGGAAGGACCCATGATACGGTCATGGGATATCCGTTCCGTGAAGCTTTGCTCTCTTTCCTTCGCGGGGATACGTCTGCAAGGACATGGAGCCTGACGATGGAAAAGTACAGAGAGAACCTGCCGGATCAGATGTTCTACTGCATGATGAACCTGATCTCCAGTCACGATGTGCCGCGTGCGATCACGATGCTTGTTGGTCCGCCGGATCCGGGCTCGCGTGAAGAGCAGAAGAAGATCCGGCTGACCGATGAAATGAGATGTCGCGGTGCCGCTTTGTTGAAAATGGCCTTTGCGGTCCAGATGGTTTATCCGGGCTGCCCGTGTACATATTACGGCGACGAGATCGGTATGGACGGCTTCCGTGATCCGTTTAACCGAAGGACATATCCTTGGGAGAAAGAAACCGGATGGCAGAAGGAAATTCTTTCCTCGTTCCGCACTCTGAGCGGGTTGCGAAGACAATACGAAGTTCTCAAAACGGGAGAAGTTGATATGCTTCTTGCCGATGGCGATGATCTGATCTTCAGACGGACTTTAGATGAACAGGGAAAAGACCACTTCGGTAAGGTATGCGATGGCCCCAAAAAAGTTTTGTGCATCATCAACCGAAGTGATAAAATGAATCTGTCGGTTCGGCTCAATGAGACTTCAAACGTCGTCTCTATCGAACATTGGCCGAATGTCTTTACAGGAACGGGTGAGACTAAAGTCGTTCTCTCTTCGGCGGCGCAGGGAAGAGTTGAGGTGAGTCCTCTTTCTGCTGTGATTTATATACAAGATTAATTACTTATATTTTTTTTGGAAATAGGGAGGTTTCTATGGCAGATTTTGATGAACAGGGTGTACAGATCCAAAACGAAATTACTGAGGACGTTACGAATAAGAAGTGTCCGAACTGTGGTGCTACGGTTGTTTTTGATCCTGAATCCGGCGGAATGCTTTGTGAGTTCTGCGGATATAAGGCTGAACTTCCGAAGCCGGATTCCGACAATGCCATCGTAGAATTGGATTTCGAATCAGCAACACAGACGGCGAGTTTCGAATGGGGAACACAGAAGAAATCCGTAGTATGTAAGCAGTGCGGTGCCGAGACGATCTACGATGCTCTGGAGACCGCTGCCGTTTGTCCGTTCTGCGGATCTACAAGCGTTATGCCGGCCGCTTCCGGCGACTCTATGGCTCCGGGTGCCGTTGTTCCGTTTGCCGTTACGAAAGAGAAGGCCGGCGAGAAATTTTCTTCCTGGCTCAAGGGAAAACTGTTTACTCCGTCCAAGGCAAAGAAGAGTGCACGTCCGGATTCTTTTCAGGGTGTATATCTTCCGTACTGGACATACGATGCCCAGACAACTTCCAATTTTTCTGCAAAAGCCGGTTATGACCGTCGTGTAAAGAGAGGCGACTCTTATGTTACTGAAACCACGTGGCGTCCGATAAGCGGTGTATATCAGGAATTCATCGATGATGAGACAGTAATGGCTTCCAAAAGAAACGAGAATTCGGTTGTGAAGAAATGTGAACCTTTCGATTTCTCGAAACTTGTCCCGTATTCTCCGCAAATTGTTGCAGGTTTCATCGCCGAGCGTTATTCCATCGGTCTTAAGGAAGGATGGGACATCGCACAGGAGTCAATTAAGACGCAGCTGCGTTCACATATGGATCAGTATATCCGCAAGAACTGGAGATGTGATCGTGTAGATTCGCTTCGTTTCTCGACCTTGTACAGCAATATCACATATAAGTACCTGTTGGTTCCGGTCTGGATCTCTTCGTTTAAGTATAATGAGAAAGTATATCAGTTCGTAGTCAACGGCCAGACCGGAAAGGTCGGCGGACACGCTCCTGTATCCGTTTGGAGAGTACTTGCCGCGATCGGACTCGGTATCCTGGCTATCGTACTTTTGTACGCGCTCACTCACTGATATAGTACGTATTAGAATCGTTCGATATATGTGAAAAGGATCGTAACAATTGTTACGATCCTTTTTTTGAAATGTGTACAAATTGTGAAATTTGTACAATATGCACAATCGAAATCGGTTGAGCATTTTTTTTTAATATATTAAGATATGAGAGGTTGAGTTTGTATAAACATGCTTTTTTTGTGGTTTGGAAACCATAGGAGGGTTAAAATGACAGAAGAAATCACGCATCAGGTATCGGCCGGTCATCGTTTTGGCCGCTGGATCAGGACTTTATCGACAACTCTTGTGATTGCTTTCTTGGGCGCACAGGGTATCGCAGCACTTCCGGGCGGCACGGCTACAAATCATCTCTCTAATGGCAATTCAACAGCAGTAAACCCGGATAATCCGTTTAATTACGCACTTTATTGCTTCGGAAATTTCGAGGTTGGTAATGGAGAAGGCCACCACTCTTTAGGTGCTATGGCGATTGGCGGAGATGCCGAGATTCAGGGTCAGTATTCTTTCGCAGGAAGCAATGCGGCTCCCGGTGAAAAAGGACTTCCCCAACTTGCGGTAGCAGGTCAGCTGAATTTTGGCCAACTCAATAATCTCCGCGGCAATCTTGAGGTTTCCTCTGTTTCCAATATTCATGGTAACAGTTACAGTTTCAGTTCAGATTCTTATCATCTCGTAGAAGGTCTTTCTACTAACTTCGGTGAGAGAAAGGCAGCAATGGTTGCTCGTGCGAATTCCGGTAATGAACTTGCACAGAACGCTTCCAATGCGATCCTGAAGACTCAAGGCGGCGGCGGATGGACGGAAGTAGAGGCTTCTGTACCTTCCGGCTTCAATGCAGAGACTGACGTACTTGTTTTCAATCTTCCATCCGGTACGAACAAACTTTATATTCCTGAGGGTGTAAATACGATCATTAACGTCCGTGGAGATTCTGTTAACTATTTCCCGCAGCTGATGTACGGTTCCTTTAACAAAGCAAATACACCGAACGACGCTGGTGACGATCGTGACAGATATGTAGTATGGAATTTTGCTGAGGCAAAGAGCATCTATATGCCGGATAACCTGTCAGTTCATGGTGCTGTTCTTGCTCCGAACGCATATATCCAGAAGCTCGGCGGTAATACCAACGGTGCGATTATCTGCGCATCTATCTTCTCGACTTCTGAATTCCATATGATCAACAACATTGTAAAGTATCCGACTCCGACACCTGAGCCGACGGCTACACCTACACCTGTTCCAACGAACACACCAACTCCGGCGCCGACAGCTACTCCGACAGCTACACCTGCACCGACTAACACGCCGACACCGACAGCTACTCCGGTACCG
>CAJOLL010000118.1 GCA_905235455.1 uncultured Clostridia bacterium
GAGCATTTTACACCTATCATGAAGCTGTATGGCTCAAAGAAGAAATTGGAGTCTTCGTCTATTTTAATGATATATCGGATAATAATGCAAAGCCAATATCTTCTTCGTCATAGCTTTTTATCAAGGTGATGATAATCCGAGATATTTTGTTTGTCAACACTTAATTTACAAAAAGTTGGCATTTTCATATATTCAAGACCATTTCGCATGGTGTATAATCCTGTATAGGTTAGCCTAAATTGCTATGCATATGTCCGTAAGGGATATGGAGGGACTATGAAAGCTTCGAACAAAATAATTAAATTTATGGCCGTTCTGATGATCGTCGTGATCACGGCAGGTCTCTGCGGTTGCTCAGGAAATCCTTTCGTGAAAAAAGATTCCCGTACGATAGAAGAGTATCAGGCAGAGGCCAAGGACCTCGGTTACTATCTCGTCCGTCGCATGTTTATTGCAGATTACGAATCGATCAAGTCTTATGTGAAGAAGGATGAGAGAGATAAAGTCGAGCAGATCGTAACCGCTCTGGATTCCCGGCTCTACAATGACGCTGAAGTGGACATCGTTTCGGTCTATACGGATGAAAAGACACATGAGACCAACGTCAGTTTCCGTATCACGCTGAGATTCCTCACAAGCACATCGTCTTCGGTATGCCAGATGTCCATGTCCCCTTCCGGTTCTTCCTGGAAGATTAACAACGCGATACCTTTCTGTCTGGATATCCAGAATGTCAATGACATGTATATTGAAGGAAAAAAGCAGGATGAAGAATTCGAGCATTAACATCACTGTCAGTCCGAAAGAAGATTTTTTCCGGATCAACACCCTAAATACAAGTTATGTGATCGGAGTAGAAGATGGCCTATATTTAGGCCATTTCTATTATGGACCGTCGATTTCCGACGATTCCCTTTCCTATCGCAGGCAGTTTTCTCCGTGGATGACTCCCACCAAAAACAAAAGAGAACTCGCGATCTTCATGGACGGGTTTTCGTTCGAGTATCCGGGTTGGGGCAGAGGCGACACGAGAGAAGGCGCGCTGAAGGCGGTTTTCCCTGACGGAACCGAGAGAGTCGATCTGGTCTATCAGGGCTATGAGATCTCTTCGGGAAAAGCACCGGTTCCGGGTCTTCCCGCGACTTTTGATACCGAGGGCAGAGTCGAAACTTTGCGGATCGATCTGAAAGATCCGGACACGGGGCTTGCTGTCGCGCTCTATTACAGTGCTTTTGCCGAATGCGACGTAATCGCGAGAAGAGTAGAAGTAGTGAACAGAGGATCTTCCGACGTGGTCCTTCAGAGAGTGCTTTCCGCGTCGATGGATATGCCCGGAAGAGACCGTCAGGGACGGCCTTTTGAGCTGATGACATTTCACGGCACATGGGCCCGCGAGTTTACAAGAGAGATCCGCCCGATCGGATTCGGAAGAACGGGCGTTACGTCGATCAACGGCAAAAGCGGCAACCGCACGCAGAGCTTCCTGGGTCTCGTTTCACCGGGGATCACGCAGGAAGACGGCGAAGTATACGGTCTTCAGTTCCTGTATTCCGGCAACTACAGCTCGATGGTCGAGAAGGTCCCGAGCGAAGACCTGCGGGTCTCGATGGGCATTCATCCGGAGGAGTTCAACTGGAAACTAGCACCCGGTGAAGTCTTCTGCGCGCCGGAAGTCATCCTGACATATTCGGGAAACGGCCTCGGAAAGATGAGCCGGAACTTCCATGACCTTTTCAGAAAACACCTGATCCGCGGGGCTTACAGAGATAAGAAGCGTCCGATCCTTATCAACAACTGGGAAGCGACATATTTTGATTTTAATGCCGAAAAACTCCTGGACATCGCGAAGCAGGCGAAGGAATGCGGCGTGGAGATGCTGGTCGTCGATGACGGCTGGTTCGGCAAGAGAAACGATGATAACACGAGCCTCGGCGACTGGACGGTCAACGAGGAAAAACTGCCCGGAGGTCTTTACGGGTTAAGTGAGAAACTGAAAGAGATGGGCATGAAACTCGGCGTCTGGTTCGAACCTGAAATGGTCTCCCCGGATTCGGATCTTTATCGAGCGCATCCGGACTGGGCGATCTCGATCCCCGGAAGAGATATCACGCTCAGCAGAAACCAGCTGGTGCTCGATGTCTCCAGAGAAGACGTCCGCGATTACCTGATCTCGGCGATCTCCGCGATCTTAAACTCCGCGGACATCTCCTATGTGAAGTGGGACATGAACCGCCATATGTCGGATCTTTACAGTGCAGATCTTCCGGCGGAAAGACAGGGGGAACTTCTTCACAGATATGTGCTCGGTCTTTACGATCTTCAGGAAAGACTCCTGACCTCTTTCCCGCACATCCTTCTTGAAAACTGCAGCAGCGGCGGCGCGAGATTCGATCCCGGCGACCAATCCCGACGTCGAAGGCGAGGCAACCGCAATGTATATCGGTAATCTGTTAAAACCTTTGGGCGTAAAGGTTACGAGACTTGCTCACGGGCTTGTCGATCTGCCCGAACCACGTTACGGGAAGAACAGTTCCGATAAAGACAAGAGGCCATGTGGCGCTGGCAGGCACCTTCGGATATGAGCTGGATATCACTCAGCTTTCGAAAGAAGACCACGAAGAAATGAAAAAGCAGACGGCGCTTTTCCATAAGTATAATGACCTGATCAGAAACGGCGATTACTACAGGATCGCATCTTTCCGCGACAACGGATTCTACGACTGCTACGGCGTCGTCTCAAAAGACAAAAGCGAGATGCTCCTGACGCTTATTCACGTCATGAACCGCCCGGGCACCCAGGACCGCCTCATATTCCTGAAAGGGCTCGATGAGAAGAAGCGCTATCGCGTCACATGGGCCGAAGATCCGGAAGATAAACCGGAGGTCATTGTCGAGGCAGACGGCAGCACGCTCATGAACGCGGGGTTGATCTTCCCCTGCTTAAACGGTGATTTCCGCTCGGTCCTCTATTACATTTCGGAGATCTGAGAGGGAAAAATGACGAACTGCAAGATCCTGCATCTTCTTTCCGGGGCGGAAGAGGCCCGCGGTCTGACGGTCATTATCGATGTTTTTCGCGCATTTTCACTCGAGTGCTATCTCTACGATCTCGGCGCCGCCCTCGTGCGCCCGGCGGGTTCGATCGAGGAGGCAAAAGCACTTCACGAAAAGATCCCGGGCTCTCTTTTGATCGGTGAAAGGCATGGCATTAAGGTCGAGGGTTTTGATTTTGGGAATTCCCCGTCCCAGGTCGAGGCCGAGAAAGAAAAGATCGAAGGAAAAGTCATCATCCACACCACCAGCGCAGGTACTCAGGGCATCGTTAATGCCTCGGGTGCGACGGAGATCCTGACGGGAAGCCTCGTTAATGCAAGAGCGGTTGCGGAGTATATCCGATCCCGCGCCTTAGAAACTCAGGACCAAGTCGGTTCGCAAAAAGACCTTGAAGTCTCCCTTGTTGCGATGGGCCTTTCGGCAAAGCGCGAAGCCGCGGAAGACGAGCTGTGCGCCGAGTATATAAAATCCCTGGTCGAAGAAAATAAGATCCCGCCGGCCTTTGAAGAAAGGCGGCAGGATCTGAAAAATCATGATGGGAAGCGGTTTTTCGATTCGGATCTTCAAGAGCATTTCCCGGAGAAGGACTACTACATGTGTATCCGGCAGGATCTTTTTCCGTTTGTGCTTCGGATCGGAAAAGATGATCTCGGGTTTTTCTCCGAAAAGACCAATATCGAAAAGTGCTTTTCGAAAGGTATCTGATCAGGTCGTCTCGTCAGCTTCTACGTCAACGACGATCTCGATCTCATCACCGTCACGAAGGATCGTGAGCGTCAGCTGTCCGCCGATGCCGGCACGGTTGATATTCGTTTTCAGATCGGCTACATCCGTGACCTTCTTGCCGTCGATCTTGATGATGACGTCACCGGCCTTGATGCCTGCACGCTCGGCCGGGCTGTCGTCTATGATGTCATGGATCCCGATGCCTTCGTCCGCATCATATTTGGTCGAACGGGGATCGACGGTCTCTGCGTAAACACCGATGAACGGCTTATCCGCATAGCCTTTCTCGATGATGCTCTCAATGATCCCGCGTGCGCTGCTGATCGGAATGGCAAAGCCGATACTCTCAATTGTTGCCTCTGCGGCGCCGTTATTGGAGTACTTGGCGTTCGTAATGCCGATGACTTCACCGTACATATTGAAAAGCGCGCCGCCGGAGTTACCGGAGTTGATCGCACAGTCGGTCTGGATGAGGTTCATCGACATATTGTCGATGGTGACGGATCTGTTGAGTGCGCTGACGCAGCCTTTGGTCAGCGAGAAGGTGAGCTCGCCGAGAGGATTTCCGATCGCGACTACGTCGTCGCCGACATTCAGCCGGGTGGAATCCCCGAGGATGACCGGTGTCAGATCGGAGCAATCGATCTTAAGGACCGCGATATCGTTTTCTTCGTCATAGCCGACGACTTTTGCATCATAAGCGTTGTTGTCGAATGTGGTTACCGTGATCTCGTTGGCATCCTGGATGACGTGGTAATTCGTAACGATGTATCCGTCCGAGGTCAGGATAAATCCGGAACCGGAAGCAGCTGCGGTCGTCTGATAACCATAGTAGTTATAGTTGATCTGAGTCGAAATACCGACGGTCGAATTCACGTTCGCTGCATAGATCTCCGAAGCCGTGTGCTTTTCACCGGTGTTGATGCTGCTCGTGTTGATGGTGGAGTAATCGCGGTCGCCCTCAAGGATCGTGGACTGGCGGTCGGAACCGCTTTTGGAGAGATTACCCTTATCGTCACTGTTTTTCTCAGCCGCTTTCTTGGCTTCGGCAACGGCATCTGTACGGACCTGCTCCGCCCAGTGGATACCGTAAGCGACCATGCCGCAGACACCAAGTCCCGCGCCGAGCATGCAGAAGGCGATGGATGCGGCGACGAGACGCTTTTTGCCGGAAGACGGCGCGTTTTTTATCTTTGTCTCTTTAACTTTCTTCTCTTTCTTTTTCTTCTTATTTGACATTTCTTCGATCACCGGCGAAGAAACCAGTGTCGGCGCCATCATCTGAGGCGTCAGGCACGGCTGCGCAGGTGAAAGCTCCGGTGTGTTTGCGGGCTTGTTGTATTCGGGCGAAAAAGTAATAGGGGAAAGGATCGGCGGCTGCATCGCCTGTCCCGCGGTCTGGAACGCAGAACCCGGACGCATCGGTGCACTTCCTTCCGGAGCGGAAGGCACGCCGTTTTCATTTAAATTGGTGAAGTTATTATCATTGATCATTAGACACATCGTCTCCTTTCTTTATAAGGTAAACGCTTCATCTACCTTGTAGTATACTCTAGCGCGTCAACTTTAAAATAACTTTAATGTAATAATTCTAAGAGATATTCTTCAGGAAATGCAGAAAATCCCTGAAAGCGTCTCCGGGCAAGTGCTTTTCGAGACGATTTCAGGGAAATTCTTTTGTTTTACCTGTCTAAAAGAACCGGTCGGGCATCTGATGTCGGCCGACCGGCGCCGGGCATCAGATAATGTCCTTGTGGTGATCCTGCAGGCTCTTTACCGGGAAGTTCGGGTTGGCTTTATATGCTTTGATACCCTCGGCACTGGCTTTTGCAGCGGCCATTGTCGTGATGTAAGGAACTCTGTGGCGGATCGCTTCTTTTCTGATGTAGCTGTCGTTGTGGATAGAGGTCTTTCCTGCAGGTGTGTTGATGATCAGCTGGATCTCACCGTTGGTGATCTTATCCGTGATGTTCGGACGACCTTCGTAGAGCTTATTGACACGCTCTGCATCGATGCCGGCTTCCTTGATCATCTCGTAGGACTTGCCTGTTGCGAGGATGTGGAATCCGATCTCGTCAAATGCCTTGGCGATGTCGATGAGCTCATCCTTATCGCGGTCGCATACGGAAAGAAGTACGTTCCCCTCGGACGGAAGCTTCGTCTGGGTTGCTTCCTGAGCCTTGAAGTAAGCTTCACCGAAGGACTCGGAAATACCGAGGACCTCACCGGTGGATCTCATCTCCGGTCCGAGGACCGGGTCAACTTCCTGGAACATATTGAACGGGAAGACGGCTTCCTTAACGCCGTAGTGCTTGATGATACGGTCTTTGAGTTCCGATACCGGGGATGGTTTGCCGGTAATTTCGGAGGTCATGATCTCTGTTGCGACCTTGACCATGTTGATCGCGCAGACCTTGGAAACGAGCGGTACGGTACGAGAAGCACGCGGGTTGGCCTCGAGTACGTATACGACGTCATCCTCGATCGCATACTGCATGTTCATAAGGCCGCGAACGTTCATCTCGATTGCGATCTTTCTGGTGTAATCTTTAATCGTTTCGATCTGCTTTTCCGTCAGATTCTTGGAAGGCAGGATACAAGCGGAGTCACCGGAGTGAACGCCGGCAAGCTCGATGTGCTCCATAACAGCCGGAACGAAGCAGTTCTGTCCGTCGGAGATCGCGTCTGCCTCACACTCTGTAGCGTGGTGCAGGAAGCGGTCGATCAGGATCGGACGGTCAGGTGTAACACCTACGGCAGCGTTCATGTAAACGCGCATCATCTCGTCGTCGTGTACGACTTCCATGCCGCGTCCGCCGAGAACGTAGGACGGACGTACCATGACCGGATAACCGATCTTGTTGGCGATCGCAAGAGCATCGTCGACAGTGACGGCCATACC
>CAJOLL010000119.1 GCA_905235455.1 uncultured Clostridia bacterium
CTCGGTTCGTAGAATCTCGGAATCAGGCTGCAGATCGTGGTCTTGCCGACACCGGAGTGACCGACCAGCGCTACATATTCGCCCGCATCGATGTGAAGCGTCAGGTGGGAAAAGACGGTTGATTCTTTTGTCGGATTGCTTCCGTACGAGAAGGTGACATCCTTAAAGTCGATGTTGCCCTTGACGTCTGTCATTTCCGTCGCGTACGCAGCATCCTCGATATCCGGCTCGATGCAGATCATCTCGTAAAAGCGTTCAAATCCGGACATGCCGTTTTGGAACTGCTCGGTAAAGCTGACGAGTTTTCTGATCGGCTCGGTGAAGTTGTTGACGTAAAGGAGAAATGCGATCAGATCCTGAAGCGTCAGCGCATCTTTGCCGATCATGAGCGAGCCGACCGTTGCGACAACAATCGTGATCAGCCCCGTCGTTCCCCACAGAACGGCGTGGTATATCGCCATATAGCGGTAGTTGTCCCGCTTGCTCATAAGGAACATGTCGTTGCCTTCGGTGAATTTGTGGATCTCCATATCTTCGCCGGTAAAGGACTTGACGACACGGATGCCCGAGAGACTGTCCTCGATGCGGGTGTTGATCTCGGCGATCTTTTCACGGTTCTTTTTGAATGTCCTTTTCATCTTCTTATTGAGCACTGATGCAAAGATGATCATGAAGGGGACCGGAACCAGGGCGACAAGTGCCAGCGGGACATTGATCATGCACAATATGACCAGGGATCCGATCAGTTTGATGGCAGAGATCAAGAGATCTTCCGGTCCGTGGTGATAAAGTTCCGTGATCTCGAAAAGGTCGTTGGTCACGCGCGACATCAGAGATCCGACCTTCTGGTCGTCGTAGAAACGGAAAGACAACTTCTGATAATGCGTGAAAAGCTCATTTCTGAGGTCATATTCCATCCTCGCGCCGACCATGTGACCGACGTAGGCGATAAAGAAATTGCAGCCGAATTCGATGGCGAGAAGCCCGAGCATGATGAGAAACAGATTGATGATCGTTCGGGAGGCGTCGGTAAAGCCTTCGACCAGAACAGTCCCTGTGATGTAACGGATGATCAGCGGGATGATCAGGGAGGTGGCGGCACCGATGAGTGCGAAGCTCATGTCTGCAATAAAACCCTTCAGGTAAGGGCGGTAGTATGATAAGAATTTACGCCATTTAGCGCTCATTTGACCATATCCTTTCGTGCGGATTTCAAAGCCCGGATTCGATAAATTAAAAGGTATTCTAACAGATTTAGAATTGACTTTCCAGCGATTCGTACGCAATAATATTATCGGTATAAAATATGCATACGAGGTGACTGATATGGCTTCTGAAAAAGTACTTTTCGATACGACAAAAGACGGTAGAGACGTAGCTGAATTCGTTATTACACGCCCGAACGGAGAGAGTTTCTCCGTCATTGAATACGGTGCGGCGATCCATACGCTTAAGGTTTTTGATAAGAACGGGAACCTCGACGATGTTATGCTCGGTTTTGACACGATCGAAGGATACATGGGCTCCGGTTCCGGCCACGGCTCCATCATCGGCCGTACGGCAAATCGTATCAAGGGCGGTGCTTTTACCATCGATGGCGTAGATTACCAGCTGCCGAAAAATGAAGGCGAGAACAACCTTCACGGCGGCCCCGGAAACTTCCAGAACAGCTTTTGGACCGGAAAGATCATTTCCCGCGATGAGGCGGAAGCTTTTATCGGGGATCTGAAGATCAAGAACGACTGGACGATCGAGACCGAAGGCGTACTGCTTTCTTTCCTGCTTGCCGACGGCGTCTGCGGTGTTCCGGGCAACATGGACATGAAAGTCCTCTATACTTGGGCTACCGACGGGACTCTCATCATTACTTATCGTGCGATTTCCGATAAGAAGACGATCTTTGCTCCGACGAACCACTCTTATTTCAATATTGACGGGCAGGCGGCAGGGAGGATCGGCGAGCAGCTCCTGTGGATCGATTCCGAACAGGTTACGGAGAAGGATATGGACAATGTCCCGAACGGTAAGTATATCGACGTGGCCGGCACCGAGTTCGATTTCAGGATCCCTTGCGCAACGGAGAAGGTTCTCGTGAAGACTTCTTCCAACCCGCAGCTCAACTGCAGCAGGGGAGCCGACTCCAACTACGCGCTTAAGACCACACAGGATCAGGTGTCTCTGGTTGCTTCCGTAGAATCTCTGAAATCCGGAAGAAAGATGGAAGTGCTGACCAACTTCCCTGGCGTTCAGCTCTACTGTGCCTGCAACCTTGACGAAGATGGCAAGGGCGGTGTCCACTATAATCCTTATGAAGCGATCTGCCTGGAGACACAGATGTTCCCGGATGCGATCCATCATGAGAATTTCGCATCGGCAGTCATCGACAAAGATGAGGTCAAGGGCTTCCTTTGCGGCTATCGTTTCTCGGTAAAGTGAGGATCGGCCTTTCGTGAGTTCTAATAAACTGTTTTTACGCGGTATTAAGGACGGGTTCCCGATATGTCTCGGGTACCTGTCCGTTTCCTTTGCCTTCGGTATCTATGCCGTAGGTGCGGGTCTTTCTGTCTGGCAGACGATCTTGGTCTCGGTTGCCAATGTGACCTCTGCCGGCCAGCTGGCGGGTGTCCCGATCATCGTCGGAAGTCTTCCGATGATCGAGATGGTGCTGACGCAGTTTGTCATCAACCTGCGTTATTCGCTCATGTCGGTTTCTCTTTCACAGAAACTGAGCCCTCGGGTCAAACTCCTTCACCGCCTGGCAATCGCTTTTGGTGTGACCGATGAGATCTTTGCGGTCTCCATAAGCCAAAAGGAAGAGGTCGAAACCTCATATATGATAGGCCTGATCACAAGTCCTTTCTGGGGCTGGACGATCGGTACGGCTCTTGGAGCGCTTGCAGGGGATATCCTGCCGGAGATGGTGGTCTCTGCCCTGGGGATCGCTCTTTATGCGATGTTTGTGGCGATCGTTATCCCGCCTTCCAAAAAGAACTGTTCCGTGGCGCTTTGCTGTCTTCTGGCAGTCGCTCTTTCCTGTGCCTTCCGCTATCTGCCTGTCCTTAAGGACGTATCGGCGGGGATCGCGATTATCATCTGCGCGCTGGTATCCGGCCTTCTTTTTGCCTGGATCGCCCCGGTACCTGATGAGGAGAAGAAGGATGGTCCCAATGACGGGGCCGTCTGTGAAGAAAAGGCGGTGGCCACATGATCCGTGCAGATGCTTTCTTCCTGTACCTTATCGTAATGGCGGGTGTAACCTACCTGATCCGTATGCTTCCGCTTGTTCTTTGCAGAAAGAAGATAGAGAACCGGTTTATCCGCTCGTTTCTCTATTACATTCCTTATGCCGTTTTGTCGGCAATGACGATCCCTGCGATCTTCTATTCGACAGGATACCTTCTTTCCGCGGTGCTCGGACTTTTTGTCGCCGTATTACTGGCGCTGTTTGAGAAGAATCTTTTGACAGTTGCGGTAGGTGCCTGCGCGACTGTTTTTGTAGTAGAATATATTTTGCATCTTCTGGGCTGATCAAAAACCCGGGTGAGAGAAAGGAAATACTATGAATGAGAATTTTGTTCCTGTAGAAAAGCGAGACCTGTCCTGGGCAAGGGAGACTTTTGCCAACGACCGTTTCGCGACTGAAGCGGCCGGAGTCATCATCGAAGAGGCTGCTGATAAGGTCTGCCGCTGCAGTATGAGAATCACACCGGTGCATAGAAATGCCACCGGAGGAGTCATGGGTGGTGCCATTTTTACGATGGCGGACCTGACGTTTGCGGTTGCCGCGAATTTCGGCGGAAGAATGACCGTATCGATAAGCAGCAACATTTCTTTTGTCGGACCTTGTAAGGGCGATGTGCTGTATAGTTCGGCAAGATGTATCAAGTCCGGAAGAAGTGCCTGTTTTTACGAGGTCGAAATCGTTGACGACCTGGGCAATAAGGTGGCGTCCGTGACGTTTACGGGTTTTGTCAAGGATCAGAGTTTCTGAGCGGAAAGCCCGAAGAAAGGTGCTTTTTGAGACGTTAAGAAAATCTTTGCGTTTTTTTGGAAAATCTTGTTGACAACTAAGATGTGTTTCGGTATACTTCTTCTTGCGCTTCAAAGAGCGCCCCGGCAATGAAAAGATGGAAGATTAGCTCAGCTGGGAGAGCACCTGCCTTACAAGCAGGGGGTCACAGGTTCGAGCCCTGTATCTTCCACCATCATGGCGCAGTAGTTCAGT
>CAJOLL010000120.1 GCA_905235455.1 uncultured Clostridia bacterium
ACTCAGCACAGAACTTACCTGTATTGGTCGCACCGCATGCACACTTCCAGGAACCCGGATCTGCCGGCTTCGGGGAACCACAGTTCGCGCAGAACTTGCCCTGGTTGCCGCCCTGACCACAGGAACATGTCCAGCCGCCGACAGCTGCCGGAGCTGCCTGCATCTGCTGCTGCATCATCTGCTGCTGCTGGAGGAATGCCATACCCTGGTTGCCCGGGTTCACCGCACTGCCGCCGAAACCACCGACGAGGCCGACGCCCATCATTGCGTTGCCGGCACCTGATGTATTACCGGCAGCTGTCTTCATAGCGTCAACAGAACCCTTGACCTGGTAACCGGCTGCCATGTTCGGGTTGTTACCAAACATAAGGCCATCGTCCATAGCCTCGATTCTCTTTCTGGACTCATCGTCAGGTGTAACAGACATAACTGCTACTTTCTCAACGATCATACCACGGCCCTGGAGCCAATCCTCGTCCAGAACTTCGTTCATGTATTTAGCAAGCTTGACCTGCTGGCTCTGCAGTCTGTTGTACTGAACATCTTCTCCGCCGGCACCCATCTTGTTGAGTGCTTCGCCGAGGTACATCAGGAACTCAGCTTTTGCCTGGCCGGGCTGGCCGTTCTTGCCCATCAGTTCGTCACGGCGGTATTCACCTGCAACGTTACCTGCAATATTCTTGAAGAATGTAACCGGGTCTACGATCTTGAACGAGAATGTACCGTTCATTCTGATGTAGATACCACGATATGTCGGATCATCATACGGAAGCGGAGCAGCTGTGCCGAACTTATTGTCGACCATCTCGAGCATGTTTACGAAGTATACTCTCTGCTGTGTAAGAGCTTCGCCGCCGGCCTTAATACGGTTCCAGATATCGCCGCAGGACTTCTTTACGCCATCGAGGAATCCGCTTGAACCGAAGCATGTCGGTGCAGAAGATGTATCCCATGTGTACATACCTGGTTCTGTTGTGAAGTCAACAACACGACCGTTGTCGACCAGAATGAGTGCCGTTCCTTCCGGAACTGCGATCTTAGAGCCATTAGAAATGATCTCTGCGTCACCTTTGTTGCTGCCGTTACGCATTACCTTTGCGCCACGACGAAGAAGAACTTCCTGTCCCAGCGAGTCGCATGTGAAAAACTCAAGATACTGATCTCTTAAGTTTCCGCCAACAGCCTGAATAGCAGCTTTAATTAATCCCATTTTTATCTCCTCCCTACAAGAAAAAGTTTTCAGATTTCGACCAACTTATCGACAAGCCAGATTCGCATATCAACTGTTTTGATCGCCGTGCCGCAGAAGGAACAAACGTCTGTACCCAGATGTTTGACCGGAGCGCCACAGTGAGGACAGGTGAAACCTACTCCCTTGATGTCTTCCGCCGTAAGCCTGTCTGCGTCCAGTATATTTACTACTTTCACGTTGTAACGGGACTGCGTCGGAGTCGCTCGATTGCCTGATATAAATTTACCATTTCTTTCCTGGTATTGCAAACATTGTAACGAATATTGGAAGGTGATTTCCACCGTTGATTCAGTCTTTTGATAGGCGTTAATTCCGCCCCTGTGGACAATTACATCTCGGTAAACCAGAGTTTTGCCTTCCTCACGTGCCGAGCCCACCTTATGCCACAGATCTTCCGACAAAGAACGGGTCACTCCGATACCGCAGGCGGCAAGTTCCGTCTGAATCCGGTCGATGGTATCTCCGTTGTTTGCAGTCGTCATCGCCATCAGAAGATCGAGGCTCTTTACAAGAACTGCTTGAGCCGCTGACTGCATCTGAGTCACGCTTAAGTCCGGGAAATCCTTGTTGATCCTCGGGATCAAGGCCGTCGAAAGATCGGAGACTGACTTCGGCGTCGCAAGTTCCTGTTTCATGGAAAAATCCTCAGGACCCACCTTACCTTCCCGAACCTCATTTCTGACGCCGTTATAGATCTGCCCGAAAAGAGAATTGCGAAAAGCTCTTCTCGCCTTAGTAACGATTCCGATCACACCGAGAACGGCCAGCAGGCCGCCCGCGACGCAAAGTCCGATAATTGTCAGATTTCCACCCGGCATTTCATTATCCTCCCGATATTTATATTCTTGAGAAGCACCTGTCCCCTTATGAAGATGCTTCTTTCATCTTTCAGTATGTATACAACACTTTTCTGTCCATACGAAGGACCGGGATCCCCGAAGGCGTCTTCTCACTCCAGGACTCCGGCAGAACATTGTCGAGGCCCGTCTGATATACGATCGGGATCCCCGTAAGTTTCGAAGCCGCAAGGATGACTTTCTCGCCTTCGATCAGTTCTTCTTCCGTGGTCCCCTCGAGAAGATTCGAGTTGTTAATAAAGCCCGAGATCGGAAGACGCGCCGCCTCGGAAAGCTCCGCACACATCTCCCTGATTCCCTCCGGATCCGACGTGAACGGACGGAACGCATTAACAACCATATAAACACGGTATTCGATATTCTTGAAGCGGCTGAGCATCGCGCCGAGAACTCTCGCACCCAGATCCTCCCCGCCGATATCAAAGACAGCGACCGCATCGTCCTGGTCAAATGCAGAATATACTTCACCCGACAGCGCCGGAACATCGACATTGGTGTTCGCGTACTCCGGAACGATCACGCGGATCCCTTCCGCCTCGAGCGCTTCTTTTGCGTCGGCCGAGCGGTAATACGGATTGACAATGTCCAGATCCGCGATCATGACATTGGCAGACGGATCCTTCTGTTTCAGCATATGCGCAAAATGCACCGATACCTCGGACTTGCCGCTTCCGTATGCTCCTACGAACACATAAAGGCGCACTTTCTGATTTACATCTTCACTCATCTTCTTTTCCTCCTTATCGCAGTTCCGCGATTGTGACACCGTCTTCGCCTTCGCCGAAAGTACCTAAGCGGTACGATCTGACGCGCTTATCCTTTTTGAGGAACTGCGTTACTGCCGATCGCAAGGCACCTGTCCCCTTACCGTGTACGATACGGACATTCTCGATATTACTGATGACGCAGTCATCGAGATATCTGTCGAGCGTATGAAGCGCCTCATCGACCGTCATTCCAAGAAGCTGGACCTCGGGCATCACCGTCGCTTTCTTATTCAGCCGGATCTGCTCGGTACGAGAAACAGAAGCACTTCTCTTTGGTTCTCTCCGGGAACGGACCGCGCTCTTTTTTACCTCTTCCTTTTTCGGATAGCGCAGAGAATCCGCCGCGACCGTCAGTTTCAGCGCCCCCGAGGAAAGGATGCAGTTTCCGCCCTTGTCAGGTCCTTTGATCACGATGCCTGTAACATCGAGCGCCGGCGAATAGTAAAGGCCGCCTTCTCTGATCTTATCCGGCTTTTCGCCCGGGATCTCCTCCGGTTCTTCGTCATCGTCACGCTCCGCATCGATATCGGAAAGGCCCGCGCGGAGATTGTTCCGGATGGCACGAAGCTTTCTTTCGGCATCGTGAGAGTTCTCCATCTTCTGAATCTCCTTGATCTCGTCTAAGACCCCGTCTGCTTTTTCCAGAACCTCTTCGAGCATTTCCTGCTTCTCTTCTCTGGCTTGGGCGAGGATCTTCTTACGCTCTTTTTCGATCTGCTTCTTCCTGTTCTCGAGTTCTTCCGATTTGCGCTTGACTTCGTTACGCAGATCCTCGATCTCCTGCCGGAGTTTTTCACTCTCGCGGTTATGTCTTTCCGCCGAAGAAAGAAGTTCTTCGACTTTCAGGCTCTCCTCGGAAAGGATGCTCTGGGCATTCTCGATGATCCGCGGTGAAAGACCGAGTTTTTTCGAGATAACGAATGCGTTACTGACGCCCGGAAGGCCGATCATCAAGCGGTACGTCGGCGAAAGCGTCTCGGTATCGAATTCGCAGCAGGCATTCTCGACACCTTCCTGCTCGACCGCATATGCCTTAAGCTCCTTATAATGCGTCGTCGCAACAGTGACGGCACCTTTTCTTCTGCACTCATCAAGGATCGCGATCGCCAGCGCCGCGCCCTCCGTCGGGTCCGTTCCGGAGCCGAGTTCGTCGACCAGAACGAGCGTGGTGGGCTTTGTCAGTTTCAGGATCCGGACCAGGTTGGTCATATGCGCCGAGAAGGTCGAAAGGCTCTGCTC
>CAJOLL010000121.1 GCA_905235455.1 uncultured Clostridia bacterium
AGTCTTAAGACACTCATGAACGCTTCCTGCGGCACTTCGATCGAGCCTACCTGGCGCATGCGCTTCTTACCTTCCTTCTGCTTTTCGAGAAGCTTCTTCTTACGCGTGATATCACCGCCGTAGCACTTGGCAAGTACGTCCTTTCGGAAAGCACGGATCGTCTCACGTGCAATGACCTTGCCGCCGATGGCTGCCTGTACCGGCACCTCGAACTGCTGTCTCGGAATGTTTTCTTTCAGTTTTTCCGTCATTCGGCGGCCTCTTGCATATGCCTTATCCTTATGCACGATAAACGAAAGCGCATCAACGATATCACCGTTGAGTAGGATGTCGAGCTTTACAAGGTCGCTCTTCTGGTATCCGTCCATCTCGTAGTCGAGAGAACCGTAGCCTCTCGTTCTGGACTTCAGCGCATCAAAGAAATCGTAGATGATCTCATTTAAAGGCATCTTGTAGTGGAGCATGACACGGATATCGTCCATGTACTCCATATTGATGTATTCGCCGCGTCTGTCCTGACAGAGTTCCATGAGATTGCCGACATATTCCTTCGGGGTCATGATTGTGCACTTAACGATCGGTTCCTCGATAAAGTCGATCTCGGCCGGATCCGGCATATTCGTCGGGTTATCCATCCGGATGACTTCTCCGGCGGTCGTATGTACCTTATAGACAACAGAAGGCGCTGTTGAGATAAGATCCAGATTGAACTCTCTTTCCAGTCTTTCCTGAATAACTTCGTAATGCAAAAGTCCCAAGAAACCACAGCGGAAACCGAAGCCCAAAGCGGCAGATGTCTCTGCTTCAAAAGAAAGTGCCGCGTCGTTGAGCTGGAGTTTTTCCAAGGCATCACGCAGATCCGGATACTTCGCACCGTCCACAGGATAAAGGCCGCAGAAAACCATCTGCTGGATCGGCTTATATCCCTGAAGCGGTTCATCTGCCGGCGCGTCAGCCAGTGTGACGGTGTCACCCGGGGCGGTATCTCTTACGTTTTTGATGGAAGCGCAAATGTAACCGACCTCTCCCGTAAGAAGGGATTTCGACGGGACAAATTCTCCCGGATGGAAGTAGCCGAGCTCGGTTACGACAAACTCTGCACCGGTATTCATCATGCGGATCTTATCACCTAAGTTTACGGATCCTTCTACGACACGGACGTTTACGATTACGCCCTTATAAGAGTCGTATTTCGAGTCGAAGATCAAAGCACGAAGCGGCTTGTTCTCATCACCGTTCGGCGGCGGCAGAAACTTGACGATCCCTTCAAGGACATCATCAATGCCGGTGTTGTTCTTTGCGGAAATGAGCGGTGCTTCGGAAGCATCCAGGCCGATCACGTCTTCGATCTCTTTTTTCACTTCTTCCGGCTGCGCAGACGGAAGGTCGATCTTATTGATGACCGGCAGGATCTCAAGGTTTGCATCTACGGCGAGATAGGCATTTGCCAGCGTCTGCGCTTCGATGCCCTGGGCCGCGTCCACGATCAGGATCGCGCCGTCACAGGCGGCCAGGCTTCTGCTGACTTCATAGTTAAAGTCTACATGACCGGGCGTGTCAATGAGGTTTAAGATATACTCTTCCCCGTCCTTGGCCTTGTAAAGAAGTCTCGTGGACTGGGATTTGATCGTGATACCGCGCTCACGCTCGATATCCATATTGTCGAGGATCTGATTCTGCATCTCTCGAGATTCCACGACACCCGTGTTCTCGATCAGGCGGTCAGCCAAAGTGCTTTTGCCGTGGTCGATGTGGGCTACGATGCAGAAATTACGTATTTTTTCCTGTCTTTCCATGTGTTTCGTGTTGCTTTCTGATCAGAAGATTTTCATTTTGTTGAACGGGTAGATTCGCATCAGGACCTTGGCGTCGATCTGACTCTTCTTGAAAGGTCCCATTCTGCGGCTGTCGTTACTTCCGCCGCGGTTATCGCCCATGCAATAGTACTCGTCGGGTCCTAGAGTGATCTCGTCATATCCTCTGGCCTGGCCTTCGGCGCCGACGTATGTCATCGTACCGGCCGGCAGATAATCAGACTCATCAAGAAGCTCGCCGTTGATGTAGACCTGACCGTCGGCGATCTTAATCGTCTCGCCCGGAAGTCCGACGATCCTCTTGATAAGGTTTTCATCGTGTGCATATCCGTCCATGCCCTTAGCATCGATCGTGATGATGTCGCCACGGCTGAAGTTACCTGTATACACAGAGATCATTTCTACGAATACGGCGTCGCCCGTGTGGAGCGTCGGCTCCATGGAACTGCCGTAAACGTCATTTCTCTGAACGACAAATACAACGAGCAGAATACCGATCAGAAGGCCGATCGCCACGAACTTGATCGTGTCGAAGAACATATAGAGCGCACTTTTTTCTTTCTCAGACTCTTCCTTATCTTTCTTCTCGTCTTCGTCTTCCTCCTCGTCATCGGAGTCATCAGAATCGTCTTCAGAGTCGTCAGAATCGTCTTCGGAGTCGTCATCAGGGACTTCCTCGTCCTCTTCCTTGTCGGAATCGGCATCTTTCTCATCGGAATCGGCATCTTTCTCATCGGATTCCGCTTCTTCAGCGTTCTCTTCGATTAAAGTCTCTGTAATAGTCTCTATGGCATCCTCTGCAGGGACGATTTCAGAGGATTCGCCGCTTTCTGCGCCTTCAGCAGCCTCTTCGGCAACCTCAGCTGCATCGTCAGCCACTTCTTCGACAACTTCGTCTGCTGCCGTTTCGGCGACCGCCTCTTCAACAGTTTCAGCAGTCTCTGTTATTTCCTCAACTGTCTCGGAAATCACCTCTGTCTCAGACACCTCTTCTACTGTCTCGGAGAGTTTCTCAGTACCCTCCTGCTCCACGTTTTTCTTCGACTTGAACCAGGATTGCTTCTCCGGCTTACTATTCTCTTGTTCGCGGTTATGTTTCTTCATCAGTACCTCCAGACAGCGTCTGTACGTATTTTAGAAGGAGCGGGGTTGATACCCGCCGGCTTCGTCATTCTCTTATTTGTTCCAGCCGCGGATCGCGTCGGCAAGCTCCGTAAGTGCGACCTCTTTTTCCGTACCGTCGGCCATGGCCTTGAGTTTCGCCTTACCGGAACTGATCTCATCGTCACCGAGGACCAAAAGGAACGGGATACCGGTCTTGCCGGCATACTTCATCTGCGCACGGAAAGATCTTCCCATCAGGTCGATCTCACATCCGATGCCCTGCTTTCTCAGCCCAAAAGCCAGTTTCTGTGCTTCGAGCTGTGTCTCAGGCGAAAGGTTCGCGATATAAAGCTGGACCTTCTGGTCCTTTTCGATATTGATCCCCTGCGCTTCCATCTCGAGGAGGAAACGCTCGGCACCCATGGCAAAACCGATACCCGGTGTCGGCTGTCCGCCGATCTCGGAAACCAGTCCGTCGTAGCGTCCGCCGCCGCAGATCGTGCCCTGCGAACCGACGTTTTCGGACTTAAACTCGAATACCGTTCTGGTATAGTAATCCAGACCGCGGACGATACCGGAATCGATCGTATACTTGATGTCCAGAGCCTCGAGGTTTGCCTTCAGACCTTCGAAGTGCGCCTTACAGTCATCGCAGAGATAATCGATCAGTCTCGGAGCGGAAGCTGCGATCGCGCCGCACTTTTCTTCCTTACAGTCGATCATACGGAGCGGATTCTTCTCAAAACGCGCCTGGCAGTCTTCGCACATCTCGGAGATGTGCGGGCGGAAATAGTCCTTAAGGATCTTGTTATATTCGGCACGACAGGTCGGGCAGCCGATGCTGTTGATGCAAAGCTTGGTCTTGCTAAGTCCCATCTTCTCGAAGAAAGCAACAAGGATGCTGATGATCTCCGCATCGATCGCCGGTCCCTCGGCACCGAAAGCCTCGCAGCCGAACTGGTGAAATTCTCTGTAGCGGCCCTTCTGCATCTTCTCATAGCGGAAAGCCGTAATGTTATAGAAAAGGCGGACCGGGCTCGGCAGCGAGCTCATGCCGTTCTCGACGAAGCTTCGG
>CAJOLL010000122.1 GCA_905235455.1 uncultured Clostridia bacterium
AAACCGGGATCTTCTTCGGAGAAGCGAAGAACCACTGTGAAAAAGAACAGACCCGCCAATCAAAGATCCGACATCCAAAAACCGTCTGATCTGCGTTCCCGTAAAAACTATAATGTAGGAAACGGCACAAAGGTGAATGTCCGCACGTCTTCCGGCGTCAGTGCGCAGGACCCGAGAATGGCCAATCGCCCGTTGTTCGGCGATGAACAGATCGTTCCTGCAGGTCCGGTCGTAGAAAAAGAAAAGATGAAGACACCGCCGAAGAAACTCTCCTGGTGGCAGATCTTTCTTGTCCGAAAAAAGAATAAGGCTGAGCAGAAAAGCAAGCAGAAGGCAGAAGAAGCGGCTTTAAGAAGAGAAAGCGAGAAACTCGAAGAGAAAGTGCCGGATGTTTTTGATGAGACACGTCCGGAAGTCGGCGAAGAAAGAAGAAAGCATATGGCCAAGATGCGGAAGAGAGAAACTCTTCGCGTTGCTTTTAATGCATTCCTGAGTCTTCTGATCCTGACGGGACTTATGATCATTGCCGTACTTTATGTCGTAGATTATGTCGCGGCAAAGCCTGCCTATGCTTTTGCTGCGGAAGGTTCGATCGAGCATACGATCGGAGCGACCGCGCTTGTCGCCAGAAATGAGACCGTGATGACTTCGACGCATACCGGTGAACTGATGACTCAGGCTACCGAGGGAAGCCGTGTGGCCAAAGGGCAACTGCTGGCCATGGTCATTCCTGAAGGCATGGAGTCCACCTTGGCAGATCTTCAGAACGTGGAACAGCAGATCGTCGATATCGAACGACAGCTGATGACACAGGGAAAAGGTGTGGCCGCCAAAGCTGTTTTCAGTGAAGCGAAAGAGGAGATCAGCCCGATCATCACCATGATCCGTCAGGATGCGATATTGAATAACCTAAATAACATGACGAGTTATTCTTCTTCAATCCGTGTACTTATGGAAAAGAGAGATTCGAATCTGAACGATATCGACTTTGAAGATGAGAAACTGACATCTCTTCGCGGCAGCGAAAGCGCCCTGAAGAGCCAGCTGGAAAGCAGAGCCAATTCCATCTATGCTGATGCTCCCGGAATTGTTTCTTTTAAACTGGACGGCCTCGAGAATGATGTGAATTACGATCTTCTGATGTCGATGGTAGATTCCCGTTGCGAGGAGCTGATCAATTCGAGCAACAGCATCATTACCGGTGATCTGGATGTTAAGCAGAACGAGCCTGTACTTCGTATCGTTCAAAACGATGTGCAGTATTTTGCCTGCATTTTGAAAAACGCCTCTATGGAAGAATTCCAGATGGATTCTTCTCACGTCATCCGTATACCGGCAGAGGGGATCTCCATTTCCGACTGTAAGGTTATCCGCTGTACGATAACCTCTGACGGACTGCTGGTCGTTTTTGAGACGACAAACTCCGTGGAACGCCTTTTGGACAGAAGAACGGTAAACATTCAGATCGTGCAGACAAAGACCACGGGTATCCGTGTTCCGGTATCCTCTCTTGAAAATGCCGATTATGACCGAATGATCGCGACGATCTATGTCAATGAGAGCGGATATGCGCGCGGTTATACAGTCCAGATCAAAGACTATGACAGAGAATATGCGATCATCGCTCCGCTCGAGAATGAAAACATCCCGAGCATCAGTACGATCGTTATCACCAACCCGCAGACCGTAAAAGAAGGGGATAAGGTGGAGAAATAATGAATATGTACAGCAAAGAGCAGATGCTCGAAAATATTCATAAAGTGCGTGAACAGATCGCCGATGCGGCGAAAGAAGCGAAGAGAGAGCCTTCCGAGATCACTCTGATCGGAGTTTCAAAGTTTTTTCCTTCCGAGTACGCCGCACAGGCATTTTTACTTGGCCTTACCGATCTCGGTGAGAACAGGGCCGAAGAAATGCATGCAAAAAAAGAAACGCTTGATGCGCAGGGCCTGATGCCGAACTGGCATCTGATCGGTACCTTGCAGAGCAGAAAAGTCAGAACGATCGTGGGCGATCCGTTTCTTATCCATTCGGTAGATACGCTTTCTCTTGCGCAGGAGATCTCGAAGCGTTATACGGCAAAGGAACTGACCGCGAGGATCCTTCTTGAAGTCAATGTTTCCGGAGAAGAAAGCAAGCATGGTTTTACTTCCGAGGAAGTAAAAGAACAGTTTGAAACGATCCTGTCTCTTCCTTCGCTTGAGGTATGCGGATTGATGACCATGGCGCCGATCCAGCAGAAAGAAGGACAGGCAAGAGAAGTCTTCGAAAAGACCAGAGTGCTTTTCGAGAAGCTGCAGGATCTCGGTGCAGATCAAGAGAACTGGAAGTATCTTTCGATGGGTATGAGCCAGGATTATCGTGACGCGATCGTATGCGGAGCGACGCATGTCCGTATCGGAACGGCCATTTTCGGAAAGAGGGATTATCCGGATCCGGTGTGATCTGATTGCACAAATAATTACATAAAAACATCTTAATATTTCACAAAAATTACATGACAAAGTATCAAAGTTACATGTTATTTACCGTTGCCTGGATTCTATTGCGTGTCAAAAAAGGTAGACATATACTTACCTCATAGTGAAATTCGCAAGTGCATATAAGCACTGTAGCAGTAAATTTTGGAGGTAGTTATGGCAGGTTTTTGGAATAGTCTCGTAAACAAAATTGCAGGCGTTGACAACAGTGAGTATTACGAAGGTGATGACGGGATCTACGAAGAGGAGTACGAGGAAGAAAACCTCTCTGATCTTCATGTAGAAGAAAGTGACTACTCTTATCAGGAGCCGCTCCCGATGCCGGAAATGAACAACCGCATCGTTCCAATCAAGAGCGTTGATACACAGGTTGTTATCCTTCAGCCTGACAGCATCCGTTCTTCTCAGCAGGTTTGTGATCACATCCGTGCAGGCCACACAGTAATCTGCAACATCGAGAATGTTGATCGTTCCGTTGCTCAGCGTGTCATCGATTATATTTCCGGCGCAGCTTATTCTATCGACGGTAACGTTAAGCCGATCGACCAGAACAGAAAGACATTCGTAGTTGCTCCGAGAACAGTTGCCCTGATGGACCGTGAGTCTCTTGCAAAGCAGGAAGCAGAACAGGCTCAGGCTAACCAGTATCGTCAGGTACTCTGATTTATTCAATTTCAAATAGAAAAGGACTGTTGCTGATTATGTGACAGTCCTTTCTATATACCCCGTGCCAGAGATAATAAAAAGGACGATCGTCGGATCGTCCTTTTATATTTGTGCTGTTTAAAAAGAAGTTACCCCTGCTGCGGTTTGTAGCTGTCTTTCAGGGATACGCTTCGGTTGAAGACGAGCTTTCCGGGCCGGCTGTCCTTTGTGTCCATACAGAAGTATCCGAGTCGTAAGAACTGGAATCTGTCTGCCGGCTTGGCATCTGCGAGGGATGCTTCGACCTTGGCGCCTTCGACGATCTTCAGAGAATCCGGATTGATGCAGTCCAAATAGTTGCAGTCCGCAAGATCCGGGGCTTCGACAGTAAAGAGACGGTCATAGAGACGTACGGTCGCATCGAGTGCCGTCTTGGTATCTACCCAGTGGATCGTGGCCTTAATGCGGCGTCCGTCTGCCGGATTTCCGCCGCGACTGGATTCTTCATATTCGGCATGAACTGCGGTGACTTTGCCGTTTTCGTCCTTGTCACAGCCTGTGCATTTGATGACATATGCGGACTTCAGTCTGACTTCATTTCCCGGGAAGAGACGGAAGTATTTCTTTTCAGGAACTTCCATAAAGTCATCTGCTTCGATCCATAGTTCTTTTGAGAAGGAGACTTCGCGCGTGCCGTCTTCCGGAC
>CAJOLL010000123.1 GCA_905235455.1 uncultured Clostridia bacterium
TATTATTACCGCGCTCAATTTGATTCATATATTTCATATTATTTTGAGAATCAAATATGGTCCTTTCTTGTGGATAAGCACGGAAAAAACGCGACCTCTACCATTGAAAAGTTCGAGATGCCGCTGACTGCACGGCAGAGCGAACCGGAACCGCCGCAGATGATCAGCCGGATCGTCTCATCTTCAAAGATGTGGCAGAGTCTTTTCACAAGAACGGTCTCATGACCGACATACTCCGTATCAAAGACCAGAGCGCCCAGCTTCGGGTGAGAAGCTACATATGAACGCACACGGATAGAAAGATTCTCCTTCTCTTTTCCCGCACGCGGATTGATGATAAAAATGTGTTTCATGTGTCCTTACCCGGCATGTCCTTAAGGATCACGCTGCGGTTCCCCGTCTCCAAAACTAGGAATAGGATAACATAATCGAATATATAAATAAAGTTTGAAAAATACTTTTCAAAGCGATTTCTGCGAATTATCCGCAGTTTCTGAAAGAGCCGGCTCATCCTTCGGTTCGGATCCCGGTTGCATCTCCTTCTGCTTTTCCAAGGCGTCTTTCTTTTTGGAAGCGGCAGATTTCTTTGCAAACGGCAGAACTCTGGCAAGGTTATCAAAAGCGGTTTTCCCGTGCTCACCTGCATTGAAATAAACCGTTCGCAGGATACGGCGCTCCGGCGCAGTCAATGTCTTGATCACGGCGTCTCGCTTTGAAGCGATGGCCGCTCTGGTCTGCGCATTCGGACGGGCGATCGGGATCATATTGCCGTACAGTGCTTTTTCCTCGGCACGATGGCGACGGGCGAGCTCTTTTTCCTCCTGTCTGTGCTCATCGTAAAGCGCGCGCCAGGCTGAATAGTTCTGACTCTTGGTACGCATGGTATCCACGCCGCCGTAAATGCTTCCGCCGATCTTATCGGAAATCACCTTCATCTCACCGGAAATACCCGTAAGAGGTCCCAGGCGCCGCTTAATACCGACAATGGCGGTAACGGTCGAGATGATATCGCAGAGCATGATCGTCGTAGCAACAAAAAGCAACGCGATCTGGATGTTATCGTACAGCATTCCGAGGATCCACAGTACCGTCGGATGCAGTACGAGAATACCGAGCGAGCACGCGATGCCCCAGTAAAGAGAGAATTTCGGACAGATAAAGCCCATGAAGTTATACTTCTCGTCACGGTAGTCCCACCAGCGGAGTTTGAAAATGCGATAGAGGATGAATCCTGCCCAAAATTCGACGAACGTACAAATGATCATCGAACCGAAGAACAAAAGGATGAAGTTGTGGGAAAACCTTTCCAGAAGAAGGATTACGCCGTAAAAGCCGATGCCGTACACCGGACAGAGAGGGCCGTTCAAAAAGCCCCTGTTAATGAATCTTCCTTCTTCCAGTCCATAGTAGACGACCTCGACGACCCAGCCGATAAAAGCGTAGATGAAAAACATGCAGTAGGCGTCTATAAACGGATAAAAATGCATCAAGAAAACCATCCTTTCTTATTGAATGATTATAGCATTTATTTCCTTGCTTTTGGTATAATAATCGTATCTTTTGATTTAAAGGAGAATCACTATGGCAAACCCCTATCTTCCCATGTGGGAACACATTCCAGACGGAGAACCCCGTATCTTCGGAGACCGTATCTATATTTACGGTTCCCATGATAATGCAGACACCGATGAATTCTGTGATTTCTGTCTGAAAGTCTGGTCCGCACCTGTCAGTGATCCGACAAACTGGACATCCCACGGCATTGCTTTTGCCACACGCGATTTCCCGGGGCATCCTTCTGACACCGACTGGACAGACGGACGTCTCTTTGCTCCTGACGTAGTCGAAAAAGACGGAAAATATTATCTTTACGCATACATCCAGAATGCACTCGGATGCGTTGCCGTATCCGACAAGCCGGAAGGCCCGTTTAAGCTCATTTCCCGCTATAAGCACAATATCGAGAACCACCCGGACGGCGGTATCTTTATCGATCCGGGCACGCTCGTCGACGATGACGGACGTGTATATGTCTACTGCGGATTCCTTCGTTCCTACATGTTCGAGGTAAACCCCGACAATATGTACGAAGTGATCGACGGCAGTTTCAAAATGGACATCATCCCGAACACTGCTCCGTTTAATTTCTTCGAGGCCTGCTCTCCAAGAAAGATCAACGGTAAATACTACATGATCTATTCTTCATCGGAACCGACCAGCCAGCTGGTTTACGCTGTTTCCGACTCACCGACGGGTCCTTTTGAATACAAGGGCACTCTCGTGGATTCCGGCTGCGACTATCCGGGCGGAAACGACCACGGTTCCGTCGGCAAAGTCGGCGACCAGTGGTACATTTTCTATCACAAAATGACGAACGGTTCCATCATGAGCCGTGTCGGCTGCGCCGATAAGCTCACGCTGAACGAAGACGGCACATTCACACAGGCCGAGATGACATCCCAGGGCTTCGAGGACATCCTCAATCCTTACCGTGTCACCAATCCTCAGATGGCATGCGTCCTTACAGGCGGCGCGACGATCACGGAGAGAACGCCGTTTGACCAGTGCATCACGAAGATCACTGACGGCGTGATCCTCGGATTCAAGTACTACGACTTCGGAAACCATTCCGGCTCTGAGATGAAATGTACGATCAAGCTCGATAACTGCTACATGAGCGGTAAGATCCACATCTTTGCCGACGGCGTTCCACAAGAAGCCGTCGAGAAATATGCCCGTCCGATCTTTGATGACGAACCATTTGCCGAAGAGAAAAATGCCAAGCGTGCAAATACTTCGGCCCAAGTATATGGCTTCAGCGGCAAGGTCCTGGAGCAGTTCTCCTCTTCCGATTACACTTCCCGCTATGGTCTTTCCCGTGAAGGACATGAGATCGGATGCGCGGAGTTCTCTTCCAATGCAAGCATCGTAAGTGCAACCGTGGAAAGACTTTCCGGGAAACACGCAATCTACTTCCTCGTCGAAGGACGATACAAGGGCTGGGGCGGACACTATATGGACGGAAGAAATCTTTTCGACTTCTTCGGATTCTTATTCCAGGTCTGATACTGATTTAGCGGTACCAAGAAGAGGAAGCCGCGGGCAAGTGCTTTTGCCAAGGAAAGATATCAGGCGGAATACAGGTATTTTGCCGGGGAATGTATCGGGCAGGCACTTCTGCCAAAGAAACATATAAAGATGGAAGGTACGAAAAATGAGTGAGATCTATGTGGTAGGTCATAAGAACCCCGATACCGATACCGTCGTTTCCGCGATGGCATATGCGGCGTTGAAGCATGCGCTCGGCGAGCAGGATTACATTGCTGCCCGTCTCGATCACTTAAGCGACGAGACCAAGCGCATGCTCACCAGATTCGGTTTTGAGACACCGATCCGTATCCGCGACGTAAGAACACAGGTGCAGGATCTGGATTTCGATACTCCGCCGGCTCTGAACGCTCAGGTCACATTGGACAAAGCATGGAGAACAATGTCCGAAGGCAAGATCTCCGTCATCCCCGTCATCAACGAGGACGGCACGCTCTATGGTACGCTCTCCTCCGGAGATATCGCCTCCTATAACATGGAGACGATCAATAACCCGCATATCGATAACCTTCCTCTCTTTAATCTGCTAAGTGTTCTGGAGGGCCGGATCGTTAATGAATGCGACACCACGACGGATTCCATTTCCGGCGAGATCTGCATTGCACTTCCGCAAAACAATGAGAATCTCCTGTTCTCCTCCAAAGACACGATCGTCTTCTGCGGGAATCAGCCGGACATGGTCAAGCGCGCGCTTGAGATCGGCG
>CAJOLL010000124.1 GCA_905235455.1 uncultured Clostridia bacterium
TCTTTTGGATTTTGACAATACGCTCGCACCCGATCATTCCGTTGAGCCGGTTCCTTATTCCTATGAAATGATCGAAAAGCTCCGCGACGCAGGTTTTTCCATGTGCCTCGTATCCAATGCGAAATCCGACAGATCCAAAAATGTTTCCGAGATGCTGAAGATCCCTTGTGTCTCTTACGCCAATAAGCCCGGAACATCAGGGGTTTTGAAAGCCATGGATCTGCTTGGCGCAGATAAGTCAAATACGGTCATGATCGGCGATCAGCTTTTTACGGATATTGCGGCGGGAAACCGGGTCGGGCTTTATACGATATTCGTCGAAAAATTCGAAAAGAAAGAGATCTTTTATGTGGCGCTAAAAAGGATCCCGGAGTGGGTGATCAGAAAGATCTGTCGCTTCTGATATGCTCTGAAATACGGGCGGTTTTGTGAAAAATAGATAAAATCGTTATTTTCTTGCCTTTTTACTTGCGGATTTGAATATGTTAAAGTAAACTATAATATCGTGAATAAATTTGTTGTAAATTATAAGTATATTCGGAGGAACATTTATGATTAGCGCTGGTGATTTTAGAAACGGTATGTGCTTCGAGATGGACGGTCAGGTTTTCCAGGTTGTGGAATTCCAGCATGTTAAGCCTGGTAAGGGTGCCGCTTTCGTACGTACAAAGTATAAGAACGTAAAGACAGGCTCAGTTGTTGAGCGCAGCTTCAACCCGAACGAAAAGTTTGAGCAGGCTCAGCTGGAGAGAAATGATATGCAGTACACATATTCTGATGGTGATCTTTATCACTTCATGGATATGGAAACTTATGAGGATCGTCCGATCGCAAAAGAGAACATCGGTGAGAACATCCGCTTCCTGAAGGAAGAGATGATCTGTAAGGTTCTTTCCTACAAGGGTGAGATCTTCGGCGTAGAACTTCCGATCGTTGTTGAACTCGAGATCACAGAGTGCGAGCCGGGTGTTCGTGGTGATACGACAAACAACGCTACTAAGATCGCTACACTTGAGACAGGTGCCACAGTTAAGGTACCGCTCTTCGTTAACCAGAACGAGATCATCCGTGTGGATACACGTACAGGTGAATATCTCGAACGTGCATAATCTCACGTTCTGATTTTCGTCGAGAAGGGAACTGTCGAAGATGGGTGAGAATCTCGTATCGGAATCGATAAAAGGCGAACGCTCGATGTCGCAGGGCTTTGTTGCTCAGTATGCAGCAGAAGCCGCCTTGCGTACGGAGGGCGTTGCTCGTCTTACGGCATCTGTTCCCGTCGTACTCAAGGAATCACTTGGCTTCGTGCACGAAGGAAAAGGTGTGCTGGTCCAGTTTTCCGAAAATGAGGAAGGCTTCGTTTCCGTAACTGTCTATCCCGTCGTGTATTATGGTATGATTATTCCAGAGGTGGCCTGGGCGATCCAGGAGCGCGTCAAGGAAGATGTTGAAAAGTATACAGGTCTTGTTGTGGAGTCTGTAAACGTCCATGTCTGTGGCGTGGTGTTAAGAGAGGAGAACAACTCATGAACCGAATCATTCGCTTTGTCCTGATCGTATATTCGACGATCCTTGCGATATTGTCCCTGCTTTTGCTTTATGCTCTTGCCGATGACGGTATCTTTGCAGATCTGCTTTCACCTTTGGCCAATATCGTTACAGACCCATTTAAGAAATACATCTATCTGGCTGTACTTCTTGTGATCCTGATCTCCTGCGTGATCTCGGTGACATACTGTCTTCTTAACGGACGACTCAGCAAGACCCGTATCCGTCAGACGGAGATCGGTTATGTTGAGATCGGTGTCGATGCTATAGAGAGTATCGCATTGAACTCGGCAAAGAGTGCCCAGGCCGGTATCAAGACAGCCCGTGCACACGTATACTCGGCGAAAAATAACGCGATCCGCGTTTACTTAAGTGCCGTTCTTTATTCCAACGTCGAAGTTCCTTCGACCATGGGTAAAGTGCAGGAGCGTATTAAGAAAGATATTGAACGTTATACCGGTATTACAGTTGAGAATGTTTCCGTTAAGGTAAGTCGCGTAGAGCCTGTAGTAGCAAAGGTGGAACGTTAACGAATGAGAGCCCTGTTCGTCAAATTCTTCGATATGTTAAAAGACAAGAATTCCGGCAAGATCGGCGCCGGGATCGCGTTTGTCTTTGCGCTGTTTTTGGTGATCTTCGGCTTTCTTAAGACATTGTTTATTATCATTCTGACCGTGATCGGCTATGTGGTCGGCGCATTGCTTTTCTCGGATAAGAATAAAGTTAAGGACTGGATGGACAAGATCCTTCCGCCCGGGAGGTTTCGATGAGCAGAAGAGAAGCACGTGAAGCTGCTTTCGCATTTTTATATCAGTTGAATTTCAGAAACGAGCCTGTTTCCGAGCAGAAAGAGATGTACCTTCAGCTGCATCCGCTCGAAGAAGGTGATCTTCCGTATTTTGATGAGATCACATCCGGTGTTTTCGAAAAGAAAGATGAGCTCGACAATGAATATTCCAAGTATCTTAAAGACTGGAAACTGAGCCGCCTTCCGAAGGTCGACGTTATCCTTATGCGTATTGCGGTCTATGAGATGCTTCATGTGGAGGATATTCCGGTAAGCGTATCGATCAATGAGGCTGTCGTTCTTGCAAAGAGGTACAGCTCTGAAGAGTCTAAGAGTTATATCAATGCCGTTCTCGGAAAGATAGGAAACGATCTGGAAAAATAATGGAACAGACAGTATTTTCCGTATCGGAACTAAATGCGTATGTAAGCACACTGCTCAGTAGTGACGGTGTGCTTTGTCAGTTGTGCGTCAAAGGCGAGATCTCCGGGTATAAGCGCTATCCTTCCGGACATGCATATTTTCAGTTAAAAGATGCAAACAGTTCTGTTTCCTGCGTCATGTTCAAGGGAAGCTTTTACCATATTCAGTTTGTTCCGGAAAACGGTATGAAGGTTCGTATTTACGGACGTGCAGCCCTTTATTCTGTTGACGGCAAATTCCAGATCGTGGTTTCGATGATGGAAGAAGACGGTCTTGGAGAGCTTTTTAAGGAGTTTGAATTAAGAAAAGCCAAGATGGCTTCAGAAGGCCTTTTTGACGAAGACCATAAGAAGCCGATCCCATATCTTCCGAAGCGGATCGGGGTCGTTACCTCTCCGAAAGGTGCGGTCATCCGGGATATCCTGAATGTTTTGAACCGCAGATTCCCCAACTACGATCTTCTGATCGCTCCTTCGGCCGTACAGGGAAAAGAAGCTCCTGCGGAATTGATCCGGAGTCTCAAAATTCTGGATGAGCGCGACGATATCGATGTGATCATCATCGCGCGCGGCGGCGGCTCTATGGAAGATCTCTGGTGTTTTAATGACGAAGCACTCGGACGGGCGGTCTACAAGGCAAAGACTCCTGTGATTTCTGCCGTCGGGCACGAAACAGACTTTACAATTATTGACTTTGTTAGCGATTTAAGGGCTCCGACACCATCAGCAGGGGCAGAACTCGTTGCGTGGAGTAAAGCTGACACAATGGACGGTATATTGAAGATTGTAAATCGTATGGAAAAGTCGTTAAGTCAGATGACGACATATAATATGACGTTAATACAACATCAATTAACACAGATCGAGCATAATTTGGCGGTTAAAGCCGGCGAAGACGAGAATGTCGTAAAGATGTGTGTGATGGGAATGAATAATCTATTACAGGCCAAATTTAACGCTTACGAGAATGGCTTAGGACTACTAACTAATACGTTAAACAAATTAAACCCTAATAATTTACTCTCAAAAGGCTATA
>CAJOLL010000125.1 GCA_905235455.1 uncultured Clostridia bacterium
ATGCCCGGATCAAAGAGGATCCTGTCTTTTGTGATGCCTGCCGTTTCGGCGACCTTCGCGCTCTTTTCAAAGTAGCGGAGGCAGTCGTCTACGATGCTGCCTTCTCTTTTAAAGATCTTCTCATTGGTATAGTTGGCCATGATAACCACGCCGGCTTTGTATTCGGCGATGACGTCGGCCATCTCCGGATCGTAAAGCAGGCCCCAGACGTCGTTGATGATGTCCGCGCCGAATTTCAAGGCTTCTCTTGCGGTCTTGCTCTTATAGGTGTCGATCGAGATCGGGATCTGTACAGCTCCGCGGATGATCGAGAGCGCCGGAATCAGGCGGGACAGTTCCTCATCGGCAGAGATCATCTCGGACCCCGGACGAGTGCTTTCCGCGCCGATATCCAGAAGATCCGCGCCGTCTTCGACCAGTTCCTTCGCACGGATAAGCGCGTGATCTGGCGTATAGAAACGTCCGCCGTCGGAAAAAGAATCCGGTGTGACATTTAAGATGCCCATAAGAAGGATCTTGTCCTTATAGGAAAGAGATCCGTTCCGGATGGTCCAGGAACACGTGGAAGACTGATTATCAGAGCCCATCTTATTTCTCCTTCAGATCAGATGATGTTTCTCGGACGGTTGATCAGGGCAAGCGCCTCCGAACGCGTCCTTGCGTCAGAACGGCATCCGCCGCGCATCGCAGAAGTGACGGTCTTACTTCCCGGCTTTCTGACACCTCGCATCGTCATGCAGAGGTGCTCGGCCTCAAGTACAACACAGACGGACATGGCGTCAACGGCCTTTTGGATCGTATCGGCGATCTCGGAAGTCAGTCTTTCCTGAAGCTGGGGCTTGCGGGAAAGAGTATCCACGATACGTGCCACCTTTGAAAGGCCCAGGATCTTACCATCTCTCGGAACATATACGACGTGTGCTTTTCCATGGAAAGGCAAAAGGTGATGCTCACACATGGAGTAGAAAGGAATGTCACCGATCAGGATCATCTCGTCGTTATCCGACGTGAATGTCTTGATGTCCTTGCTGATATCTCTGTGCAGTCCGGAAAAGACTTCGCCGTACATTCTCGCCACACGGTTCGGTGTCTCGACAAGTCCTTCTCTGTCCGGATCCTCGCCGACGGCAATCAAGATCTCTCTGACTGCTCTTTCGATCCGCTCCAGGTCCATGCCCTTGCGACTTTCTTCCGGCACACGGAAATCGTCATCGTAATTGCTCATTTCTGTTTCTTCTCCTTATTTGGTGTACTTATGTCTGTATTCCATGGGCGTCATGCCCTTCTGTTTTCTAAAGGCCACGTTGAAACGCTGCGGACTACTGAAGCCCACCTGTGTCGCAATACCGCTGACCTTGATCTCTTTCTGTGTCAGAAGACGGCACGCCGCTTCGATACGGATCTGCATGAGATAGTTCATCGGGCTGATGCCGAATTCATCTCTAAAAGCTCTGGTAAAGTAACCCTGGCTCAAAAAGACATAGGCTGCCGTCTCCGCCACGGTCACGCCTCGGTCATAATTTTCGTCAAGATAGTCTCTGGCAATAAGAACAAGTTCTCTGGCCTTGCCGTTTTTCACCCGAAGGCTCTCTTCCCACTCTTCCCGGAGCGCTCGCGAAAGCGTGATCAGAAGTTCCATTGTCAGAAGCTGCATCATCATATCCTTGGCATACATGTCCGAACGGCTCTCGCGCATGATGCGCTCGGCCAGGACACCGATTGCCTGACGGGATTTACCGGAGATGATCAGGTAGTTGCTGCCGTCACCTGCGGCACTTTCGCCCTGGGCAAAATCCAGGAAGTTCTCAAGAGAAAGCGTCGCTACGTTTTCCTGAAGGAAAGGAACCGTCGGACCGCCTCTTAAGCGGCCGTTGGCCATCGGCTGCGTATCCGAAGGCTTCGAAAGCAGAGCCTGTTGCGCTTTGGAGATATCGGACGAAAAGCCGAAATACAGTACGACCATGTCGGCAGGGCCTTCTACGACACGCACGGAGTGCATAACCTGCGGCCTAATGATCAAGGTCATTCCTTTTGTCACCTGCACGGTCTTTCCGTTGATGACAAATTCGCATTTGCCTCTTCTTAAGTAAAGAAGCTCATGAGAGGTGTGCCGGCTGGCCGTCGGGAAAGGTGTGGATGTCTCGTAACAATGCTCCGCGCCTTCAAAGACTACCGGTATCGACCCGGAAGATTCCAGTAAACTTTTTTCAAATGCCGGCAACAGATCTTCGACCATGCTTTAAGCCTCCCTTCGCTCCAATCAGTTATGGCAGGAACCGGATATTGTCGATATAGATCGCTCCGGAACGCTGTCTGTCAAAAATGGTAAATATGAGATTACTGATCTCCATGTCATCAAAGGATGCCCAGTTCAAGGTGATCGTCTGCCACCTCAGTCCGATCTGGATCGTCGCCTCTCCTCGGAAGCCTGTGATCTGCATCGTTTTTTCGCACTGGTCCGGATTAAAGATATCCAGACAGATCCTTCTTGCCTTCGAGAACTTAAGCGGCGCCATGACGGACGCATACGAAAGCACCGGTCCGAAGGACAAAAGGCTGTTTTCGGGTTCGTACTCGATACGAAGTGAAGCCGCACCCTGCGTCTTGTTCATGACTTCACGGAAGATCGTTGCTTTTCCCTTCGTGATCTGATACGTCTCGAGTTTTTCAAAATCACTGTCCCAGGTCTTCTTTCCCGTAAAGGTGATATCCTCACAGGCCGTGAAGGTCAGATCCGGGCAATACTCGGACGGGATCTTATCGAAACGGAAAGGAAGCACCGGAAGATCGATACGATTCCTGAATGTCGCCTGATGCGGGATCGGCGCGTAACCATAGGTAACGCCTACCGGATCGAGGACATCGTCATTCCAGACCATGACACGTACGCCGTGAAGGATCCTGGCCTGTGCCGGTACATATACGCGGCTTTCGTCACAGACGGAGAACCCGCGAAGGACGGATTCATTTTCCGAAAGACGCAGACCATCGACCGTATTATCGAAGGAAAGCATGACTTTATTGCCGATCACCTCGACCCCGACGCATTCCGGCGAAGATGCCGGCATCTTTGGAGTAAAGTGAAGGCCCAATGCGATGCAGGACAGTCTTCTGCCGATTGTAAAGGAAACGGCATTATCCGGAATCAGAAGGTCATGCTGACCCAGGATACCGATCGGCATCGGAAATCTTCTTCGTATCGCGCACAGTCTCTCGTTAAATTCCACATGACGGTACGGCTCCTCCGGATCCATCGCATCCGGGTGCAGCTGCGTAATGATAAACGACGGCACCTGATTCTTATCTTCGATCTCACGCGGGCCGAATACACGGGCCAGGTCGATCAGAAGCTGGCGGACCATCGTGGAATAGAGCTTGCCGATCTGTGCATCGGAAGCATCCGGTGCGAATACGATACCGCGGATACTGGTATCACAAAGCGGCGCCAGGCGGTGGTTAAAGAAAACACTCATCATGTCGGAAGGTCCGACGAGCGGTCGATGGGCCGCTTCGGATACAAGCGTATCGGTCATGACCGTCTCGGCCGACGGGATGATGGAGTTCAAAAGATCGAGATTGTTTTTCTTTTCGAAATGCTTCAGTTCCTCGGTCGGAAAAGAAAGCGGCGGTTCGTCGCCATTCTCTTCGGAAGCAGTTTCCGCCTCGACAGGTGCTTTTTCCGAAGTATCGGTCTTCTCGTCCGCATCCTCCTTATGACCGCCCTTTTGGTCTTCAAAGGCGAGCGCCCCCTCCGGATCGATCGGCACATCGACCTTCTC
>CAJOLL010000126.1 GCA_905235455.1 uncultured Clostridia bacterium
GGTCAGGGCAAGCACGACGCGCTCCTGAATGAGTGTGAGGCTTATTCCCGCATTGCGGAATCCCAGGAGATGGGAGGTGTGGAATAATGGCAAAAGATTCGATGCTGAGCGGCATGGGGAACCTTGCTCCGGACGCGGCGAAAATGTCAGATGCCAAGAGCCGCATCTCGATGAAAGATTTCTCGGCGCTGCTGCGTTTTACGGGCACGTCAAAAATTGCGATTGCGCTATTGATTTTCGCGGCAATCTTAAGCGGCGGCCTTCAGGTCGTGGCGCCGGCCTTCCTCGGAAAAACGATCGACAACATGGGAGAAGCCGGAAACGTGGACCTTTCCTACCTCGGTACCCGTGCGCTGATCCTTCTGGGCATGTATTTTATCGCCGCGATCTTTACCTGGGTCGTCAGTTATTTTGCCAATGTCGTTGCGGCCAAGACCGCGCTTGAAGTTAGAAAAGCACTGTCGAGGAAACTGACGCGGCTCCCGGTATCTTTCTACGACACCCACCCGCAGGGCGATACGGCGACGCATTTCATCAACGATGCCGATGCGATCTCAGAAGGCATGCTGCAGGGTCTTTTGAACTTCTTTACCGTCATGGTCACGATCCTGGGCACCGTTGGATTTATGGTATTCATCAGCTGGAAGATGACGCTCATTATCCTGCCTATGGCTTTTCTCATGATCTGGTCGGCAACGACGATCGCGAAGACTACGACGAAACATTTTAAATCCCAGCAGAACCTCGTGGGATCAATCTCCGGCGATGTGGAGGAGAATCTCTACGGCAGAAAAGAGATAAAAGCTTTCGGTTGCGAGGACAAGTTCCTCGGTTCGTTCCGCGAAAAGAACGAGCAGCTCAAAAAGTCTTCTGTCACGGCGCAGTTCGCGTCTTCGCTCCCGAATCCGGTGACGCGTTTTGTTGACAGCACGACCTACATCCTGATCGGCGCCCTCGGCGTATGGTTCGGCGGCCTTTCGGCCGGTAATATCACGACTTTTATCCTTTACTGGAAGAACTTCAGTAAGCCGATCAATGACCTGACGAACATTACGACACAGGTCATGGCGGCGTTTGCTTCGCTGACCCGCGTCTTTACGATTCTCGATCTTCCGGAAGAAAGTGAAGATCTGAAAAATGCGGATGATTCCGATTCTGCTGAAAAAGCACTTGCCGAAGCGACGAACGGGCCGGAGGAGGCTGCCGGAGAGACGGAGAAGAAGGCTGAGGGAGAAGTGCTTTTCGAGCATGTGACATTCGGATATACTCCGAAAAAGAAGATATTCGATGACTTCTCACTTCGTGTGGCGCCGGGTCAGAAGGTCGCGATTATCGGGCCTACCGGCTGCGGCAAGACGACGCTGATGAACCTTTTGATGCGTTTTTATGAAGCGGACGGCGGACGGATCCTGATCGACGGCAAGGATATCCGGGATATCCCGAGATCCGAGCTTCGAAGAAGGTTCGGCATGGTGCTTCAGGAAACGTGGCTTCTGGAAAGATCGATCCGTGAAAACATCGCGTACGGAAGACCGGATGCCACGGACGAGGAAGTCATCGCCGCGGCCAAGGCGGCAAGAGCGCACGGCTTTATCAAGCGTCTCCCGGACGGATACGATACTGTCCCCGGAAAAGAGATTTCGCTGTCAGAGGGCCAGAAGCAGCTTCTGTGTATCGCGAGAGTGCTGCTGATGGATCCGGATCTTCTGATCCTGGACGAGGCCACAAGTGCGGTCGATACCCTGACGGAGAAGCGTATCGTGGAGGCCTTTGATAACATGACGAAGGGAAGGACGGGATTCATCATCGCGCACCGCCTATCCACCATCGCCGGCGCCGACCAGGTCATTCAGCTGGGTAAGAAAAAGTAAATAAAATGCTCAAAGGCCGACTTTTTGAAGTGTCCCCGAAGTTTGTCCGACTTTCGGGGATTGCTTTTTATTTGGGAAGAAGAGCGCACATCCCATCGGATTTCCTGAATTTTTCTCGATTTGATGTCTCCCCGGGAAAAAAACGAGAAAAACAATGGCTTGAGGTGGTTTTTAGAGAAGATTTCCTGAAATTTTCTTGATTGACGTTGTTTTCGGGAAATTATCGGGAAATCATCTTCTCCTTCACGAGATAATAGCTTTCCTCTTCGTGAAAAACACTTCCTCTTCGCGAAAAGAACCTGTCTCAAAACGTTACGCGCAAGCGCTTTTTGAGTGTTTTAAAATCAGTGAATTTTTACAGGATTTTTCCTTGTGTTGACATAGTATTTCCTATATACTGATATACGGAAAAAGTTGGGTTTCTCACACCTCTTTTCCCTGAAATCGTTTTCAAAAAAATTAACACATAAGGAGAGGCTCATCGTATGAAAGTGAACATTACTGAGACCGTACTGCGTGACGCGAACCAGTCGCTGATCGCAACCAGAATGCCGTTTTCGGATTTTGAAGACATTCTGGAGAAGCTGGACGATGCGGGTTATTACTCGCTCGAGTGCTGGGGAGGCGCGACATTTGATTCCTGCCTGCGTTACCTCAACGAAGATCCGTGGGAGAGATTGAGAAAAATCAAGGCAAAAGTCAAGAAGACTCCGTTGCAGATGCTTCTCCGTGGCCAGAACATTCTCGGCTATAAGCACTATCCGGATGACGTTGTACGTCTCTTTATCAGAAAGTCTGCCGAGAACGGCATGGACATCTTCCGTATCTTCGATGCGCTGAATGACTTCAGAAACATTGAGGTCTGCATTGACGAAGTGAAGAAGTGCGGCAAGCATGCGCAGGGCTGCATCTGCTATACGACCTCTCCTGTACATACGCTTGAAAAGTACGTTGAAATGTGCAAAGAACTCGTAAATATGGGTGTTGACTCCATCGCGATCAAGGACATGGCAGGTATCTGCTCTCCGAAGGAAGCCTACGATCTCGTTAAGGCGATCAAGGATGCGAAGATCTCTGTTCCCCTGTTCTTCCACACTCACCACACCACAGGCATGGGTCCGATGACTCTCATGAAAGCAATCGAGGCAGGTGTAGATGGTATTGACTGTGCGATCTCATCTTTCGCAGGCGGAACATCTCAGCCTTGCACAGAGACAATGGCTTACACGATGGGGCAGTTCGGTTATGAGTCCGGTCTGAATACAGACCTGCTCAAGGAGATCGCCGATTTCTTCGTTCCCGTCAGAAAGAAGTTCCTCGACAACGGTACACTCAATCCTACCGTTATGGGTATCAAAGCCGACATCCTCAAGTATCAGGTTCCGGGCGGAATGCTCTCTAACATGATCGCTAACCTCAAGGATATGAACGCGCTTGATAAGTTCGACGAAGCACTCGCAGAGATCCCTGCAGTTCGTAAGGACATGGGTTATCCGCCGCTCGTTACACCTCTTTCCCAGATGGTCGGTAACCAGGCAGTTCAGAACGTTCTCCTCGGCGAACGTTATAAGAACATCTCCAAGGAGATCAAGGCTTATCTGCGTGGCGAATACGGCAGAGCTCCGGGTGAAGTATCCCAGGAACTCATCGACAGATGCTGGAAGCCGGAAGAAATCGTTAAGGGCAGATTCGCAGATACTCTTGAACCGGCTTTTGAGAAGACAAAGGCAGAACTCGGCAAGAGAGCCCGTTCTGACGAGGATGTCCTCTCCTACATCGCTTTCCCGCAAGTGGCTGAGAAGTATTTCGACTTCCGTGAAGAACAGGAAAGCAACACCGTGAAC
>CAJOLL010000127.1 GCA_905235455.1 uncultured Clostridia bacterium
GGTTCCTGCAACTCCGGTGGCTCCTGTGGCTCCTGCTCAGCCTGTTGATCCTAATGCTTATGCAACACCGCAACAGCCTGTTTACCAGCAACCTGTTTACCAGCAGCCTGTTCCCGGTACTGCACCTGCAGCACCTGTAGCACCTGCAGCTCCGAGCAATCCGATCAATTACGATATCGGAGGATTCCTGGGTCAGTTCTTTAAGGATCCGACCGGTGCTATCTTCAGCAGAGCTGAAAAGAAGCATTGGCTCCTGGGCCTGACTTTTCCGGTATTTTACCTGATCATGAACTTTATCTTTAAGATCATCAACAAAGAAACAGCTATGACTGACATTGCTACGTTGGTCTCTGCTGCTTTGAAGGGTAAGGATGGTCCGTCTGTCGGCGGTTATGCTTTCTCTATGTTGATCGTGGAAGCACTTGCTATCGGCGTATTTTTTCTTATGATCTACCTTCTGTCTAATACTTTCGGTGTTAAGAAGGATGATTTCCAGACGATCATCGCATGGAATGGTCTTGCTTTCTTCCCTTTGGCGATTGCAAGTATTATTTGCGGATTCAGCGAAGCTATCTACATCGCTATGGATGCCGAGGTATTCAACTTCACCGGTGTTTTCTCCGGCGTTGCATTCCTGTTCCTTATCCTGATGAGCCTTGAGTATTTCACCAAAAATCTTACAGAGCGCGGAACAAGATTTAAGGCTATGATGCTGACGATCACATCTTCCGCAATTGCACAGGTTGCTTATGTATTCATTAAGTGGATCGACAACAAGATCCTGTTCTGATACAAGATTGGCCAATGATAATATAGAAAGGACTGTTCCGAAAGGAACAGTCCTTTTTGATTGCATTTGTATCAGTTCAAATGGTCTTATGTGATGTATCCGCCGTTTACACCTAATACCTGACCGGTTATGAATGAGGATGTATCATCGGCAAGATAGAAGACGGCATCCGCTACTTCTTCAGCAGATCCTATGCGGCAAAGGGGAGTCTCGTCACAGAGTGCTTTTCGCGTTTCGTCATCAAGAACTGTGTTCATCTCGGTGTCGATAACGCCTGGGGCGACACAGTTAACACGTATGTTGGAGGGACCGACTTCCCGGGCGAGCGCTTTTGTAAAGCCGATGACCGCCGCTTTTGAAGTGGAATAACATACTTCACAGGACGCTCCGCTGACACCCCACATCGAGGAAACGGTGACGATGTTACCGCTGTGTCGGGAGATCATGGATGGCAAGATCGTATGGACAACATTGAAAAGTCCGCCGATATTGGTATCCATAATGCGGTTCCATTCAGAAGGTGTTGTCTTGGTGAAAAGCTCGATTTTCGAAACTCCGGCATTACTTACCAGAACATCCACCGGTCCAAACGCGTATACGGCTTCGAAAACTGCAGACTCAACGGCGTCTAAGTCGCGGACATCGACTTTGTATGCCAAAACATCATAGGTGATATCGTGTATCTTCGAGCGGGTATATTCGGCAGATTCGTCATCTGCTCTGTAAAAGAACGTGACTTTATAGCCCGCTTTTGCAAATCGGTAAGCGGTAGCGGCGCCGATGCCTCGGGATCCGCCTGTAATCAGGCAATGTTTGCGTTGTTCCATGAGCTGTCACCTCTCGTAAATCTATGGTTTAATCGTATCTGAGAATTTGTGATATGACAAGAAGCGAGGGTAAAATAGTTGCGGATTTTCGAATTCATGATATTATCTCTTTAGTGCTTTTATGAAAGGTAGAACAAATGGCTAAGTATTTAGAGAACGAGAATGAGTCGCCGGAAGTTGACCTTAAGAACTTGACCGTCAAACTGGCGGGTATGGGACTCGATGACGAGATCGAGGATGTGATTCCGGGTAAAAAAGAAAAGAGAGAGAAGAAGTCGTCGGATAAGGCTGATCCTGCTGATAAAGAAGAGAATGAGCCGGAGAATGATACGGCCGAAGATATGATTATGTCTGAAGAAGCATCCGAGTCTGACGAGATCTCCGATGAAGTAAATGAATTCTATGAAAAGAGAGCCGCTGAACGTGATCTGACTTTGGAAAAGGTCGAAGCACTGGAAGAAGAAATGAAATCTTCCGATGACAAAGCACAGAAACTCGGAGCTCTTGATACGATCGTAAAAAAGTCGGAAAAGCCTACGATCATTAAGGAGAAGAAGAAAGCAAAACTGGACGGTGTCGCTATCGCAGGTATCGTTCTTGCTATCTTAGCTCTTATCGGCGGTGCTTTCTACATCTATAAATCCGTTCATCAGGAGCCGAACCTCGGTATTACCGAAAGACAGTTCCGTGTCAATTACTATCAGTCTCCGATCTATGCCAACGTCTGCTCATTGGGTTTCAATATTCCTGAACCGACGTATCACGAAGATAAGGAAAAAGCGGCTGCAAGTACGAATGCGGACGGATCATCTATGACCTCTGAAACAACGGCAGCAGTTGTTGATCCGACGGCCGTTACGACTGCGGAGAAATCCAGATACCGCTATTTCGAATCACTTATTAAGAATGATTATGAGATCCTTCCGATCTTTGTCACAGGCTGTGAATGCAGAAACAACAACTATTTGAAGAATATCCGTTTCTTTGCGGTCGCTGATACCCAGGATGAATTCGATACGCTGAACGTCCTTTATGCGGCATTCCTGCAGTCTTTCTATGTGGGAACAGACAGTCAGGTCTGCCTCGACAAAGTCAAGAATGCTTACAGCCAGTCCGTTCAGTCCGCTGAGATCGGTGTCCCGGTAAAAGACGGAGATCTTGCTTATGTCGTAACTCATGCCAATATCGACGGTGTTCCTTGCTATGTCCTGGATATTATGCCGGCGAAAGAGGCTGACGATTATATCTTTGTAAACTCTATCGGTAACGATTGATATTCTTGATGAAAAACTTGCGGCAGCCGTTTCTTTTTGATACGGCTGCTTTTTATATACGAAAAAGGACTGTCTCGAAAGACAGTCCTTTTGGCAGGGGAGACACGATTCGAACATGCAACCAGCGGTTTTGGAGACCGCTGCTCTACCATTGAGCCACTCCCCTAGGTATGTGGCTGTTTAACATTAATCAAACAACATGCATTAGTTTACTCAAGTGTTTGCATGATGTCAAGTAGAATGTTATGATTTTATAGAATAGGAAGAAAAGGCAAAAGAGGTGTATTTATATGGTATTTTCAGTTATCGGAACCGGAAACATGGGCCGTGCTCTCGTAGGCGGCTTCATTAAGAGTGAAATGCTGATTCCGAAAGATGTCCGTTTGTGTGATATTGATGAGAAGAAGGTTACGGAACTGGCTTCTGAAACAGGCTGCCAGCCTTATACCGATGCTTCTCTGGCAGTACAAGATGCAGATTATATTCTTCTGGCGGTAAAACCACAGGTATTCGATCAGACAGTCCGTTCCATTTCCGGGAATATTAAGGATGGCGCTGTCGTTGTTTCCATTGCGGCTTCCGTGACGCTGGACCGCATCGAACGACTTCTCAATCCTGGATCTTCGATCGTTCGTGTTATGCCGAATACTCCGGCTCTCGTTGGTGCAAGTGTCTGCGCCGTATGTACGCGTAATGTAGATTCGGAGAAAAGTGCTTTTGTGGAAAAACTGCTTGGGACATGTGGTATCGTAGTACCTTGTGATGAAAAGACACTGGATGCGATCGGATGCGTTTCCGGAACCGGTCCCGCATAT
>CAJOLL010000128.1 GCA_905235455.1 uncultured Clostridia bacterium
CGGAATTCGTAGCCACCATACCTGTTCCTGCGTCCCCTTCCGGCGGGCACATCGGGATGCCGGAAGAAAGATCCCCGTCAGCATCAAGAAGCTTAGCTCCTTCTTCCGTCAGCTGTCCGGCATTTTGACCGGCAGAAAGAACTTCCGGAAGGATATCGCTGATCTTCCACGGGAAACCGCAATCCTTAATCAGGGAATCGAATGTCTTGATCATCTTTTTGTCGTAATTTCCGGTCTTGGAATCGATCGGGAACATACCGGATGCATCACCGACGCCGAGTACTTTTCGACCGGAAAGCTTAAAATGTACATATCCGGCAAGTGTCGTAAAATGACGAATGGAAGAAACGTGATACTCACCGTTGAGAATCGCCTGATAAAGGTGCGCGATGCTCCATCTTTGCGGAATATTGAAATTCAATGCTTCCGTAAGCTTACCGGCCGCTTCCTCGGTGATCGTATTTCTCCAGGTCCGGAAAGGAACCAGAAGCTTGTCATTTTCATCAAACGGAAGATAACCGTGCATCATTGCCGAAAAGCCGATAGCGCCGATTTTCTTGATCGTAACGCCATACTGGTCTCTTACATTTTTCTTTAAATCAGCGTAACACTCCGAAAGTCCGTCCCAGATCGACTTTTCCGAGTATGTCCAGATCCCGTCAAGAAGCTCGTTCTCCCATTCCTTGCTTCCCGAAGCGATCGGATTTCCCTTTTCGTCGACCAAAACGGCCTTGATACGGGTCGAACCGAATTCGATGCCCAAAACGCTTTTTCCCTTTTCAATCAAATTCTTCGCATCCATCTTTTTCACCTCACCACTTTTTGTCCGGGCATCTGCCCTTCTTAATAGCAGCACGTATCTCCACATAGCATCCGCATGAAAGACACGTTCCACTTAATAAGTTATCACAAGAAAGGCAAATAGATAACCTCTTCTGATAATCTTTTTCATCGGTTTTTTCATTTTGAGAAATCTGTGCGACAGAACGCGCAACCGTCTCCTTCAGCACACTGTCATTAAGCGCGGAGATCAGGCATTTCCTGCATGGTTTCGGTGTACTCATAAGAGTTCGACCTCGATATGCACGACACTGTTTCTCGGTATCGTAAATCTGATTTTATCTCCTTCAGTCTTAACTTCTTCAAAAGCACTGATCTTTACATGCTCCGGATCCGCGAAAGTATTCTTATCATCCATTTTACCCGTAAGAATCTCCGCCCTGACCGTTTTAAGATCGTTATCAAGGAGATCCGCGCAGATCTCATAATCTTCGGAAACAGAAAGATTTGCCAGTGTAATGTGATATTTTCCGTTTGAATCTTTAGATACAGACTCATGAAGGTTCGGAACACGATACTCATCTTCGATACCGATCGTCTTGGTATCAACAAAACTCTCGATCAGTGTACCGTTCTGATGGTGCTTGTACATATCAAATACAAAATACGTCGGTGTCTTGATCATCTGATCGCCCTCTGTGAGGATGACGGCCTGAAGAACATTGACGAGCTGAGCAATATTCGCCATCTTTACTCGGTTGCAATGTTTGTTAAAGATGTTAAGGTTGATCGCGGCAACCAGCGCATCACGCATCGTATTCTGCTGATAAAGGAATCCGGGATTTGTTCCCTCTTCCACATCGTACCAGGTGCCCCACTCATCCACGATCAGCGCGATATTGTGATCAGGATCATATCGTTCAATGATCGCGGAATGCTTCGTGACAAGTTCTTCCATAAAGAGCGTCTTGGAAAGAGTCATATACCACTCCTTCTCATTAAAACCGGTCGCAGATCCTTTTTTTGCCCAGTCATACGGAAGCGTATAGTAATGAAGCGAGATTCCGTCCATAAACCCATGCGCATTATTCCAGGAACCGGAAAGTTTATGGCATTGATTCAGTACCGTCTCCGTCCATGCATAATCTTGGGCATTCGGGCCGCAGGCAATCTTTTTGATCGGCTTTTCCGGATCATAATTCTTCACATAAGACTGGTACTGTCGGAACAGATTTGCATAGTACTCGGGAACCATGTTGCCGCCGCATCCCCAGTTTTCATTTCCTACTCCGAAGAAATCGACTGTCCAAGGCTGCTCGTGTCCATTCGCTTTACGGAGTTCGGCCATCGGGGAAACACCGTTGAACGTCATATATTCGACCCACTCGCTCATTTCACGTACTGTACCGGAACCGACATTAGCGTTTATATATGTTTTACAGCCAAGCTGGCGGCACAGTTCCATGTACTCATGAGTACCGAAACTGTTATCCTCGACGACTCCGCCCCAGTTGGTATTGATCATCTTCTTTCTCTTTGACTTGTCGCCGATCCCATCCTGCCAGTGGTATTCATCGGCAAAACATCCGCCCGGCCAGCGGAGTACGGGGATGTTGAGTTCTTTCAAAGCGGAAACGACATCATTTCTCATCCCGTTCGTATTCGGAATATCAGAATTCTCTCCTACATAGACACCGCCGTAGATACAGCGGCCGAGATGTTCGGAAAAATGTCCCTGAAGTTCGGGATTAATATGTCCAAGTTCTTTTTGAGGATCGATAACCAGTTTAAACATGTTGACTCCTTACTTATCCTGTCTATATTCGGATATTAGAATTTTGCCATAAAGGTAATTTTCAGCATAGATTTAAGTTACAAGACCGCGAAAAGAAAATCAACACAACTTACCGGAAATATGCAATTTCAAGGGGACTGACCTAGACTTTATCATGTTGAAGTGAAAAACAAAGTTTTTTATGATGTTATATAGTTATTGGCGCATCAGATGAATGCAGCCGTCCGGGAGGCAAAAATGCTCAAGTTAGTCCAGACTGAAAATGGCTTAGTTCGTGGTTTTCAGGGTAACAATACCCGTATTTCCGTATTTAAAGGAATTCCGTTCGCCGCACCGCCGGTTGGCGAAAACCGTTGGAAGGCGCCTCAGCCCTGTGCTTCCTGGGAAGGAGTTCGTGAATGCAGCAAATTCATGCCGATCTCCGTTCAGGATCAGCCGGGCGTCGGTACGGACGTATATTGCCGTGAATGGCATGTCGACAGAGATATTGAGATTGATGAAGACTGCCTTTATCTGAACGTTTGGACACCCGCCAACAGCGAAACCGATGGACTTCCCGTATTCGTGTGGTTCTTTGGCGGCGGTTTTCAGTGGGGATATACACGTGAAATGGAATTCAACGGCGAAAACTTGGCCAAAAGAGGCATCATCGTCGTAAGCGTCAACTATCGTCTGGGCGCTCTTGGTTTTCTTTCCCATCCTGATCTTCTTAAAGAATCCCCCGATGCTCCTGCGAACTTCGGAAACCTCGACCAACAGGCAGGCATGAAATGGGTCGTAAAAAATATCAGAAACTTCGGCGGAGATCCGAAGAACATTACTATCGCCGGCCAGTCTGCAGGTGGCGGCTCTGTTCTGACTCACCTGACATCTAAGTCCAGCATCGGCCTTTTCCAGAAGGCGATCATCTACTCGGGCATCATCGAAAACCCATACATAACGGATGACGTCATTTCTCCCAAACCGGTTGAAGAAACATCGAAGATGGGCGTAAAATTCCTCGAATATCTTGGAGTTTCGACCATCGAAGAAGCTCGAAAGATCGATGCTTTTACAATCCGTTCCAAATACGCCGAATTCCGTGAAAAAGAAATGTTCTTTTTTTTTACCCCGTGCGTCGACCATGTGTATCTGGAAGACGAGCCATTCAAGCTTATGCTCGAAGGAAAACAGGCAAATGTTCCGATCATCGCAGGTAATACCTTTGATGAGTTTAAGAGTTTTATCTACGCTGACAGCGAAGAAAGTCTGAAACAGCAGGCAATCGATATCTTCGGAGACCGTGCGGATCAATTCCTTGCTTTCCCCGAGAGCCATATTTCGGAAGACGGCAACAAGTATGCCGCTCTTCGTGGTATTGAATGTTCTGTAAAAGCGGCTCTGGATAAGACCCAAGCACCTTGCTTCTACTATAGTTTTGAAGTGGATATCCCCGGCGAAGACGATCCGGGAACCTTTCATTCTGTCGACCTCTGGTTCTTCTTCGAAACTCTTGCAGCCTGCTGGAGACCTTTTGTCGGCCGTCATTTCGACATAGCAAGAAGAATGACCAATTACATCACTAACTTCGTTAAAAACGGCAATCCAAACGGCGAAGACGTCACCGGAGAGGCAATGCCGAACTGGCTTTCTTATTCTGATTCTTCAAAGAACGAGATGCACTTTACTTCTGAGGGCTGTATCCCTAAGGTACAGGATTCAGATTACATCCAGTTCTTTATTGATTGGCTTACGGACAAGACTCTCGGAACGATCAGTGCCTCCGAAAGAAAGAACGCCAGCATCGCGGTTCTTGCCGCACCGTCGAAAAAACAGGCATTTAACCCGTACCTTCCGTCCTGGGAGTATATCCCGGATGGCGAACCATATGTATTTGACGATCGCCTTTACATTTATGGATCCCATGACTACTATAACTGCTCATTCTTCTGTCCCGGCGACTATGTATCCTGGTCTGCGCCGGTAAATGATCTCGGAAACTGGAAGTACGAGGGCGTTTCTTTCAAACGCACAGATGATCCGGACAACTGCGAGAATAAAGGATGCCTGTATGCTCCTGATGTGACTAAGGGTCCTGATGGCAAATACTACCTCTTCTATGTTCTTGACAATCAAAGCATAGTTGCCGTAGCAAAAAGCGAGAAACCTCAAGGACCATTCAAGTTCTATGGACATGTGCAATATGAAGATGGTACTCTCCTCGGACAAAAAGAAGGAAATGAACCGCAGTTTGATCCCGGCGTGATCACGATCGGTGATACTACATATCTTTACACCGGTTTCTGCGGTCAGACGGATGCTTCCCGTCATGGTGCCATGGTCACTTCAATCGGGCCGGATATGCTTACCATCAAAAAGGGACCGGAGTTTATCGTTCCAGGTACCGTGTATTCCAAAGGAACCGAATTCGAAGGACACGCTTTCTTCGAAGCTCCCTCTATCCGTTACAGAAACGGCATCTATTATTTTATCTATTCTTCTGAGGTCATGCATGAGCTTTGCTACGCGACTTCCGATGATCCGGAAGGACCGTTTAAGTATGGCGGCGTGATCATCAGCAATTGTGATCTCGGGATCGACTCTTACAAGAGTGCTGATAAGCATACGGCTTACGGAGCGAACAATCACGGAAGTATCGTTGAGATTAACGGCGAATGGTACATTTTCTACCACAGACATACGAATAACACATGGTATTCGCGTCAGGGCTGCGCCGAGAAGATCAATTTTTCCGATGACGGCAGCATCAAACAGGCAGAGATGACTTCCTGCGGCTTAAACGGCGGTCCGTTAAAGGACACTTGTGAATACCCGGCCTACATTGCCTGCAACATTTTCTCCGACAAAAAGGAAGAAGATCCGTATGTCGGCAAACACAAGGCCGCCAGAGTGATCCAGGACGGACGTGACGGGGATCACGAGATCGCATATATTTCTTCGATTAATGAAGGTACAACGATCGGATTTAAATATTTCGACATAAAGGATGCCAAAGGACTCATCCTCTATGTCAGAGGATACGGCAATGGTACATTTGAAGTAAGAACGGCCATCGACGGACCGGTCCTGGCGGAGATCCCGGTGCGTTTTATGACAGTTTGGGAAAAATATGATGCCGTCTTCTCCTCTGCTGTCACAGATCCTCATGCATCATTGTTCCTGACCTACAAAGGAGGCGGAGACGTGCAGCTTAAGTCCTTTGCTTTTACACACTAACGAATAATGACGATTTTTTTCTACCTCATCCTCATTTGAAAAGGGCGGTCACATAGACCGCCCTTTTCAAATTCCTGATCAGTTGTATCAAGAAAGATCAGAAGATATTCTTGATCTTATCTACGAATCCGCCGGCCTTATCCACGGAGATCTTCGCCTTAACGCCATCAACAACGTTATTGATAACATCATCCGGGAGATCCACTCCGATAATACTCTCAACAGTCTTCACAGGCTCTTTCTCAAAATCCTTAGCCACAGACGGATCGCTCTGAACTTTCTTTACGACTTCATCAACTTTAGCTTTAACATCCATATATTTCACCTCCAAGATAATCTGTTTTAATTGTATCATATTTTCCAAAACGGGCTTAGTGATAAGACAAATTCTATTCTTCTGATTATTGAAAAAATAATCTTGCATTTTACTGTTCGTTATATTATTATATTAAAGCACTTGCGGATATGGCGGAAT
>CAJOLL010000129.1 GCA_905235455.1 uncultured Clostridia bacterium
GTAAAAGGAGTTTTTCATGGAAATGCCGGACGGAGTCTTGTAGGCTCCGTTCTTTTTTGCCGCCGTAGGCGAAGGTGCGGGCGATGCCGATGGCACCCATGGCGTCGAGACGGTCAGCATCCTGGACGATCTTCGCTTCTAAGGTCTCCGGGGTCTTTCCTTTGTTCTTACTGAAAGAGACACAGTTGATGATCTTTATGATCTCTTCGATCCGCTCCTGCGGGATGTCCTGTTCTTTTAGAAAGGTCCCTGCATTACTGTTATTTTCAGTATTGAAAAGCTTGTGGTCATCGGCATCGTGAAGAAGAGCGGACAGGGAAATAAGATCCATGTCGGCTTCCGGGTAGTTTGACGCGATGGCGAGCGCGTTTTTATAGACGCGAAGGGAATGGTCCAAATCATGGCCATCCGAGCTGCCCTCGAAAAGTGCTTTTATATAGAAAATCGTGGCTTCTGTTAATCGTTCATCTTTCATGCTCATATTATACATGAAGAAAGACGTTCTTTATGCGTTTGCCGATGCTTTTCTAAAACCATCGAAGAGATATACGCCCAGGACGGCGTTGTATCCGACGGCGGCGACGGTGCTGAAGCGCTCGAAGATACCGAAGTATTCCGGAGGGAAAGCCGCCATCCCGATCGGGCCCATGAACATCATGGCAAGAGCGATCGCTGCCCAGATACCGGGACCTCTGACTTCTTTATGCTTGACTCCGGAGATGATCAGCATGATCAGGGAAACGATCGAAAGAAGGACGACAATGGCGGTAACGACCATGTGCATCGTTTCCTGAAAACCGGCGATGTCTTTTCCCGAATCGGACAGCGCAAACATCTGATAGCCGACCTTAGAGATCCAGTTCATGATCGTAAACAGATAGATACCGAGACGGAAGAGTTTCGTTGAGATCTTTTTCTCGGACACATAGATTGCGATACAGGTCGCGCAAACGACACTTCCGGCCCCGTATATAGCTGACAACTGGTCCCACAGATGCCGGGAGGGGGCAGATTCGGCAGATAGGTCACTGGCTGCCTGTTCCATCCAGTTGTACCCCGGGAAATCCAGAGGAGAGAAGATCAGTGCAGCAAGATAGGACAGAAGTGCCAGTATCCCCAGAAGGCCGATCCAGTTGATCAGTTTTTTCCTTTTGCTTTCGATGTACATAGTATTATCCATTTTCTTATCCCCTTTTATATATGTGTGTTTATTTGATTTATTCTAAATTGCTTAGTCGCATACTTAGTTGCTAATTTGGTTTTTCTTACATTCCGTTCTGCTTACTGAACCAGCGGATGAACTCGATCATCTTTTGAGGAACGGGGCTTTTGCCGTCGCCGAAAGAAGTTTCCTGTCCCGCGGTGATTTTATCCATCCGGTAATCGATCAGGGAATGTATCATCAGCGCATATGTCATGGCGGCAGTATCGACATTCTCGTTTTTAATCTTTCCGTGGACAGCAAGGGCATAAAAGAGATCTCGTGACTTCTCGATCATGCGCTCCGTTTCTTCGACCATGATCGCCGCCGCCGTATTACTGGTCGATCTTTCTGAATACAGGACCTTAAAGAACTGAAGCATGTACTTATCGGAAACGATCCCCATGTATGTGGAAAGAGAACCCATAAGGATCTCTTCCAGGCTTTTTTTCTCAAAGGCCTTAGCGTAGTCGGTAGTTTTCTGCTTACTGTTATTCTGCGCCTGCTGACGAAGGAACCCATACATCTCACGGATGATGTCATCCTTCGATTTAAAATGGTTATATAGAGAAGGAGCCTTGATACCTACTTTATCTGCGATCTGTGACATGGAGACGCCCTTCATGCCGCTTTCGGAAGCCAGTTCCAGTGTAGCGTAGATGATCTCCTCTTTCCGGTTCATTGCGAAGACCTCCTTGTGCTTTTGTTTGTTAGCAATAATACTAATGATCGTTAGTATTGTCAAGAAGTTTCTCTTATTTTATCTTTTGTCTTGACATTCTTTGACTTTAGAATTATAGTAGGTTTAGCACTCGGGAAGTTAGAGTGCTAAACCGTACTTTGACAGGATCGAAGGAGGTGCGGGAATGGCTTTGGACAATCGAAAGAAGGAAGTGCTTCAGGCAATCGTTGACGATTATGTCGCCAACTGTGAACCGGTCGGCTCGAAGGCTTTGATCGATCGTCATGATTTCATGGTCAGTTCCGCGACACTTCGAAACGATATGGCCGAACTGGAGCAGATGGGGTACCTCGAGAAGCCGCATACTTCGGCAGGGCGCATCCCGTCGGATAAGGGCTACAGAGAGTACGTCGATTCGCTCATGAGAGTCGACAAGCTTTCGGACGAGGAAGGAAAAGAGATCAAGGAAAAACTCAGTGTGAGCTTTGACGAGATAGCAAGTCTTCTGAAAGCGGCTTCTTCGGCACTGGCAGACCAGACGGGTTATATCTCTCTGGCCATGACGCCGAAACTTACGAGCAGCTATCTGACACAGTTGAAGATGCTTATGATCGAACCGGGCAAAGTTCTCGTGGTCGTAGTGCTTTCGGCAGGTGTCGTTAAGAACCGAATGGTTCGTATCCCGGATTTCCTGACGCAGGAACAGCTTGCGCAGATCGGAAATGCAGTCGAGCAGGGACTTTCCGGACTTCCGCTGTCGGAGATCTCCTTGATTACGGTGGCGACGGCCGCCAAGGAAAACCAAAAGGTCGAACTTCCGGATTCGCTTTTGAACCAGGTGCTTTATGAGGCGTATACTGCGATCAAGCAGGCGGATAACCTCGATATCTATATGCAGGGTAAGCACAGGATGCTTTCGTTGCCGGAGTTCTCGAATACGAGACGTGCACAGGAGCTTTTCGATACGCTTTCACATGACGGACTGGTCGCGGGGTATGTCGATGAGGTCACCAAGCAGGACGGAAAAAAAGAGTACATGATCCGTATCGGACAGGAGATCACGCTCGAAGGATTGGATGATTGCAGTTTCATCACAACGACCTACAATGTGGGTGGCGAGGTGGCCGGAAATATCGGTGTCATCGGTCCGAAGAGAATGGAATACAGTAAGGTCATTTCGCAGATCAATTTCGTGCGTATGATGCTGGATGAAAAACTGAAACTGCCGTAGCATAGGAGCCGGATTGCTTACTGTGAGACGAACGTTAAAGATGGAAAAGAGGAAAAGAAATGAAGAAACACGATGAAAACGAAGAGCCGATCGAGCTCAATACCGATAACGAGGAAGAAGTTTTTCTCGATGGCGATGTTGATGCCCCGGTAACATTCCCGGAAGACGATGCGGAAGAGGAAGAGGCAAAGACCTCAGATCCGGAAGAAGCGGAATCTTCGGAAGAAACTGAAGAAGATAAGACTGCTGCCGAGCTTGAAGAACTTAAGGATCGCTACATGAGACTTCTGGCAGAGTACGATAACTTCCGAAGACGTACACAAAAAGAAAAGGAAGCGCTTTATCTGGATTCCGTAGCGGAGGTCGTTAAAGAATGGCTCCCGCTCGTGGACGATATCGAAAGAGCCGTGGCTTCTTCCGAGAATATGGATGAAACTTCCGTCGAGAAGGTCGCCGAGGGAATTAAGCTCATAGGCAAGCAGGCCGCTACGGTTCTCGGAAAACTCGGAGTCGAGGAGAT
>CAJOLL010000130.1 GCA_905235455.1 uncultured Clostridia bacterium
GAGCGCATGACCTGCGGGATAAACGGCTTGGTAATAAAGTCGGCGGCACCGAGTTTTAAGCATTCGACCTCGGTCTCCGCGTCTGTTCTGGCCGTTAAGAAAATGACCGGAATGTCTTTATATTCATGGTTGGCGCGGATCTGACGGAGCGTCTCCAGTCCGTCCATCTCCGGCATGTTGATATCCAGAAGGATCAGATCCGGGATCCTTTTTTCCAGGAAACGAAGGGCCATCTGTCCCGAAGGCACGAGACTGACCTGATAGATCTCGTCCAGGGCCTGTTTTGCCAATGTCAGATTCGCTTTGCTGTCATCCACGACCAGGATCGTTTTTGCTTTTTCCACCCTTAGTTCTCTCCCATCAGATTCTTCAGATTTGCAATTGCCTCATCATACTGGAAATCGTTCAGGCAGTTACGTGTTCTCTTAAGTACAAGTTCACAGTCTGGACCGACGTCGTAAGTAAGAAGCCAGTCGATCTTGGCATGTGCCATATCCGTGTCGAAATCCTCGACGCTTGTCTTGATCTCGCCGATCGTCTCCATAAGCATATCCTGTCCGATCGGAGACTTCAGGTTTTCTTCGCCCGCCGAGTCTTCCCGGGAATCGAACACGCCTCGCGCGCGAAGCTCAAGTCCGATATCGTCAAGAAGTGACTGGTACATCGACAAAAGATCGTTATGGTTCGCATCGATATAATCGAAACGTCCTTCGTAGTTTGCAAATTCATGTTCTTTCGCAAAATCGGAAAGTTCCATGGCACCTATGGATGCGCAGACACTCTTTAAGGCATGCGCCTCGATACCGAAGCCGGCATAATCCTTCGACTCGGCCTGCTCGCGCAGACGGTCGATCTTGACAAGACCATCCTCGTAAACGACCTTAAGAAGGCTGATGTAATTATCAAGATTATTTCCGCAGTTCATCAGACCGCGGTTGCAGTCAACGCCGCGGAGCTGTACGGCGCCTTCTCCGAAGTGCGGGGCACTTGCGACGGTATGCTGTTTTCTGATGATCATTTCAAACGGAAGATTACTCTTCAAGGACTTTTCAAGCTGGGACAGTTCGATCGGCTTACTGACGTAATCCTGGAAACCTTCATTGAAAAACATCTCTCGTACACCACTGACCGCATTTGCCGTAAGCGCGATGACCGGTACTTTTTGGAAATACTCGTCGTTCATCTGGCGGATCAGCCGGAGCGTGTCGATACCATCTAATTCAGGCATCATGTGGTCCATATAGATGATATTGAACCTCTCGCCCGCTTTGAGCATCTCGATACATTCTTTGCCGGAATTTGCCGTACTGACATGCATCTGATAAGGCTCGAGAAGACCTTTGACGACCTTGAGGTTCACGGCATTATCATCGACCACGAGGATCTTCGCCTCCGGAGCGATGAAGTTCTCCACAAATTCATCACTGTCGAGAGATTCGATCGGTGTCTCGGTAAGAACGGACGCAAATACCGCCGAGTACACAGGACGGCGCACCACGAGAACATCCTTATAACCTGTCGACAGTTCGTTCTTATCGAACATCAGGACGATCTTCGGCTGTCCGTGAGTATCGCAGAAACTGCGGATCTCGTGAGAGAACTCATCGAAAAGCGGCTTAGAGACGAAGAAATAGGAATACGAGGCATTGGATGCCGGGTCGAGATCCTTGATCTTCGAAGCAAAACGCGCGGAAACACCGAGACGCTGCAGATCCGATCTCGCCTGGTCGCGATAGATCGCCTTCTCATCAAAGTAGAAAACATGCTCGACCTTATCCGTCGGAACACTCGCAAGTGCTTTTTGCTTGGCAATATACTGGTGAAGTTCAAAGGAGAACGTACTTCCCTGTCCGTAAACACTGTCTACGGAGATCGTTCCGCCCATAAGTTCCATCAGGCGCTTACAGATCGAAAGACCCAGACCCGTGCCTTCGACCGCACGGTTCTGGCGGGTGTCGAGACGCTGGAAGGAACCGAAGAGCTTCTGCTTGTCTTCGGGCTTGATCCCCATACCGGTATCGGAAACGTCAAAGTGCAAAAGGCACATATCACTGGACACCGGCTGATAGGCGACACGAAGCGTAATATGACCTTCGGATGTGAACTTGACCGCGTTATTCAGAAGATTCAAAAGGACCTGTCGGATACGGATCTCGTCGCCGACGAGTTCGCTTGGGATCCTCGGGTCGATGTTGACCACGAGATCGAGGTTTTTGTCCTGCATACGCACGGTAATGATATTGATGATGTCATTAATGACCGACGTCAGCTGATAACGCACATTGATGATCTCCATCTTACCGGATTCGATCTTACTGAAGTCCAAAATATCGTTAACGATCGCCAGAAGCGAATTACCTGCACTCTTGATGTTTCTGGCATTTTCGCGGACGGCCGGATTGATGTCGTCACGAAGGATCATCTCGGTCATACCGACGATCGCGTTCATCGGTGTTCGGATCTCGTGGGACATGCTCGCCAGAAAGTCCGCTTTCGTCTGAGAAGCGGCAACGGCCTCTTTCTTCTTGATCTCAACGATCTGAAGAAGATCCTCTGTACTTTGGGTCTTTTGGGTAAGAGTTCTTTTCGAGCGGTTAATGAAGGAAACGAGCGCCATGAGAAATACCTGCGCGATGATCAGGATAATGATCCTTACCATCAGTTCCTCAAGAGATCTGTATCCTAAAAGCAGATCGTAGTCATAAACGAGCCAGAACGAATAGTAAAGCGCCGTGAAGATCAAACAGTAAAGATTCGGGGCAAAGTCAAAGTAAATGGAAACGACGCAGGCCACGGTGATGAAGCCGTCCTGGATCGTTCCCGGGTTTTGGTAGTAAATACCGTAAAGCACCACCATCGAAAGGAAGAACGACGTCATCATGTACATCTGGAATCTGTAATTATCTTTGGAGATCTTCGTCAGAAGAAAAGCAACGATCGGGGTAACGATGCAATAGACATTAAAGAAATCCGGATAGACCGAGACCTGTGTGGACATGTACATGAAGAAAATACATGTGAGGACGTAAATGAGAAGCAGGATCCTATGGGCATCTCTTTTTTCCAGAAGCATAGTTACTCTCCTTCTCTGCACTGTTCTTTCAGGGCAACGCCTGAGGGAACGACGAATTTTAATGTGGTCGGCAGTACGCGAATCGACAGCGAGTTGCTGTTTTTGTCCATTTTGAATGATTCTCCGTCCGCCGAAAAGACCATGCTCTTATTTCCCTGCGTCTGGATCGAGATCTCGGAAGGATCGAGCATCCGGACGGATTTTCCGAGTTTGGAAAGTTCACCTTTTTTATATGCTCCGATTCCGGGAAGCAAAGAAAAAAAGGAAAGAGAATCCGCAAGAAGCAGTTTGACTTTGCCGTTTACCGGGCTGCAATTCTGCACCGGCGAAAAAGAGCCGCCGTAGCAGATACCGTTAAACGCGGTGATCGACGACTTTCTGCCCAGGATCTCCTGGCCGTCGGCCGTAATAGAATACTGAAGGTTGACGTTGAAGACGGAATTGTGGATGATCGACAGATAATAC
>CAJOLL010000131.1 GCA_905235455.1 uncultured Clostridia bacterium
AGATCCGAGGTGCTTTTATAGAGAAAAACGGATATCTGATCCTGCCGACTTTCCATCCGGCCTATATCCTGAGGAATAATAACGAGCGCGTGAAACTGTGGAAGGACATCGAGATGGTCAGAAAGAAGGCCGAGGAGATGGGGCTTATGGAGCCGCTTCCAGGGGCTCCGGATATGCCGACGGAGCGTCCTTCCTCAAAGTAAGAAGCAAGGCCGGCAAAATCAGAGAAATTTTCACAAGATGCTGTTCAAAAAGGGCTTGCACTTACCTTTGACTTTTGATATACTTTCAACCGTTGATTTACAACATTGCCGAATTGTGTAAGGGTAGCACTCCGGTTTCTGGCACCGTCTGTCTGGGTTCGAATCCTAGTTCGGCAGCCATAAGGCTGTTTCTTCGAAAGAAGAGACAGCTTTTTTTCTTTTCATTGTTTTTGTGCTTTTATTTCCTGAAATGAAAATACATGAAAGGAAATGAAAGAGATCGTATTGACAAGCCTTATTTCTCTCTTTAATATAGGTTTCGTTTCAAATAGAAATCGGAGAGTGAAAAGAAATGATCAATGTCGACAGAAGAAAAAAGATCCTGGAAATACTTGAGAAAGAGACACGTGTTTCTACCACGGACCTTCAGACCAGTTTAGGCGTGACCGGCGCGACGATCAGATCTGACCTTCGTGACCTGGAGCGTGAAGGTGCGATCATTCGTTTTCACGGCGGAGCCAGAATCTCCGATTCCGTTAAGCAGTCTTCCAATCCGGAGAACTACATGCTCCGTTCGGTCATGTGTGTCGCTGAAAAACAGGCGATCGGAAGAGAAGCGGCGAAGTTCGTCCACGAAGGAGAGACGATCTTTATCGACGCCAGTTCCACGACTTTCCACATGATCCCTTATATTAACAATCTGGAAAACATTACCGTGGTCACCAACGGTATCCATACCGCCATGGAGATTCAGAGAAACAACAATTTCAGGACCGTTTTGGTCGGCGGTGTCCTTCGTCCGCACAGCGGAGCCATCGAGGGGCTTCTTTGCGAAGAGATGTTAAGAAGGATCAGCGGAGACAGCTACTTTGTCTCCGGAAACGGCTTTTCTCTGACTTCCGGTCTGACAGGACACAATTTCTACGAACTTGAGCTCAAAAAGCGCTTCGCGGAAAAGTGCAAGCGCATCGTAGCGTTAGTGGATTCTACAAAATTAGAACAGGATTCGACTTCCTCTTTTATTCCTGCCGAAAGGATCGATGTTCTTATTACAGACGAAAGGATCGATCCCAAACTCGCCTCTGAGATCAGGGAGTTCGGTATCGATCTGGTCATTGCTCCGATGTGATCAGACTTCGGAGGAGTCTGAAGAAGAGATCTTCTGCTTTAACTGCTTCGGCGTGATATGCCTGTGCTTTTTAAACTGTGTGATGAAATAACTGGAAGTACTGAATCCCGTATCCAGCGCGATCTGACTGATGCTCTTGGAGGTCGTGATCAGGAGCTTTTCGGCTTCTGTCAGGCGGACATAAAGGAGATAGTCGGAAAAAGTCTGACCCAGTGCATGACGGAAGAAACGGGAAAAATAACTGTAACTCATGTTGCACATCTTCGCCATCTTTTCGGCCAGTACCGGCTGCATATAGTTCTCATGGATATAGTCCAATACGGCATTTAAGCGGACGATATCTTCCGCACGGATATTGGAACTGCCGTACATCGTGATGCCGTTTTCTTCCATTCTTCTTAAATACCACAGGAAGATCCGGCAGATGTCGGCGCGGATCGCCAGTTCAAAGCCCGGTGCACGCTCGGTAAATTCTTTGTGATAGTCGCGGATATATTCCGGAATGCTGGTGCCTTCGAGGTCTTCTTTTTTGGCAAGAAGTGAGTAGGAACTGTTCTTTCCGATACTATGTGCCGTGGACATGATAAACGGCAGGATGTACTTCGCACCGGTGGAATAGACCGGGGAAGAGAAGAAAAGCGTCGGATCGAACTGCAGACAGTAATATTCGCAAGGTTCGAAATGACGGAAGGCATGGATCTCGTTGACATTGATCAGGAGCATATCACCCTCGTTTACCTCTACATCCCGATCCGCCATGGACGCAGAAAACCTGCCGCGGATCCCGTAAATGATCTCGACAAAATCGTGATAATGAGGAGCGATCTCGCGACAGGGGTTGCCGTCTTCCAAAAAGTGCAGACAGGCTGCTGTTGCGCCGCCGAGGCTGGACCTGTGAAGGTCTTCATAAAGCGCTTTTCCGTTGTTTTCGACATTCTGTGGAAGCATTACTGATTTCGCCTTCTATTCATAAGTATTCTTTAAATTACTTTCTTAAGAATAGCATGAAAAACAAAAAAACGGAATATTCAGTGCAAAATACTGATATGTTTTACGAAACGGCGCGGGTTTCCGCGGGAAACAGAAGGTACTCTGATTCCAAAACGACCAGCTCGGTGAACTGGACGGGCGAAACGCCAAGGGCTTTCAGTATCTCGTGGATTTTCCGTATGGAGGGGTTGGCTTCGCCGCGCTCCAGTTTGCAGTAGTAGGACAGGTTTATGCCGGATCTCTGGGCGACACTGAATTGGGAAAGTTCTTTTTCTTTTCTTAATGTACGGATCGCATTTCCGATGACCTTGGATTCGTCCATTTCTGACACCTCCTTTCTTTCTAGCGTATCTTTCGGTTTTATCTTATAGGCGTACTGATATATCAGTAAATGAACTCGCGAAAATGTCAAAGGAGTAAGGTCGGAAGTGCCGAACATAGCGGACACTTTATTGTTTTGTTTCATATATATTCGCTAATATGCGAAAAAGCGGTTTTTATCGTATAATAGAATTCGAATGAGTGAATATGGAAAGGTGTCGTTTTATGGCGCAATTGAATGATATACGTCTTCCGTCCTGGATCTCTCCGGGCATGGTCTTTCAGCAGGGTGTCCCGATCATTTTGCGTGGGAAAGTCGGTTCTGCAAAAGTACCTGTCACGCTTGAGGTAATGAAGGATCCTACGGATGGCCGTAAAGTATCCAAACTCGATACGGATTACGGTGTTATCTTAAGTCTGGAGACGGTCTCCGAAGAGGACGGGTCCTTCCGTTTTACTATGCCTGCATACCGGTCTTCTACCGACGCATATACCTTGGTATTCCACAGTCTTACCGAGCAGGTGACCATCGAAGACTGCCGATGTGGCGATGTCTGGGTCATGTTCGGCGGAAAGCCGTTTGCGGCTTCCATTGCGGAAACTGCCGCACCGCGTACGCCTCTTAAGAAAGATGTCATGCCGCTTCTGCGTTTTTATTCGCCGAAGAAAGGCACTCTTACAGAGAGCGATAAATTCTCCTATGATCCGATCTTTACGATCGATGATACTAAGTGGATCCGTATCCGTGACACGAAAGAACTGGCCAGTGTTTCGTCAGTTGCTTTTTCCTATGCATACCACCTGGCCGAACAGCTCCATTACCCGGTCGGTATCTTAGACCTGGCAGAGGAGTATGCCCCGATCTACCGCTGGATCTCCCAC
>CAJOLL010000132.1 GCA_905235455.1 uncultured Clostridia bacterium
TAACGTTATGCCCGACATGATTGGATACACCAACCTCAACAACGGAGCATACCAGATGTCGTCGTACACGGTGGACGACGACGGCTACATCGACTTCCCGGAGCTCGGAAAGAATGTCACGGTCTATACGAATTCCGACCAGCTGATCGAAGCAGGAAGTCCTTTCAGCATTGAAAAAGAAGCACGTCCCGGAGACTATGACTGCCCGGCCGTAGAAGAAAGACGTCCGGCTGCGGATTTCCATGTAGGCTTCACTTATACGCCCTATGAGAGCATCGTTTCGAAGATGAAAAAGGCGGGTTCCGAGGCCTACTTCTCTTCCCCGTTCGTTGAGCCGAATCCGCAGGATCTCGACGCCATATTAGGACGTGTTACCGATCTGTGCAATCAGCCGGGCAAAAAGTTCATCTATGCCTACTGGAACGAGCCGGACAGCACGATGCATCGAACAGGAACAGTAAGCAAAGAGACTCACGAAATCGTCACCGCGCTGGAAAAGAGTGTTGAAGAGTTCGCCGAAGGACTTTCCGATACGCTTCTTTTCATCACGGCGGACCATGGACATATGGACAGCAAGAACCTCTGCATCCTCGATTATCCGGAGATCATGAAGTGCCTCGTCCGCATGCCCGGAATCGAGCCGAGAGCATTGAATCTCTTCATTAAAAACGAATACAAAGACGAATTCCCGGTGCTTTTCGAGAAGACCTTCGGGGATAAATTCTGGCTTCTTCCGAAAGAAGAAGTCATCGAAAGAAAACTGTTCGGTCTCGGCAAAGAGCATCCGAAGTTCCGTGAAAAACTCGGCGATTACCTGGCCATTTCAATCTCGGACACTTCCCTTTTCAACACCCATGTGGAAGCAAAGCTCATGCCCGGCGGCCACGCAGGACTTACGAAGGAAGAGCTTGAGATCCCGCTGATCGCGGTCGAAAAAGAATAAAGTCAATCCGTCGGAATATCAAAGACCTCGTATTGATCGATACCGTCCAGGATCCCGCCATCCGGTTCACCGCGGTCTACCGGCGGAATATGCTCGTAGTCGACCCGGACAAGATACTCATCCGGAAGACTCGGAGAGGTGACCTGGAAAAGGATCCATTTTTCCTCTTCGTTATACTCCAGGATATCAAACGAAGATCCGGCGCTGATCGTCACCTGCGTTCCTGTATCTCCGGTATTCTTGTCCACTTCTGTTCCTTGAATGTCCACGAGGCTCACAAGCTCGTCATCCTCATCATTGGCATACTGCGAGGTGGGGACAAGCGATCCTTTTCCGCCCAGGATCGTTCCGCGCTGATATAGCGTCTTTCCGAGAATGTCTCTTGTGGCCATTATCATATCTGCCGGGTTTTCACCCGCATCTGTGACGTACATATTGTAAAAGTCTTGCGAACCTTTTTTGACATCAGAAAACCGCAGTTTATCTGTCAGTTCTGCTGCAGAGGTCATAAATAATCCGACCGAAAACACATAAATGTATCTGCCATCATCACTCTGAATAAAGGTACAACCGAAATAATTTTCATCCGGGACCGGGACTTCCGTATCCGCATCAAACGGGACAACCTGGAAATCATTTGCCAAGGCATAAAGATAATCCGTTTTGTTTTTCGGGCGCATCACATCCAGGATCCCGTCATTATCAAAATCCCAGAAAAGATAACCATTTAGATCCACTTTCAGAATATAGTACTCCGGTGTGTGGCCGAAGAAATCCATATCGAAGATTTCCGGATAAGGCATGGCCGGAATATCGATATCGGCTATGTGGTAACAGTCGTTCTCCTCATCATCTTCAAGAGAGATGGAGATCTTATCGTAATACATTTGAAAATTCAGAGTGCCCTGCTCAATCTGGTCCCTGCGTTTTTTCTCCATTCTTTGGATATCTTCATCTGAAGTATTCGGCTGATATGCATTCTCAAGGAATCTCGTCAGAAGGTCGGCAAAAGCGTCCTTATCTTTTACTATGTCTCCGATCGTCAAAACCCTCTCTTCTTGCGTCGCAATATTGTAGTATCGGCCTTCACAATACAGACAGACGATCAGGGAGTCAGCTCTTTCCACATGACAGGAATAATATGAGCGATTCTGCCGATACTGCTCTTCCAAAGCAGGAAGAACGATACTGTCGATCTTTTCCTGAAGCGAGGCATATTTGTCATCCGTTATGTGAGGATAATCATATGAAATTTCCGAGAAATCCTTATTCTGATCGAGATCTGCCTGATCGAAACTATAAGACCACCATCTCGTCTGATTCACGGGAATATACTCCAGATCCTGTTTACAGCTGACTTCAATCGTATGGATCGGCATCTTTTTCTTTAAAAATCCCGGAACACACGACGTGGTCAACAACAACGTAACGACCATCAAAAAAGCGGCTAAACGTTTCATAAACAACCCTCCGATGCTTATTTATCTGCCTTCCCCTGCCACCATTATTACCCGATTACAGGACAAATTGCAACTTCCGTCACATCCTCCGCGAAGTTTGGTATACTATTTCCATGATGATTTTCCGCGTCGGATCTTCCGCGCAGAAACAAACTTCCGGAAAATGAGGTGGACCAAATGACAAAAGCTGACCGCTATCTGGTGGACGACATTAATAATATTCTGGAAAACGGCTATAAGGACGAGAACCCGCGCCCGAAGTACGAGGACGGCACTCCCGCTTATACGATCAGCGTCAACCACGTCATGAGAAAATACGATTTAAGCGAGGGCGAGTTCCCGATCAGCACGCTTCGCCGTCAGGCCTGGAAGACCGGCATCCGTGAGATCTTCACGATCTATCAGAAGCCGACCAATGTTCTTTCCGAGATGGCCGACATGAAGGTCACCTGGTGGAATCCGTGGGATATCGGCGACGGCACGATCGGCCAGCGTTACGGCGCGACCGTAAAGCGCTACGATCTTCTCAACAACCTGATCGCCGACATTAAGAAAGACCCGTACGGAAGAAGAAAGATCATGTCGTTGTGGCAGGAAGCCGACCTTCGCGAAACACCCGGTCTGGCACCGTGTGCATTCCTTACGATCTGGAACGTACGCGGAAAATATCTCGACATGGTCATGGTCCAGAGATCCGGTGATATGCTGACCGCCTCCGGTGCCGGCGGCATCAACGAAATCCAGTACGCCGCACTTCTTCTCATGGTCGCCAGAACGACCGGATACGAAGCCGGTGTCTTTACCCACTTCGTCGCAAATGAGCAGATTTACGACCGCCATATCGATAACGCACATGAGCTTCTCCGCCGCGCGGACGAAGCAGGTGTCATGGCTCCTGTCTCCTCGGAAGGCGACAAGATCCCGAACCTGATCCTGAATAAAGAACCGGGCTGCGATATCACGTCGATCACCGTCGAAGATTTCGAGATGCAGAACTATGAGCCGATGCAGCCGCAGCTGACTTTCGAGCTGGGCATCTGAGGAGACGACAT
>CAJOLL010000133.1 GCA_905235455.1 uncultured Clostridia bacterium
GTCTTTTCCAAAGTCTTCTTCGGAGCTTCTTCCTTCTTTGGCGGTTCCGCTTTTACTGCCGGTTCTGCCGGAGCCGGAACCGGTGCAGGTGCCGTCTCTTTTTCGACAGGTGCGGAAGAACCTTCCTCTACCGGAGGTTTCTTGGCCTTTTTATTTACACGGCCGACACGAAGTGTCTTCGTTCCGGAAATACCGCTTACGGTCTTCTGCGGAACCGACGATTCAACCTTAGTCTCGGTAGAATCTCCCGTCTTGGTTGTTTTCTTCTCTTTTTCTGCCATCGTTTCCTCCTGTTTATTCCGCCTTCTTCGCGGACTTGTCGATCTCATCCAGTTCGTCGATCAGTTCCTGAAGTTTCTTGCCCATTCCCTGATCCAGTATTGCAATCGCGATACGACTGTCTTTTCCGATTGCTCTTCCCAGTTCTTCTGCGGTTCCAAAGTACCGACAGGACACTTCCTCGTCCTTTGCCGCCCTTTCGAGTTTTTCCTTCTGCTTTCCGGAACCGTCCTGCGACAGGATCAGCAGTTCCACTGCCCCCGAACGCATCGCCAGTTCCACCGCGTCAAAACCGGATGTCAGGAGACTTGCACGGAACGAAAGTCCGATCGTGCGAAGTATCCTTTCCCTGGTCACCGGCCGATCCTTTTTCATTTTTCCGGATCGACCTCCTTCATCTGATCCAGCCCGTGCCGGATCTCCTCAGGATCCACCTTACGGTGAAGTCCCCGGTCGAACTGAGAATTGTCGACCGCTTTTTTCATACATTCCGGGTCATGGCAGACATAAGCACCTCTTCCGGGCATCCTGCCCGTCGGATCGACCGTGACTGTGCCGTCCGCCTGCGCCACGATCCGGATCAGATCCTTCTTCGCAAAACGCTCACGGCAGCTTACGCACATTCTCATCGGTATCTTCTTCGCCATGTCTTACGTCTTCCCGTCTTTCCTTTATTCTTCCTGCTTCAATCCGCCTGAACCTGCTCAAAAGATTAAGCCTGCTCGTCGGAAGCAGCTTCGCCTTCCTCATCGTCGGCAATTGTAAAGTTCGCAACGAAATCGTTCTGAACCATCTGCTGGAACTGCGAGGTACTCTTGATGTCGATCTTCCAGCCTGTAAGTCTTGCAGCAAGACGAACGTTCTGACCGGAACGGCCGATCGCCAGAGAATACTGCTGATCCGGTACGACTACCTGAGCGTTCTTCTCCTGCGTTCCGTCTTCATTTGTGATGATCTCTGCATCTACGCGCTCAACCTTTGCCGGAGAGAGGGCGTTGCTGATATAGACCGCCGGATCATCGGAATATGCGATAACATCGATCTTCTCGTTGCCGAGCTCGTCCATGATCGCCTGGATACGTGCACCTCTCTGGCCCACGCATGCACCGAGCGGATCTACATCCGGATCTCTGGAGATAACGGCTACCTTAGAACGGGAACCTGCCTCACGGGCAACGGATACGATCTCGACGATACCGTCGTGAATCTCCGGAACTTCCTTTTCGAGGAGCTTCTTGACGAGGTTCGGGTGACTTCTGGAAACGATGATCACCGGGCGCTCCTTCTGTGTCTCCACGCGGAGGATGAGGAACTTCATTCTCTTGTTGAAGGAATAATCCTCGTCCTTGACCTGTTCCTGTCTCGGAAGTGTTGCTTCGGCACGTCCGATGTCTACAAATACGAAACGGTTATCGGATCTCTGGATCACACCACTTGCCAGCTCGCCGATCTTATCGGAAAACTCAGACTGGATACGATCGTTTTCCGTATCACGAAGCTTCTTACTGATTGCAGCCTTAGCGGCACCTGCAGCCAGACGGCCGAGGGACTCTACATCGATGGTCATCTCGATCGTATCGCCTTCTTCGAGGTCCGGGTCGATTTCCTTAGCTTCCGCAAGGGAGATCTGTGTCTTCGGATCTGTTACCTCAGAAACGACCTCTACTACTTCGTAGACGTACATGTCGCCTGTTTCACGATCGATCTCGGCAAAAACCTGCTCATTCTGCTTTGCATCCGAGAACTCTCTCTTAAAAGCAGCTACGATCGCTTCTTCGATCGCCTCGAAAAGCACCTCTTCGTCGATACCTCTCTCTTTTGCCAGTGCGTGAATTGCTTGCAACAGTTCTTCGTTTTTCATAAACTCTCTCCTTTATCGCGTTTGTTGCCAATTAAAACCGTATTGTTCTCTGTGCCTTTGCGATCTTGTCCCACTGCAGCTCGATCTTACCGCTTCCGGTATCCAAGACCAGTTTTTCTTCCGTAGCCTGATCGATGATCCCTTCCAGATGCTTACTTCCGTCGACCGCCGAGAAAAGAGAAACTTCGATCTCTTCGCCCTGATGGCGTACATAGTCGGAAAGCGAGGAAAAAGGTCTCGTCGCGCCCGGTGAAGATACCTCAAAATAATCAGGGTCCGCGTGGATCTTGCCTTCAAGCGCCTTGTCCACCTCTCGGCTTACCGCCTCGCAGTCATCGATACCGATGCCGCCGCGCTTGTCGATGAAGATGCGAAGGAAGTAATACTGTCCCTCTTTCTTGTATTCACAGTCCACAAGGTCAAAGCCGAGGGCTTTTACGATCGGCTCAGCAATATCGAATGCTTCCTGCGCCACTTTTGATCTTCCTGCCATGCGTCCTCCGTATCTTTGATAAACAAAAGAGCGGGCCAAGACCCACTCTCCATGTCAAATACTTCTAGCAAAAAATATGTTAACACTAAAGCTTAATAAATGCAATGCTTTTCAGATATTTTCATACAATATCGGTATAAATAACCGAATTCCCTTTCCCTTTGTTTTATTTACACAATTTTAACTTACTTTTTCTTTTCACTACTATTCAAATTATCCAAGTTATCATGTAGAATAGAAGTATCCAAAAGATAAACGTTGGATAATCAACAAAACAAGGAGATGATGCCAATGATAAAGGTAATTGCAGGAGAAAAGGGAACAGGAAAGACAGCTCAGCTCGTAGAGATGATCAACGAGCAGGCGACAACGGATAACAATATCGTATGCATCCAGCGTGGACACCGTCTCGACCGTCTCATTAAATACAGCGTCCGTCTCGTGGATCTGGACGAGTATCCGGTTGAGGGTTTTGAACAGTTCTTAAGTTTCGTAGCCGGTATTTGCGCGAAAGACTATGACGTAACACACATTTATGTAGACAGCATCCTGAAGATCACAGGCGAAACAGATTATGAGAGATTCGCGGCTTTCCTCGAAAAGCTCGACGGATTCCTGGGAGACAAGATTACAGCGACAATTATCTGCAGCCGTGCTATCATTATAATAACCACTTTTTAAATCGAATTTATCATATTGATCAGAAGAAATATTGACTGGTAAATATATTGATATTTTTTATTTTCATATATAATTATTTGCAAAATGAATTTAATCAAC
>CAJOLL010000134.1 GCA_905235455.1 uncultured Clostridia bacterium
GGAGATGGTGACCACGTCCAGCGTGCCGGTGCGATAGGCGTTCAGCGCGTTGTCGGAGGAACCGACGACCTGGTACTTGATGCCGGCCAGCTGCACGCGGTCAGCGTCCCAGTAATTGTCGTTCTTCATCCGAGGTATTTTTATCCTTGCTCACGACATTACAGGAGCAAAGAAGCGCCTGGATCAAAAACAAGGTCAGGAAACGGGACTTTCTTCTCAAAATCGTTCACCTCATACGGAATTCTTAACCAGTTTACCAAACCTCAAAAAAAGAAGAAACACTTTTTCGCTTCAAAATGTTCAATATCCTAAATACAATTTAATATTTTTATTTCGCCGTTCACAAAATTGAAACAATTTTTTTTGCAGTTATTAGCAAATAGTACTAGCATAAAAGAAAAAAGAAGTGCATAATCAGTATAGAAACTACATATAATCTAAATGGAAAGGGGCGATCCGGATGGCAAAGATTGATAGATTAACTGAAAAGATCGAAAAACTCGGCAAGAAGCAGAATCTGGGTGCGCTGTTGAAGATGATAGATGACCCGGATGACGAGATTCGCGTAGCGGTCGCTAAAGCAATGGGACAGATCAGCACATATGAATCGGGAATGCAATTGATTCCCCTTTTCCGCGATACTTCCCCGATGGTTAGAGCAGCTGCCGCAGAATCGGCCGGTTTGATCAATGCGAAGCATTGTGAAGAATACCTTAAGAAACTGGCATTTGCTGATTCCGATCCAAGCGTACGGGCAGTCGCAAGAGAAGCTTACGATAAGATGAAGACTCGTGTCGTTTGATATAATCGATTTGCAAAGAGCGTGGGGATCGCTGCAAAACAGCAACGATCCCCATTTTTTTACTTAAAAGGAGGCACAAGCATGAAGATCGAACTGAATCCTGATGAAAAAGTCGTAGCTATGGTTAAAGAAGGTTTGAAGCAAAAGGGCGGCTACTGCCCTTGCCGTTTTGAAAAAACGGAAGATACCAAGTGTATGTGTAAAGAATTCAGAGAGCAGATCGCCGATCCGGACTACGAAGGTTTTTGCCACTGCATGTTATACTATAAAAGAAAGTAAGGAAAAGGAGATCCGATATGGCTGAGATCACATTGACAAAAGAGAATTTCGAACAGGAAGTCCTTAAGGCTTCCCTTCCCGTTGTTGTTGACTTCTGGGCAACATGGTGCGGACCGTGCCAGATGCTCGGGCCTGTTCTCGAAGAAGTAGCAAACGAAAACGAAGGCAAGTTCATCGTAGGAAAAGTAAACGTTGACGACCAGGCGGAGATCGCTATCCGTTATAAGATCTCTGCGATCCCGACTCTTCTTCTTTTCGAAAACGGTGAAGTCAAGAAACAGACGATGGGTTTCCTGCCGAAAGATAAGCTCCTGGACTTCATCAATAACTGAGATCAATATAGGAGTGATCGGAAATGTCTGAAAATACAAGTCCGGCATTTTCTTCCGAAGAAAAGAAAATGACCGGTCCTTCCCAAGCGCCCAAGAAAGTAAACGCACCTTTGATCTTAACGATCATCGAGTGCGTCCTCTTTGGTGTTCTTTCCATTATCAATATCATTACGGTACATACTCTTTCCGAGCTGGACCCGTACTATAAGCTTTACTACTTCCTATCTATCCTGGGATTTATCGGATTGATCGTCATTATCGCCGCTTATTTCAAGAAGTGGCTCGGCATCCAGCTTCTTTCGGTAATCGCCGTTCTTATCTGGACGACATACTGTGCGGCAACGATCTTAAGCTGTGTCATGACGACCAAGGTCATCAAGATGGAAAAGCCTTTCCGGGAATCGGAAATGTATGTCGTCTTTAACGGCACTTTGTATCAGTGGGAAGGCGAGACCGTCATCTACGGACTTCCGACAGAGTGGGAAAACTACGATCTTCGCGCCACGGTCGAAGCCAGAGACGACAGCAAGATCCCTACGGAGGAACTGCACAGCAAAGGCATTCCGGAAGGTTCCATGATTTTCTACCAGGATGGTTATAAGTATATTCTTGTAGAAGTCTGCACCGGATCACTTTTCGAGTTTATTGATCCGAACGATCCGCCGACGGAACCGATCTCCACAAAGACACAGTCAGCGGGTTTCGGAATCTGATCAGGATCCGAGAAAACCGTCCATCATCCATACCTCAAGATCCGGCTCGCCATCCGTATGGCAGTCGGATGTTCTTTTTGACATATATCTGATTGCGGCAAAGAAATCAGACGGATCAAAATCGGCAATGACACCGCCGCAGTTCTTTCCTTTTCCGTCTCCTTTGTGGATGAGAGCAAGTTTGATCGCGGTCTCCCCGTCTGCCGGTGTTCCGTCCGCATTATAGTTATACTGTGCCGGAAGGGACATGACCCTCTCCTTCATTCTCTGACGGCTCTCGAGGTCCTCTAAAGAAGAGATATACGGGTCGATCGCCTCGTTGCAGATCGTATTGACACGGATCATGTTATAAGGAAGAACGGAGTAATGCTCCGCTTCGTATTCGGCAAGACGGATAGTATACTCGTCGTTATCGTAGTACTCGGTCGCCTTACTGACCTTCATTCCGATGAAAGACTCCGGGATCTTGTAATCTTCCTTCGTTCCGAAATAGGCAAATGCCATCATCGTATTGTCGAACATGGCCTTGTAGTAGAAGCCGGAACCGTTCTTATCCTTAAAGGTGACATAACTCTTCAGCGCCGCCTGTCCGTAGTTTTCCGGAAGAATAAACTTCTTATCGGACATTCCCTCACCTACAAGCGTGACGTACTGACCGAGTTTTATCGTCTTTACCGACGATTTAAAAGCACCATCCCCGATACTTTCGACGCGAGCGCCGAAGATCGTATCCGGTATCGTTACTTCATCGGTGCTTTTCGAGCAGGATTCGATGACGACATGAGCCGGAGAATACTCCTGCTTAAGGTAAAGTGTATAAGAATAGCCGTGGATCGGGTCGAACTTGACGTGCCAAGCTTTCTTAGAAAAGTCATAACTCGCGATCAGGGTAAAAAACAAAACGGCAACAAGCGCGATCGAACCTATGATGATCGCGGCCACTTTGATGTGATGCTCGATCATGCGTCTGTACGCGCTCTTCTTTTTCTTTTTCCTCTTCTTTTCTTCGTCTGCCACGTTATTCTTCTTCCTTTACCCGTTAACTGATATGGTCGGCTCTCCGACACTTTTCTATTTATACTACAAAATCGATCTTCTTTCCATCTACCGCCGCATCGACGAGCTCGTCATGTATGTAGGTGAGTTTCAGGGAAAACACGTCTTCTCTTTCCTCCAGAAGCCGGAAAAA
>CAJOLL010000135.1 GCA_905235455.1 uncultured Clostridia bacterium
GACATCTTCTTTGGATAACGAAAGTGAACGTGTCATCCAGGATTCTCTTGAGGATCTGGCCAAAGACCGCACTACGCTCGTCATTGCCCACCGTCTCTCCACGATCCAGAATGCCAAGCGTATCCTGGTGCTTTCCGAGAACGGCATCGAAGAAGAAGGAAGCCACGAAGATCTCCTGAAAAAAGGCGGAGCATATGCCCGCCTTTATCACACAGCAGAATAATCGGTCATTTTCATGTATCGGGATCAGTGCGCCAGAGTGATATCGGCGAATTGGCCCGATACTGCTTTCAGGAGATCATCCGGTGCCAGATGTATCTGGGTTCCGAGCATACCTCCGCTGACGATGATCGTATCGAAAAGCTGCGCCGTTTCATCGATCACGGTCGGATACTTTTTCTTCATGCCGATCGAAGTCACTCCGCCGCGGATATACCCCGTGACCGCCATGATGTCTTTGACATGGACCATCTCCAGATTCTTCTCCCCGACTGACTTCGCCGCTTTCTTCATGTCGACTTCCTCGGCGATCGGGATCACAAAGACAAAGTAATTCTTCGATTTTCCCTGCATGACCAGCGTCTTAAAAGAGCTCTCATACGGCTGGCCGAGCATATCTGCGATGTGTACGCCGTCGATGAATTCATCACAGTCATAGTAGAACGCTTTATAACGGATCTTCTCTTTATCCAGGATGCGCATGGCATTGGTTTTGTTTTCTTTTTTCATTATCTTCTCCCAAAAGCTTTTGGCTGATCAGCCGTAGTATTGCCAGAGTTCCTCGCAGATTTCGGAAGACATCGGTTTTTTATCTCTTCCTTCGAGCGGCTGGATATTCGAGAGAACGACGATGACCCGTCTGGAGTCCGAATCCACTCGCACATTGGTGTTATAACCCAGTGTCATACCGGAATGCTCGATATATCCGTTTTCGATATTCCAGCCGTATCCGTATCCAAAAGCACCGCCGTCCAGCACTTTGTTCCAGCTTTCCTCGCTCAAAAGCATCTCGTCCATGACACACTTTTCCCAGTTGAAAAGCCCCTCTGCCGTTCCTGTCATTACACCGACCGCGTAACTGATGGTCGGATCCTGATGCGGAAGATCAAAGGACATAATGAAAAGATCCGTACGGCCGTCGGATGTCAGATGATCAATATCCGGATACAGATCAGAAAGGTTTAAAGGCTGAAGGATATTTTCGCGCACATATTCGTCATACGCCATTCCGCTCAGTCTCTCGATAATGATGCCGAGCAGATAGTAGTTCGAATTCGAGTACGCATACTCCGTGCCGGGAGTAAAATCCAACGGATATTCGGAGAGTTTTTGGACAAACTCGTCTTTATCAAGAGGTGTTGTCACGAGCTTCGTCATGGTGTCTTCAAAATCCAAAAGCATTTCCAGCGTCATGCCGTTAAGTTCGTCAAACGAAAAACCCAGCATGCCGTTGAAAAGATAGTCCGAAATTCCGGATGTCATGTTCAAAAGCTGGTGGATCGTGATCTGATCGGCATACTTATATTCCGGGATGTGCTTATCCAGCGTATCCTCCGTGGAAAGAAGTCCCTTCTCTTCGAGCTGCATGATGGCTGCCGCCGTAAACTGCTTCGTGATCGAGCCGAACTCGAATACCGTATCCAGAGTGTTCGGCGTCTTATTCTTACGGTCCGCATAGCCGGAAGCATGCGTCCAGACAATCTGATCATTTTCGGCTACGAGAACGACACCGTCAAACCCGATCGAAGCCATATAGTTCTTTGCCTTTTCTGCGTCAAAAGCACTCGTGAAAGTTTCTGTTGTCGTTTCCGGTTCTTCTGTTGTTGTTTCCGGTTCTTCCGTCGCAGTATCGGCAGAAGACTCGGAGCTCGTTTCCGTTTCTTTTTCCGAATCATCCGTAACAATGGCTTCTTCTGTCTTTTGGGCTCTGGTCTTTCTGGTCTTTTCCGTTTCCTCGGTCTTTCCGCACGCACAGGCAAGAACGATTGACAATGCCAATAGTCCCGAAAGGATCTTTTTCTGTTTTGTGTCAGTATTATGCATCGATCTCATGAATATGTTTATAAAACCTGTCTTTCTTCAGTTTTTTGTACTCACTCTTGGTAATGCCGTTTTTGATCGGAATTACTTCATTTGTGGCCTGATCCTGCAAAAACAGATCCCACGTCTTTGCAGAAACGTGATGGACGCCGCACGGAATCAGGTTGGTCGTCGGAGGCGTTGTATCTTTGATGATCGCCTTCGCCGCTTTCTTTCCCTGCTTGTCAAACTTATCTCCGTAAAAGCAGACCGGGCAGAAATGATAAAGATCAGAGCCTAACGGTATAAGCGGAATATAGTCGAGATGGCCGTACTTTCGGAACTTCACGTAAGTTTCCTGATAGACCTTGTGACAGAACGGGCAAGCCTGCGCCTGACCCTTCGGCCCGTAAACTTTTTTAAAAGACTTTACACCGTAAACAAAATAATAACTCAGCATATTCTTTCCTTTCTCCATGCGGTCCGCATCTTAATCACATGATGAATTTTCGCATATACGACAAACTATTTCAATTACTTTTACTGTCCGTGAGTATGCGTTGTGATAAAATAAAACCAGTAGTCTATGGAGGTATTTTCATGATCTTTATCTGCACTTCTTTTGAATACTCCAACAAGGCAACATTCTTTGCGATCCTTATGGATCTGATCGCATACGGCTTGGGCCTACGAAATCAACCGGTTTGGTAAACTGACCCGCCGTAAAAACTGAAAGGAGACGTTTCTTCCGTGTCGATCATCACGATCTCAAGACAGATGGGAAGTTTAGGTGATGAGGTCGCCAAAGCCCTGAGCAGCAAGCTCGGCTGGGATCTGATCACCCGTGACCTTCTCATGGAACGCTTCTTTCCGGATATCCGTCCGGACCAGCGCACGAGACTGGGTGAAAGTGCGAAATTCTACCTTTCCGAATATAAAGACGGCAAGACTTTCAAAGATACCTTGTCGGAATCTCTTCTGTCCATGGCCGAAGAACAATCCGCCGTACTTCTCGGTTTCGGCTCCCAGCTTCTGTTTTCCGGTTCGGACAAGGCCATCCATGTACGCATCATTGCCTCTGACGATGTCCGTCTTTCCCGTGTCCAGAAGCAGTTCCATCTTTCCGGAACCGCTGCCGCCGAGCTTCTTGCTTCCACGGACAGAAAGCACAAACGATTCGTATCCCATGTATTCTCGGAAGATTCCACGGATGTTTCTCTTTACCATCTGGTACTGAACACGTCCTTTATGTCTGTCGATGAATGCGTGGCGGCGATCCTG
>CAJOLL010000136.1 GCA_905235455.1 uncultured Clostridia bacterium
GATCCCGAGTCTTCCCGCTTCTTCTACACCTTTTCTTCCGGCCTGGGCATTTTCATCGAGATAATTGTACTGAACCTGTGCAAAATCCCAGGGATAATCGTGAAGGATCTCAATGAACATTTCACTGTTTCCATGATATGAGAAACCGATATTGCGGATCTCTCCTTTTTCCTTCTTCTCTGCGATCCAGTCTTCGATCCCGATCTTTTTCAGTCTTTCCCATTGCACATAATCCGTCAGATGATGCATCAGATAGTAATCGACATGATCGGTTCTCAACCTCCCCAGTTCTTCATAGAAGTATTTATCGATCGCTTCCCTGTTGGAGATCATATACTGAGGAAGTTTTGTGGCGATGTTGATCTGATCGCGGATCTGATTTCTTTCCAGGATCTCTCCCAAGGCAGCTTCAGATCCTGGATAGATATATGCCGTGTCATAGTAATTGACCCCGTTTCGATAAGCTTCCATGATCTCCGTTTCTGCCTTATCGATATCGATCTTTCCGTTTTTGTTGGTAAAACGCATGCAGCCATATCCAAGGACAGACAGGTCGTTTCCGTATTTATCTTTTCTGTATTGCATAAACACCTCTACTTCATTATGTCATAACAACATTCAACAGTTTATTTTTGCTGCACTGTTTAACTAAACCCTTCTCTTCCAGATATCGTGTATTTCATATAACTTCACCAGTAACCATATTGGTTATATAGAATATTATTATACCCATATTGGATACTTATGAAATACATAAGAATTCCGCCCATACAAAAAGCTCTCAAATGAGAGCTTTCGGTTTGAATTAAACTAATTCGATGGTTGCCATCGGAGCAGCATCACCGCGTCTGATACCGGTCTTAGTAACTCTGGTATAGCCGCCGTTTCTGTCTTTATATCTCGGAGCAACTTCGTCGAATAAGACCTGGACAGCAGTCTTGCCGTCTTTGGTCGTAACGTTTCTTAAATAAGCCGCAGCCTGTCTTCTGGAAGCCAGGTCATCTTTCTTAGCGATCGTGATCAGATGATCAACAACGCTTCTTAATTCCATGGCCTTCTTTTCAGTCGTTTCGATCTTGCCCTTGAGGATGAGATCTGTCGCCTGATTCTTAAGAAGAGCGACTCTATGGTCGGCCGTACGGCCTAATCTACGATTCCACATGTTTCAATTTCCCCCTTAGTCAACTTGTTTGAATGACAGGCCGAGCGCCGCGAGCTTTTCCTTGACTTCTTTCAAGGATTTCTTGCCGAGGTTTCTGACTCTGCTCATTTCTTCTTCAGTCTTCTGTGTCAGTTCTTCGACTGTTGAGATACCTGCTCTCTTTAAACAGTTGTATGATCTGACTGTCAGATCCAGATCATCAATGGACATATTGACCTTCTTGGCATTTCCTTCATTGACATAGTCCTTCATTAAGGAATCCATCTCACTGACTTCCTTGTCAACTTCGGTCAGCAGTTCCAGATGAGAGACCAGGATCTTGGCAGCAAGCGCAAGTGACTCTTTCGGAGAGATGGAACCGTCTGTCCATACTTCCATCGTCAGTTCGTCATACTTCGCAGACTGTCCGACACGGGTCGGTTCAACTGAGTAGTTCGCTTTTACAACCGGAGTGTAGATCGCGTCGGTATAGATCGTACCGATACCCTGGGAAGAACCCTGGTAGAGAACTTTGTTTTCATCAGCGGAAACATAGCCTCTGCCGTTTCTTGCGAGCAGTTCCATTTCAAGTTCGCCGCCCTTATCAAGGTGAGCGATCTCAAGTTCGGGATTGAGAACTTCAACACCGGCAGGAAGAATGATATCTTCAGCCTTTACTGTACAAGGACCTTTTGCGGAAATTCTGAGTGTGTATACATCATCATCCGCAATGTCCAGGATCAAACTCTTGATATTTAATACGATTAATGTAGTATCTTCTCTAACGCCTTTAATAGATGAGAATTCATGGAAAACTCCGTCTATTTTGATAGAATATACTGCGCCTCCGGGTAAGGAAGACAGCATAGTTCTTCTTAAAGCATTGCCTAATGTCGTACCGAAGCCTCTCTCTAACGGAGAAATGACAAACTTACCATATTCAGTTTCGACATAGTCGCTGACTTTAAATTTAGGACGTTCAAATTTGTTCATAAATTTCCTCCTTAGCTTTAGCCTCTGGGTTTCTTAGGCGGACGGCACCCGTTGTGCGGGATCGGTGTAACATCGTTGATCGCAGTGATCTCGAGACCTGCAGAAGCTAACGCTCTGATCGCAGCTTCTCTGCCGGGACCCGGTCCTTTGACATTGACTTCAACCTTCTTCATGCCGTGATCCATAGCCGTTTTACCGGCAGCCTCAGAAACCAACTGAGCAGCATACGGAGTAGATTTACGTGAACCTTTATAACCTAATGCACCGGCGCTTGACCAAGCGATAACATTACCGGCTTCATCAGTGATCGTTACGATCGTATTATTGAATGTTGAGTGGATATGCGCAACACCACTGGCAATATTCTTCTTGACACGTTTTTTACGTGCATTTGTCTTTGCTTTCTGTGCCATTGTTTATCTCCTTACTTCTTCTTGTTAGCGACCGTTCTTCTCGGTCCCTTACGGGTTCTGGCGTTTGTCTTGGTCCTCTGACCTCTGACAGGTAAGCCTTTTCTGTGTCTGATACCACGGTATGAACCGATTTCCATCAGACGCTTGATGTTCAGCTGTTCTTCTCTTCTCAGATCGCCTTCAAGGACGTAATTGTCTAAAGCTTTACGAATTGCGTTCAGCTGTTCATCGGTAAGATCCTTGACACGGATATCTTCGGAGATATTGCAGTCAGCCAGGATCTTCTTGGATGTTGTCAGACCTACACCATAGATGTAAGTAAGAGATATTACAACACGTTTATTATTTGGAATATCAACTCCAGCAACACGAGCCATTAATTTCTTTCCTCCCTTTTAACCTTGTCTCTGTTTATGTTTAGGGTTTTCACAAATAACCATGACGCGACCTTTGCGTTTAATAACACGACATTTATCGCACATTGGTTTTACTGATGGTCTTACTTTCATGTTTTCCCTCCACGACACTATTTGTGTCTAAATGTAATACGCCCACGTGTTAAATCGTACGGCGAAATCTCTACAGTCACTCTATCACCCGGTAAAATGCGGATGTAATGCATACGGATTTTACCAGAAACGTGAGCAAGGATCTCGTGACCGTTCTCAAGTTTCACCTTAAATTGTGCATTTGGTAAGGTATCTGTTACCAGACCTTCGATTTCAATGACATCCTGTTTTGCCAAATA
>CAJOLL010000137.1 GCA_905235455.1 uncultured Clostridia bacterium
TTAGGCTGATATGTCATCTTCATGAGTCCTGCACCTCCTTTTCTCCAACATACTGCTTTACGCAGCGAGACGATTTTTTCTCTTCTGCATCCGTCGATCATATAATTCAGATGCATGCAGTCATGTATGTCGAGAAAACATCGACAATATTATATGTATTTTCCGGCATAGCGTCAAGCACTAAATATCCGGCCAGGTTTACGTAAATTATCCACATAATGTTGATAATTTGTGGATAACATAATATTTTTGTATCTTTTCCACTTTGTTTTTTCTCTCTTTTCCCGTCCCGGCAGTTGCCTAATACACCCTTTTATAGTATTATATAGTAAGCGTATTTTGCGGCTCTATATAAATAGGAAATAACTCCTCTGAAAAGGACTTGCAGCTATGAACATTATTCAGGAAAAATGGGACGAAATTCTGGAACGCGTCAGAGAGGAACACGAGCTCTCCGACGTGTCTTTCAAGACATGGATCCGTCCTCTGAAAGTGCATGAAACAGACGGCCAGGCTGTGACGATCCTCGTTCCCACAGAACAGGTCGGGCTGGACTATGTCTCAAAGCGCTACAAACTGCCGATTAAAGCCGCGATCGGCGAAGTCACCGGTCTGGACTGTGAGATCTATTTCGTCCTTCCGGAAGACGTAGAAAAAGAAAACAGTGAGAAAACGGCCCGGGAATCTTCTCTGAAAGCGGGCCTGAACCCGCGATATACCTTTGATACCTTCGTCGTAGGCAGCAACAACCAGTTCGCCCACGCCGCTTCCCTGGCCGTGGCGGAGTCCCCCGGCAAGATGTACAACCCGCTCTTCATATACAGCGGCGCCGGTCTCGGTAAGACGCACCTGATGAATTCCATCGCGCATTTTATCGTCAAAAATCATCCGGAGATGAAGCTTCTTTACGTCACCAGCGAAGAATTCACCAACGAAGTGATCGAGGCGATCCGCAACGGCAGCAGTGCCGTGCTCTCCAAGATGCGCGCGAAATACCGCAACGTCGACGTGCTGCTGATCGATGATATCCAGTTCATCATCGGCAAGGAATCCACGCAGGAAGAATTTTTCCATACATTCAACGTCCTGCACGACGCCGGCAAACAGATCGTCCTCACCTCCGACCGTCCGCCGAAAGACATGGACATCCTCGAGGAGCGATTCCGCTCCCGTTTCGAGTGGGGCCTTCTGGCAGACATCCAGCGTCCTACCTTTGAGACGAGGATGGCCATTCTCCGGAAAAAGCAGGAACTCGACGGCTCCAATATCGACGATGCCGTGCTGCAGTACATTGCGGAAAACGTGAACACGAACATCCGGGAGCTGGAAGGTTCTCTGAACAAAGTGCTCGCGAAAGGCAACCTGGAAAAGCGGGAAATCACGGTGGAACTGGCGGAAGATGTCCTCTCAGACATCATCTTCCCGGACAAAAAGAAAGTCATCACGCCGAATTATATCATCGAAGTCGTGGCCGAGCATTATGACATCACGCCGGACGACATCAAAAGCTCCGTCAAGGCCCGGCGGTTTTCCTACCCCCGGCAGATCGTCATGTATCTCTGCCGCTCCATCCTGGGAAGCAACCAGCAGACGATCGCCGATGCCGTCGGCGTCAGGAACCACACGACGATCATGTACGGTATAAACAAAATAGAAGAAGATATGAAAAAAGACCCTGATTTTGCCAATACGATCGATATTCTGAAAAAGAAGATCAATCCACAAAATTAGGATAACTGCCGTGGATATGTGCATCATAACTTGTTGATAACTTTTTCTCTGAAAGTTATCCGCATTCATACACATCGCATATGTGTGTTTTCCACCCTGTTTTTACAAGAAGAAATCCCGCAGCGGAGCGCCTTGTACAGGATATCCACATTTCCACAGCCAATAAGAAGATGACTACTGATTTTTCTTTCTATCTATCCGGATCTTTCGGTCCGACAAGGAGGTATCCATTATGAAGCTGCTCTTCCAGCAGTCCGATCTTGCGGAAAGCGTAAACATCGTATTGAAAGCCGTCCCCTCAAAGACGACCATGCCGATTCTGGAATGTATCCTGATCGATGCCACAGCGGGGGATATCCGTTTCACGGCAAATGATATGGAACTCGGCATAGAGACCGTTGTCAAAGGAACGATCGAAGAAAGAGGAAAGATCGCGCTGGACGCAAAAATCTTTTCTGACATTGTCCGCAAGCTGCCGAGCAGCATGGTCACGATCGATACAGATGAAAAGAACATGGCTTCGATCACCTGTGAGAGGGCCAAATTCGACATTCCGGGGAAAGATGCCGAAGAGTTCGCGGCGCTTCCCATGATCGACAGAAACGACTGCATAGCACTCTCCCAGTTCTCGCTCAGAGAGATCATCCGCCAGACGATATTCAGCATCGCTCCGAATGAGAACAACAAACTGATGACCGGCGAGCTTTTCGAGATCCGCAGCGGTGTGCTGAAAGTCGTCTCTCTGGACGGACACAGAATTTCGATCCGCAGCCTGGAACTGAAAGAATTCTGTCCCGATAAAAAAGTAGTCGTGCCCGGAAAGACGCTGAATGAGATCAGCAAGATCCTGTCCGGCGAGATGGACGACGAAGTACAGATCTATTTCGATTATAATTATGTTCTGTTCGAGTTCGACAATACGATCGTGCTCTCCCGCCTGATCGACGGCGAGTACTTCCGCATCGACCAGATGATCTCTTCGGATTATGAGACGAAAGTCGTTCTGAACAGACAGGCCTTCATCGGAAGTATCGACAGAGCGACACTGCTCGTCAGAGAGAGCGACAAGATGCCGGTGGTCCTGGACATCCGGGACGATTTCATGGACCTGCAGATCAACACGGTCCTGGGCTCCATGGATGAAGAAGTAGCTGTGGAAAAGACAGGCAAGGACATCGTGATCGGGTTCAATCCGAAATTTTTGCTGGACGCACTGCGCGTGATCGACGACGAAGAAGTCACACTGTACTTCATCAACGCGAAAGCACCGTGCTTCATCAAAGATGATGCCGGGAACTACATCTACCTGATTTTGCCCGTAAATATTAGATAAGTAATTTTTGTTTTTTAATAACGGACGCATTCCGCCCGAATGCTGTCAGTGGAAAATGGTATAGATATTAAAGAAAGCGTTATACAGGAATATTCATTCATAACCAGCCTGCGGCAGAGAACATATTTCTTTCTACATTAAGGGCTATGGAGACGAAATCGGTTCTTACGGAGACTTGGCGGCCGGGATGAGAGCGTATCGTTCGGTGAACAT
>CAJOLL010000138.1 GCA_905235455.1 uncultured Clostridia bacterium
TTTTTTACGATTTTTAACTTGGTCTCTTTTGTTATTAGCATAAAAGTACCCCCATTCATTGTACATCGCTGTACAAAAAATGGGGGTAACTTCATCAAAATTGGCGGAGAAGGAGGGATTCGAACCCTCGAAACCCTTTTGGGGTTTACACGATTTCCAGTCGTGCGCGCTCGACCAGGCTACGCGACTTCTCCAAGCTTGATTGAATTTGTGAAACGTCTGTTTCACATGCCTTAAAATAATAGCGATTTCAATGACTTTTGTCAACTGGCAATTTTACGGGCGCAGAATGTGCATCCGCATTCATACAGATACCGCGTCAAAAGCACTGTGCGGGAGTCATTCGAGAAGAGAGATCTTCAGTCTCTGTGGCTGCTTATAAAGCTCATATTCGACGATGAGTTTCTGGTCCTTGTGATAGATGTCCTTGATCGTGGCTTGACGAAGCTCGTGGATCGTGTTCCAGGCGACCGTATCCTCGGCATCGTATTGCGTCAGATCATCGGAGGTGAGGATCATGCCGCGGCTTAAGCCCATGGCACGGCCGAGCAGGAACCGCTTGTCTTTTGAAAAGAGGAATAACGGATTATTGATCGGCAGTACGTTCGTAAAGATCTCAAAAGCTCTTCCGGACAACTGTCTGTGGTTGATCATGTCCAAAAGCGCGCGGTAGGTCGAATTCTGCTCGCGGCTCGCAGGAGCAAGCGGCGGGAACCATTCGGCAGAAAGATCGCAACTGACCTGGCAGTAATCTGCGACACCGGCGGCAGCCATAAGCGGGACGCCGCAGGCGATCGTAAGGGAATCGCCGACGCAGTCCTTAAGGAAATGAATGGCGTCAAACATCTTTTCCGCACGGGTCTGGGAAGACGAGGGGAGCATGCACGCCGCGTAAAGAAAATCGAATTTAAAGACGGAAACGCCCCAGTCATCGCGCATCGTCACGAGCACGTTTTTCAGGTGTCTCCGGAAAGCCGGATTTGCGGTATCCAGGCAATAGCAGTTCTTCCAAGAAGAGCAGGCTTTGACGAGATTTCCGGAGGAATCCCTGAGGAGCCAGTCGTTGTGGTCCTTGAAGATCTTAGAATGCTTCTCGCAGATAAACGGAGCGATCCAGATACCGGCACGCAGTCCGGAACTTAAGATCCTCTTGGTGATCGGATAGATACCATGAGGGAAGGATTGCTTCTTCGGTGTCAGCCAGTCGCCGACCGCGTTCTCGTAGCCTTCGTCGATGCAGAAGACCTGGCAGGGGAAACGCTTGGAATTGGCGCTGATGTCCTGGATGTCCTTAACGAGGACCTTTTCCGAGATATCCTGCTGATGGCGGTACCAGGTCGTATATCCGGTCATCGGTTCGGCATGTGTCGAAGTGATGCCGAGTTTTTCGAAATACTGATCGAAAACTTCATTTTCCGTGCCTTTGAGAAAAATAATATCCAAAGCGGTGAATTCCTGATCGAAGAATCTGGTCTTCAGATCTTTTCGCACAGTCAGTGTATTGTCTTTGGTGTTGATATCGAAGAATGTAAAGCCCTGCTGTTCGTTAAGAGATCCGAAGAAATAAAATTCCTTGCCTTTTCGGACATAGCCGTAACTTACGCCATGCAGCCAGCGGTTCTCTTTTTCGTAGTTCGTGAACTCGCGGTCTCCGCAGTTGTCGGTCTTTTTGTGACGCATGATCTTTGCGACCTGCTCGGCCACGATGTTCGTCGTGTCGATGCTGTATTCCTTTAAGACCGTCCAAGACTGATATCCGTTCATGAGGATCGAGTCTTTTTTCCCAAATACATACGGGAAAACCACTTTCAGTTCCACGATCTCGATGGACTTTTCGGGGATGAGGCGGATCGTTGTGTGGTGGTCTTCGAGCGTAGCTTCAAACTTCAGAATACTGCCGCTTTCTGAGGACATAAGATCCAGATCTCTCTGGACGCCGTTTTGAAGAAAAGAAATAGTTGCACTTGTCGGCTTCATATATTTCCACCCGCTTCGAATTGATATCCATAAACAGTATATTGAGTTTTCCCGATTTTGCAAACTTGATCCGGGTAGGCAATTTGTCGAAAGTGTTCACAAAGAAGTGCTTTTCGAGTACAATAGCGGGGAAATTCCCGCTGTTTAAGGAGAAACCCATGGCCAGAATGCGAAAAAAGAAGAATCTTATACCACGTACCGAGGCCTGCGCAGACCATTACTTTGACTTGCCGCAGGACAATCGCGGCAAGTGGAGATCTGCCTGCGGCATGCCCGAAGACTGCAAGCTTTTTATCGAGATCGGCTGTGGAAAAGGACTTTTCTCCCAGAAGATGGCGGAGAAATATCCGGATGTCTGCTACGTCGCCATCGAGAGAGAGCCTTCCTGTTGTCTCCTTGCGATGGAAAAAGCGAAAGCGGCGGGTCTTAAGAACCTGTTCTTTATCCGCGGGGACGCGACCTTGCTTCTTGACTTTTTCGGGCCTTCTGAGGTGGACTGTATCTTTATTAACTTCTGTGATCCGTGGACAAGACAGAACAAGCCGAAGCGCCGTCTGACGTATCGGGCTTTCCTCGATATGTACCGGCAGGTACTGGTTCCCGGAGGACAGATACATTTTAAGACCGATAACGATCCGCTTTTCGATTTTACGCTTGAGGAGATGAGTTCTTCAGGATGGGAGACGACCTGCGTGACTCGGGACCTGCATAACAGCGAATGGGATAAGGACAATATCCGCACGGAATTTGAGTCGAAATATGCCGAGCAGGGCATCCCGATCAAGAGAGTGGTCGGAGTCATGCTTGAAAAAAAGATTGATACTTGAGAAATCGGGTACATCCGATATATAATAGGGGCGCCAGAATCCCAAAGCAGAGTTTTTATACGGCGGGAGTTGCGGGCGAGGAGGAATGAGAAACACATGGCAGCTTTATTTGACCCGAAAAAGAATCAGAACGCGGCGTTTCAGAAAGCGATCGAAGACAACAGCCGACTGATCGGTCAGCTGTTCGACGAGATCGGAAAACTGTACTACAGACAGTACCGTGATATGAACGCAGATGTATCCCGCGATATCAACACGCGCTGTGAAAGCATTTCCAAACTTTACGTAGACAATGAGATCCTCCGTCTGAAGATCCTTTACGAAAGAGGCTTCAAGGAGTGCAAGAACTGTAAGAAGGAAAACCTTCTCGAGCATCAGTACTGTTCTGCATGCGGATCGAAGTTCCCGGAGTCAAACGACATCAATGTCGTCACAATGGTCGATCCCGACAAGGGCAAGC
>CAJOLL010000139.1 GCA_905235455.1 uncultured Clostridia bacterium
ATGAAAGAGTTTTATCTTTCCGAGATCATGGACCGCATTCGGACTCTTTACAGTGAAAAGTTCAGATCGCTCCACACTGAATTTGTCATCGGAGAATACACAAATGTACTTCTTTCCTGTGACCCTGTCCGTCTGGAGGAAGTGCTTCAGAATCTTCTGGAGAACGCGATCAAATACGGCAGCGGACGCTATGTCAGGATCGGGTTTTCCGATGAGGAAGACTGCCGTCTGATCACTGTGAGAAACAGCGGTTGCTCGGTGAAAGAAGAAGAGCTCCCGCATCTTTTTGAGTCCTTCTACAGAGGAAGTAATTCCGAGAACGTGAAGGGTTCCGGTCTGGGGCTTTTTATCGCCAGGTCCCTTATGCGTATGATGAACGGAGATATCTTCGCGAAAACCGTTGCTTCAGAAGACGCTGCCTCGGGTAAGGATGCAGCCGGGACCGGCAGTTCTGTTTCCGACAAAGAAAACACCGGAGACTTCGCCGTCACCGTAGTGGTAAGAAAGGCTTGATCTCCGGTGCTTCCGCCTGACGCAACTTCCGGCGGTGCTTTTCTTCAGTTTCTTTTTCCCTGTTTAGTTGCGTCTGAGGCACACAATTCATGCAGTTTGCTGTGTCTGAGTAAGGTGCTCTTTTTCAGTTCTTTTTGTCCTCAATCGTGACGTTGTTTTGTTCAGTGATCTCTTCAGAACCGGCCGCGTCGACAGGTGCTTTTGCAGAAGGATCCGTTTCTACTTCTGCTTCCTTTGATACTGTCGGAACGGGTGTCAGTGGAGGCGCCACGGCTGCCTCTTCCTGCTTCTGCTTTCTCTTTTTCAGGTACCTCTTGATCTTATGACGGATCACGAAGAACAGTACGAGAATTGCGATCAGGATCGGGGCAATGATCCACCAGTTCGCGACGAAGAAGAGTACGATCGATTCGAAGAATCCGACAAGATCATCCCAGGACTCTTTAGCCGTGTTTGAAATGCGTGCGCCAAAGCTTTCGTCTTCTTCCTTCTTCTCCTCTTTTTCTTTCTGCTTAACTTCTTTTTCTGTGACTTTATGGAGCGTGATGCTGACATATGAATAAGCCACATCGCTTTCGATCATGCTCATTTCGGTCTTAATGTCGGAGATCGTGATCGCGAGGTTACGAAGTTCGCGCTGGATCTGAAGTGCGACGGACTCGTCTTCGGTCTCTTCATACTGTTTCATGTAGCGGTCATATTCCGCCTCGTAGATCTCCAGCTCATTTTTCAACGTGCCGTATCTGGTGGAGACGTTGTCCACGCTCGAATTTTTCGAACGTAGGATGCCGATGCCTGAGGTCGCGTTCACGAAAGATTCATAGTATTCCGACGGGATGCGAATCGTCGCGGTGTAGAAATAATCCTTATCCTTTTCGTCCGTAAGGTACTTTCCACCGCCGTTAACTCCGTCCGACTGGTTCTCTCTCTCGATAAAGCCGTGGTACTCTTCGATCTTGCCCTTCAGCGAAGCGAGAGACTCTTCGAAGTTTAATGTATCAATCGACATTGTGCAGCGGAAAACGAGCATCTCTTTGGAAACATCAACGTTCTTGTCCGCTTCACCGGAAACTCCGTTGCCGTCACCGATCTGCTCCATGTCATAGCTGCTGTCAGAAATATAGTTGCCTGCGTCTGATTCGACGGCATAATCTATAGTCAGACCGTCGTTGTAATAATAGTTTTCTGAGAGACCGCCTGCGTTCATGTTTTTCGTCACACCGTAGTCACCTTCAGCGGTAGTCTCATAATACTCGTAGAGCTCTTCGGGCGCATTTCTGGACTTCCTGTCTGATGACTTCTCGCTTTTGCTTTTGCAGCCGGCAACAAACGATATACCAATCATGCAACCCATCAATAAAGGAATTATCTTCTTTTTCATAAGGTCCTCCTGATTTCAACGATTTTCCACCGGACTGTTTTCCGGAGTTCGGAAGGGTTTCTGCAGATTAGACGAGAGTGCTTTTCGATCTGTTGCATTTTTTAGAGATCCGGTTTGGGAGGACTCGGCTGACATTTTCACGGCATTTCCCCGGCTTATGATTCCGATTCACGGCTTACGATTCCGATTCACGCTCTCACTTCATCAGGTTCTCCATCATAACGCGCATCTCGCGCATGTTCAGGATAGCGCCATCACCTTCAAACGTCATGATGAGATTCTTTCCGGTATAGATTCCGTTTCGACGATAATCGTCGATCTTTTTCAGATTCTTTTTGCGGTACACAGAATCGTCCATCTTCCCGAAATGTTCATGGAAGAGAACCCGTCTCCGCTTCTTGTCCCAAAGCGTGAAGTCCGGTGTCATGATCATCCCGTCGGGAAGCGTGATCACTTCTTCGTAACGATACGGGATCCCCAGATCCGTATATAGATCCGCGAACAGCACCTCCGATTTTGACCTGACCATATCGCCTTTCTTCGTCGGATAGATCTTCATCTCCGGCATAAATGTGCTCTGCTGAAACGGCTCTCGTTCCCATAACTGCGCACATAACTCGTCCGAAACAAGAAGCGGCTTGACGAGTTCTTTTCGAGAAGTGGAAAATTTGGAGTATACATCTTCCGCATTCTTTTTGTTCAGTAAATCCAAGTATCGATCAAGAATTCCCATTTCAGTCCTCATTCTATTCAGCACTCTTTGAAGGTAATTCTTCGTTGCGAGATCCTGTGCTTCCCGTATATTTTTCTTAGATATATATACTCCTGTTTTTCCGGTCTCCTTGCTGACATGATAATAGTATGGTTTATTCCCTTTTATAGAGATAACAAGGCGTCCGGAAATGTCTCGTGGCATGGCCTTTTCCGCACGACTGATACATTTCTTCAACATTTCTCTTCTCCTTTGAAGTTCGTCCAGATAGCCTTCCATTTCGAAGCCTCCTCTTTCTTTTATATGTTCAGCATACATGGTAGCGAAAAACGAATTCAATATGATATATGAACAGTTCGCTTTTTTATTGGGAAACTCTTCACGTTAAAAATCGCAAATTGCCACTTCGCGTGACAGTTCCTCATATAGCATTCACGCTGTTTTTTAACTTCGGAGAAAAAACGTGAATGCTGAAGCATCGTATCCACGTACAAATACGGATAAGAC
>CAJOLL010000140.1 GCA_905235455.1 uncultured Clostridia bacterium
TCGTAAGTCCTCAATCACCCGTACCTATTAAAGATACCACATTTCTGAGATAATATCCCCATTTCACGATTTCCGTTTCAGCCGATCCGACTGGATTGAAATCACCAAAAGGAGGTTATCTCATGTCAACAAGATCTATTATTCATCAGGCTACTCTCAACGAATGGGCTTCTCGGATTAAGGAGCAGAAGTCCAGCGGATTATCTATCTCGGAGTGGTGTCGCCAAAACAACCTTTCCCGAGATAAGTATTTCTACTGGAAGCGCCAGCTTAAAGAGGAAGTTGTCGAGCAGTCTCTTCCCGATATAGTCCCTTTGACAGCCCCACCCGTATCTTCTCCATCAGTTCCCACATCTCCAGCAGTTGAGTGTAAAAGTTGTACAAGTTGTGCAACTTTTACTCCAACTTCCACCGCCAGAATCCTGATCAATGGAGTATCTATCGAAATAGATTCTACTGCTTCCGAGGCATTTATCCGAAGTCTCATTAAGGCGGTGCGCCATGCTTAAAGATGCAAACCCGGGTTCCTTTGCCGGTATCTATATAGTGTGTGGATACACCGACATGCGATACGGTATTGATTCACTTGCCGCGATCATTGAGCAGAGATACAAGATGAATCTATTCATCCCAAACACCCTGTTCCTTTTCTGCGGTCATTCCGCTTCCAAGATCAAGGGTCTTCTCTGGGAAGGCGATGGATATCTGCTTCTATACAAGCGTATCGAAAGTGGCAGATTCTCCTGGCCCAGAACTTCTTCCGATCTTCGGGATCTTACGCCTGAACAGTTTCGTTGGCTGATGATGGGATTCTCCATAGATCCCATTATTCAGACCATTAATCCTGTTCGTTCAGCCTGATTCATATAGATTTTTCATTGTGCAAAACGGAGATTTTTATTTGGGCATTTAGGCGCTTTTCTTTTTGGTTTTGCCTCGCGTATCGGCGCCCTGTATCATCCTTGTGATGCTCCTGAAGTATGGGCATTTTCACGAAAAACCGATTTCCCGAGATTAGTCTTTTGCCCTTGATTTTGCTATAATCTTTACAGATGCAGAGGGGTATATCATGGTTCATTTGACCGATGAACAATTCAATAGTCTCAACAAGGAAGCTCTCATCATTATTGCGTCCTCTTTACAGTCTGAAGTAGATTCATTCAAGTCCCAGCTTGATTCCGCCAACCAGAAACTCGACTCTGCCAATGCGCTGATCGCTGATAACAACCGTCAGATCGAGCTTCTTACCGAACAGATCCGGATCCTTAATCAACGTCATTTCGGCAGAAAATCCGAAAGTAGTCTAAATGAGATAGACGGCCAGCTGTCTCTTTTTGAATCCTTCAACGAAGCGGAAGCTTTGATTACTCCGGATGCTCATGAACCGGAGATTGCCGAGGTGATCATCTCATCCTACAAGCGTTCCAAGCGCAAAGGGAAGCGCGAGGAAGATCTTGATGGTCTTCCTGCCCGGATATTTGAGCACGAACTCTCGGTCGAAGAACTTGCCGAGAAATTCCCGGAGGGTTACAAAGAACTTCCTGCAGAGGTTTATAAACGTCTTCACGTTATTCCCGAAACCTTCATTGTTGATGAGCATCACGTTCATGTATACGCTTCAAAAAAGAATACCGGTGTCATTGTAAGAGCATCCCGCCCTGCAGACCTCTTCCGTAACAGTATTGCCACTCCCTCACTGGTAGCATCCATAATCAACGGGAAATACGTAAATGCTCTTCCTCTTGACCGTCAGTCCAGAACCTTCAAGATAAACGGAATAAACCTTTCTTCAAATACCATGGCCAACTGGGTCATCAACAGTTCCGATACCTATCTGTCGCTTATATATGACCGCCTGCATGAACTCATCTATGACAGCAAAGTCATACATGCTGATGAAACCCCTGCAAAGGTCATGAGAATAGATGGCAAGAAGATCGAAAACGGAAAGAAAACCTACATGTGGGTATATCGCAACCGTTCTTCAAGCAAATCTCCGCCCATCGTCCTGTTTGACTGGCAGCCATCACGGCGGGCCGATCATCCGCGAGCATTCCTAAAAGATTTCTCCGGAACAGTGGTCACCGATGGATATCAGGTTTACCACAAACTCGGTAAGGAACGGCCGGATCTAAATGTTGCAGGTTGTTGGATCCACGCTCGCAGGCCCTATGCCGAGTTCATCAAGTCCATAGGCAAAGAAGCTGCCAAGGGTTCGGTAGCGCAGGAAGCCTACGATATGATAACCGAACTACTGCATCTGGACAACGAATACGACGATCTGTCACCTATAGATCGCAAAAAACAGCGTCAGAAGCATCTCTTACCAAGAGTAGATGCCTACTTCGAGTGGGCAAAAAAGAAATACGCGCAGGTCTCCCACAACAGCACCATTGGTAAAGCCCTTGCATACAGCATCCATCAGGAAGAGTATCTTCGTAAGTTCCTTTCTGACGGAAACATCCCTATGGATAACAATTACGCTGAGCAGGCCATTCGGCCGTTTACTCTCGGTCGGAAGAACTTCGTCATAATCGAGTCCGATAACGGTGCAAAAGCCAGTGCCGTCCTTTATAGCCTCGCAGAAACCGCAAAGGCAAACCAGTTGAACACCTACAAATACTTCGAACTGCTTCTTACCGAAATACCGAAACACATGGACGATAAAGACCTTTCCTTCCTTGATGATCTGATGCCTTGGTCGCCACGTGTCCAGAAAGACTGTCCAAGCCGTCTCAAAAAAACAAAATAAAGTTTTCAAGGTACAATTCGTTATCTATCTGGTCAAAGCCCCGCAGTGATGCGGGGTTTCTTTATTGCTGGTACTCATGATTGAGGACTTACTCCCTTTCAATAGCCATGAAGCAGCCGATCCCAAAGGAGCGGGCAACAATCATTTCGCTCAGGATTTCCGCGGCTTCCTCAATATCCATACGCCACGGGAATATCATGAATTATCTTCCGGACAATCCCTGCCTGCGAGTTCCTGATCGGCCTCCCTGCCGGACTGATCCATATTGTAGGACATATGTCATTGATTCAGGAATCTCTGTGACATTT
>CAJOLL010000141.1 GCA_905235455.1 uncultured Clostridia bacterium
GCCAAAAGCACTGTCCGATCGTGTTTCGGAGTGCTCGTTTGGCTTTCGAGGCGTTTTTTCATTCCGTCCATGTACGGGATGCCGCAAAGCTCGATATCACGGGGCTTGATGTCACGGAGTTCTTCGAGTTTTCTGATCTGCTTTTCCTGGTATTCGCCCGACAGGATGAAGGCGTCGTAGTGGTCGATGCCGAACATGCGGTAGAGTGTGATGTCGCTTGCGGCGTGCGGAATGTGGATATAGCAGTTGACGTTCTTACTGCGCTTCCACTGGAAAACGTCCAGGCTCGGCGTGGTCGAAAGTACGACCGATGCGTTCAGGACATTGAGCTTGGCAAAAGCTTTGTTGCCTTCTCCGATATATTCGCAGGTGATATATCCGTATTTTTTGCCAAAGATCGGATCGTCCTCGGAACAGGTGAGATAGACGGTCTTCTGCTGCCTTTTTTCGAGTTCGTCGATGATCGGTTCAAATGTCGTCCAGTATCTTTTGTGGTCGGAAAAAATGACGAGAGGGATCTTTTTGCTGCTGATCCTGGCTTTCTTGCCGCCGGAGATACGGAAACGGATCTTGTCGAAAGCCGTTCTTGCGGAAAAAAAGGCAACTCCGAATATGGCAAAAAGGACGGTGAAAAGCATTCCACCCGTACCCGGATCGATATAAAGGATCTTGTAATATGCCATTTCTTTTCCTCTCTACCGGGCGGTCTGCCGAGTGAGCAGTGATTTTCCGCCCGCTCCGTCTGGCGGTCTGCCGATTGAACAGTGATTTTCCGTCCGCAATTCTGTATGTTATCATTAACAGAGCTTTACTTCAATTCTTACTGCAATTCTTCAGACCGGCCGGAAAGTCATCGGCTCGAAAATGCCCCGGAAACGTTTCTGCGTTATTCTGTTGTCAAAGTTCAGTGTTGATTTTTCAATCAACGAAAAGGAAACAGAGTTTGTCAAGTCTTTGCAGTTACAATAATCGGACAGCAAAATGGTTTATACTATAGTCAGTGAATCGATATCAGTGAATCGATAGTCAGTGAATTCTATTTTTCAACCGTGCCTTTTGCGCTTTGTGAAAAGCACCGCTGTCCGGCATTAAGATCGCAAACGGAGGTGATCTTTGTATGAAGCTTGTTCATCTGGGAGATCTTCATCTGGGAAAAACGCTGGGTGAATACGATCTGAAAAGTGACCAGGAGTATATATTGGACCGTGTCCTGGATATTGTCGATAAAGAAGCGGCAGACGGGGTCCTGATCTGCGGAGATGTCTATGACAAAGCCATCCCGAGCGAAGCGGCGACCAAACTTCTGGACAGTTTCCTGAGCCGTTTGGCGGAAAAGAATGTAAAGACCTTTATAATCAGCGGCAATCATGATTCGGATGACCGTTTGAATTTCGGCAAGGCTTTCTTCGAGAGCAGAAATGTGTTTATCTCGGCCGTCTTTAACGGAACACTGGAAAAACAGGTCGTTTCCGACGGGGAAAACGAGGTGCATTTCTATCTTTTGCCATTCGTCAAAGCCTCGCAGGTCAGGCATTATTATCCGGAGGAGACGATCGTGACCTACGAGGATGCAGTCCGTGTGATCCTTAATCATGCGAATATTGATGAGAATGCATGTAATGTTCTTCTTGCGCACCAGTTCGTTTCCGGAAAGGGGGAGGATCCGATCACCGGCGGATCCGAAGGAGTCGCCACGCTGAGTGTCGGTATGGTCGAGAAGATCGGCTATGACCTTTTCAACAAGTTCGATTATGTCGCACTCGGTCATATCCACAGACCGCAGCGTGTCGGAAGAGATGAGATCCGCTATGCCGGATCTCCGCTGAAGTATTCGCTGAGTGAGGCCGATATCGAAAAGAGTGTCCCGCTCATCACGATCGACGGAAAAAACGTCAAGATCGATCTTATCCCACTGGTCCCGAAGAGAAATATGCGCCATATCCGCGGCACTCTTTCGGACCTCCTTAAGCCGGAAAATGTAAGAAATCCCGAGGACTTTATCTACGCGACGCTGACGGATGAGGAGATCATCAACGATGTTATGGGGATCATCCGGCAGACCTATCCGAATACCGTGAAGATCGACTTCGATAATTCCCATACGAGAGAAGTCGAGCAGGTCGATATTTCCAAGTTTGCCGAAGGAAGAGATTTTAAAGATCTGATCGGTGACTTCTACAAGGAGATGTACGGTGTTGAGATCACTGAGGAAGAAATGGCCATAATGCGTATGGCAGCAAGAGAGGCGGGTGTTATTGATGAAGCCGACTAAATTGATAATCAGTGCATTCGGTCCTTATGCCGGAAAGATGCCGGAGATCAACTTCGAGGATTTCGATGAAAAAGGACTGTTTCTGGTCACGGGGGATACCGGTGCAGGAAAGACCATGATCTTCGATGCGATCTGCTATGCTCTTTATGGAAAGACGAGTATGTCCAACCGTGATGAGAAATATCTCCGAAGCGAGTACGCAAGCGAGAGTGCGGAGAGTTTCGTAGAATTCCATTTCACGCATCAGGGAAGCGCCTACAGCATCTGCAGATGGCCTTCTTTTACCCGCAAAAAACAACGTGGGGAAGGGTTTATCACGGAAGGTGAAAAGGCAACTCTTCAGGAGGAAGGACAGCCTCCGATCGAAGGCCTTACTGAGGTCAACAACAAGATCCGGGAACTTCTGAATATCGACGTCAATCAGTTTAAACAGATCGCCATGATCGCTCAGGGAGAGTTCTTTGATCTTCTGAATTCCAAGACGGATAAGAGGACAGAGATCCTTCGTACCATCTTCCTTACGTCCGGTTATCAGCGGATGGAAGGGATCCTCAAGGGAAAGATGGATGCCAACAAAGATAAAGCCGACAGTATTGCGCAGAGCATAGCCCAGTACTTTAATGATGTATCCGTGGCAGAAGACGATCCTGTGTTTGCCGAACTCGAGGATCTGAAGCAGAAAACGGCAAATAAAGATATGATCTGGGATATCGGAGCGCTCGTTGATATGATCGATAAAGCGATCGAATCCGAGACTTCCGGGAAAAAGGCGATCGAGGACAAG
>CAJOLL010000142.1 GCA_905235455.1 uncultured Clostridia bacterium
GATGAGAGAACTCAGCGAGCAGGGCATCTCGATCGTCATGGTATCCTCCGAGATGGATGAGCTGCTCGGAATGTCCGACAGAGTCCTGGTCGTTCGCGAAGGCGCGATCGTCGGAGAACTCGACAGGTCCGAGTTCGATCAGGAGAAGATTTTGATCCTCGCGTCCGGCGCGGAAGTATAAAAGAGGTGCAAGATAATGAAAGAGTCTTCGAAAACATTCTTCAACAAGTTTAAGAGGTTCATAAAGTCGAACTTCAACCTGGTGATCATCCTTATCCTGATCATCTTCTTCACGATCTTCTGCGCGTTTACCTTGGAGAAGTTGCCGGCGATGCTGATGAGGTCGCTGCCCTTGACCATTCCAGTCAGGCTGATCCCATTGATCGCCGTGTCGAGTTTCTCGTCCTGGGTCGATCCGGCGGCGTTGAGAAGCGACGTGCGGACGGCATCCACCAGGTTTGCAACCTTCTGCCGGGCGCTCTTGTCGCCCATTGCGCACTTCATGCGCATCCATAAACTCGCTTCCTTTACCTCTCCTGTGGTCGAGGAGAGGAAGTACATCTTGCCCGAGTCAAGGTTCTTGAGCGTGTTAATGTTCATGGTATCCCCTTTCGCCTCGATAAATCGTTAAGGAAAGAATCGAAGATGATGCAAACGAAAAAGCAGTCTTAAAATCTTCGATCACTGCTCTTTCGTTTGCATCGATTTCGATTTTTCCTGGTTGAACAAAGCGCGTCCGAAGTGCCGTTATATATGGGCTTTCAATCCTGACACTTCTTTTTCAAAGTATACCATAAGGATAGGGAAACCGCCAGCGGTTACAATCGAAAACCCTGTTTCATGCAACACAAATAAGCCTTCCCTTAAGAAAGCTTTTTGGGGTATTCCGTTTCGGGATTTTCAGCACAACAGATAATGCCTTGGACTTATGCTCTCCTGATCCGCCGGCAAGTGAATGATCCTTCCCCCACAGGCAGAGCACCTACAGACATCCTTGTTATAGAGAATTCGGATGATTGCCGGTGCATCCAGGTCCTTCAGCCGTGACAGATACTTCCTACAGCCAAGAAGATTCCGGCACAGAGTGATCTTACGATTTTTGTTACGCGAAGACAAAAGACCATAGTGACGGATTCGGACAAACCTCTTGGGTGGGACATGCATCAGGAAGCGCCGGATGAATTCTTCACCAGTGATGGTGACCTCTTTCCATTGTCCCTGATTTTTGTAATCTTTTGCTGTAAAGGTAACCGTGCAGTCCGTCATACTTTTAATCCGGTAGTTGCTGATCGCGATTCGGTGGGTATACTTCCCAAGATATCGGATCACCGATTCTGCTCCGTCAAAAGGCTTCTTGCAGTAAGGAATCCACTCTTTTCTGTAACAGGTGTCCAGCAGTTCTTTGAACGCATAGCGGTTTTTGAAACACTCCGCGCTGCCGTGGAATTCAAGCGTTCCGTCTTCCCAAAGCTGTTTCAGCTCCGCAAGATACTTGCCACGGAAAAGGCGAGAAACAACCCGGATAGGAAGAAAAAAATCTTCTCCGTTGTCTTTCCAGTGGTTTTTGTGGTCAAGACCACCGCCAAGGACAACGGCATGGATGTGGGGATGGAAGTTCATTTCACTCCCCCAGGTATGGAGAATGCAGATATACCCGATGTCTGCACCGAGATATTTGCTGTCGGAAGCCAGTTCCCGCAGAGTATCGGAAGATGCGTGATACAGGGCATCATACAGAAGCTTCTGGTTGCTGTAGATGACAGGATTCAGTTCCTCCGGGACAGTGAAGACCACATGGAAGTATGGCGCATCCAGGACATCTTCCCGTCGGGCGTCCACCCATTTTTCCTTCGGAAACTCCTGGCACATGGGACAGCACCGGTCGCGGCAGGAATTATAGTGGACGGAAATGCAGCCGCATTCTTCACATACACTTACGTTGACACCAAAAGCACCTGTTTTGCAATTCCTGATGTGATAGGCTGCTTTTCGCTGGACTGCAGACAGAACGTGCTTCTTTTCGAACTCCGGATAAAAGCGGTTAAAGACATCCTGGATCGTACATTCAGCACTCATGCATCACCGCCTTTGTACAGGTCATAAGGGCTCTGTACACCAAGAAGCCTCTTGTTACTGACGTGAACATAAACCTCGGTGGATCTCGGATCGATATGACCAAGTAATGCCTGAATGTAACGGATATCGGTACCGTCCTCATACAGATGGCTGGCGAAGCTGTGGCGGCATGAATGAGATGATACCTTCCGAGTGATTCCAGCCTTTTTCGCACTGGCTTTGAAGAACTGGTTCACGCTTGAAACATCAAGGTAACTGCCGGTCCATGAACTCGGGAACAGGATTTCCCTGGGACGACCATACTTAAACCAGTACTCTGTGAGAAGATCAAGATTCTTCTGTGAAAGGATCGTATAACGGTCCCGGCGGCTTTTGGTATTCCGGACATGGATCGTCATGTTGGATCGGGATATGTCATCGTAATGGAGATGGATCATTTCTGATACACGCAGACCGGAGGAATACATCGTTGCAATCATGGCCTTGTGCTTCAGGTTTTCTGTCACATCGATGATGGCAGATATTTCTTCACGAGAAAGAACTGTCGGCAAGGAGCGATCCAGTTTCATACGAGGGATATCTTCATCATCCCAGTTGGTCTTCAGGATCTTTTTGTAAAAGAACCTGATGGCAGAATGATAATGATTATAAGTTTCGGGAGACCTGCCTTCGAGACGCTTTGTGGTAAGGAAGGCATCGACATCTTCAATAGTAAGATCAGCAATCTCCTTCCCGGTACACTGCAAAAAGTATCGGACATCGTTACAGTAGAGATTAATTGTTGACTCGCGCAGATTTCGCTTCTGCGCGGCATTGCGGATAGACTCATAAATATCTTCGTACATAGAAAAACCTCCTGAATGTGTAGTGTTTGAAAGTGACAGCTACCTATCCGGGAGGGGCATTGGCATCATAATTCCGATTGCGGAAGACGCCTGAAAGTG
>CAJOLL010000143.1 GCA_905235455.1 uncultured Clostridia bacterium
ACAGCCACTGGACCGCCTCGGTAAAGTTCCTTGCTGCGCGGGAGATGTCGAAGCCGTAGCTCTGTGCCATCTTCGTCAGCTCGTAAAGGCTCTTGACCTGTTCGGAGATCTCTTCTCTCTGCTGGATCGTCTCGACGTCCATAACGTCAGGAAGAATCTGGTCCTTTGCCTTTCTCTTCTGCGCGATGAGGAAAGCCGTTCCATAAAGCGGGATACGGCGGTAGTCGCCGATGATACGGCCTCTGCCGTACGCGTCCGGAAGACCGGTCAGGATACCGCAGTGGCGTGCGCGCTGCATTTCCGGTGTGTAAGCGTCAAAAACGCCGTCGTTATGTGTTTTTCTATATTGGAAGACTCTTTCGACCTCCGGATCCATCTCTCTTGCGTAAGCATCGAGAGAAGATCTGACCATGCGGATACCGCCGAACGGCATGATGGCGCGCTTCAAGGGAGCGTCTGTCTGAAGGCCGACGATCTTTTCTTTGTCTTTGTCGATATATCCCGGGGCATGGGAAGTAATGGTAGATATGGTGTGCTCGTCGATATCAAGGACGCCGCCGTTCTCTTTTTCCTTTTTGCGGAGCTCCAGGATCTGATTCCAAAGATCCGTGGTCGCCTGAGTGGGTCCCGCCAGGAACGACTCGTCTCCATCGTACGGAGTATAGTTCTTGTTGATAAAGTCGCGGACACAGATGTCCTCCGACCATTTTCCAGGTACAAACATTGCAATAATCCTCCCTCGCGAAATTTTCTGCGGAGCACCCTTAGTCGGGCCCTCTCCCGAATCATTCATCTTAAAAAGCCTTGCATAAAAACCAAGATCTCTCAGATTTTCTTTCCTCTCCAAAAGCACCGGTCGCCCTCCGTCAGGTGCCACCCTGGCATGTTCTTCGCTCCCGGCAGGTGCCGCCCCGCCACAAAGAACCGGCTTCCGAAGGACAGGAGCCACCCTGTCCGGGAATGCTTCCCAAGAAGATCTACTCCTCTTTAAAAAATGGTTTTCATTACCCCTTCATCATAGACCAACCACGTTCTTATGTCATCTGTTTTGCGGAGGATTTTTTATACAAATTCCTTTACGTTCTCAATTATTTTTCCGTCGAATTAGCGCCCCTATACGTTCTCAATTATTTTTCCGTCGAATTAGCGCCTCCTATTTTTCTTTTCCCGCACTTTTGTCAAACCCTCGTCATGTTATAATTAATTAAGATTTACGCGCGGGTACTATGCGCGGATTTGAAAAGACGGGAAGAGACGGGAGAATTTTTCATGGCTACATTATGTAAGAACTGCGCCGCACCGCTGGTCTTTGATCCGGCTACGCAGCGCGTCGTATGCAGAAGCTGCGGCAGCTCTTTCACCGCGGAGGAAGTCGAGTCGGTGGCGAAAGCTTTTGCCGAGGACAAACACGCGGTTGATGCCAACGAAGTTTACGGCATCAAGGACGAAGAGGACGACCTGTCCTTCGACGAGATCAAAGAAGAGTTCATCGACTGCTATATCTACACCTGCAGTTCCTGCGGCGGCGAGATAATCATCAACGGAACCGATGTTTCCACCAAGTGCATCTACTGCGGAAGCGCAACGGTTATTTTCGACCGTATTTCCAAGTCAAAAGCACCGGAGTTCATCATGCCGTTCCAAATTACGAAGGAGAAGGCAGTCGAACTCATCCAAAAGCGCTTTTCGAAAGGTCTTTTTATTCCAAAGGCCGTCAAGCACTTCGAGCTGAGCGCCGTACACGGCATCTATGTTCCGTACTGGCTTGTCGATGCCCGTCATGCGGAAGCGACCATGTACAGCGCACGTTTTAAAAAGAACAGATACTCTTATGAGACGCGCTATTTCGGTCGTTCCGGCCACATCGTCGTGCAGAACCTTCCGGTTGACGGATCTCAGATGCTTTCACCAAAGATCACCCAGCGCCTGGAGCCTTTCGATTTTTCTGATCTGAAAAATTTCGACGAAGACTATCTTCTCGGTTTTTATTCCAATACTTCCGACATCACCAATGTCCAGCTCGACGAGATCGTCGCCAAGCGTTGCCATGAGGAGTTTGACTTTGAAGCCAAGAAGACGTTCGGCGGTTCCGACAAGCGAATCGCCGGAACCCGTCAGATGCAGATGATCAACAGAGACGTCAGATATGCGATGCTGCCCGTATGGTTCGTCACATACAAATACCGGGGCTTCTCGAATACGGTCCTCGTCAACGGGCAGACGGGAAAAGTCGTCTGCGGCGCGCCGTGGAATGAGAAGCTGTTTTGGTTTCTCACGGTCATGCTCTCGATCGTTCTGGCGGCGCTGTATTTCTGCGTCCTGAAATTCTGGCTCTTGCCGGGGCACTTCGGCAGTACGAGGGCTTCGAGCTCGTACCGTTCCATGAACGATTCGAGTCAAAGTGATCTGCGAAACTTTATCTTGGCCACCATTGTATTACTGACCATAACACTGTTTACCACCGGATACAGAATCTTGTCGAAGGCCGTCAAGCAGCTGCGTTTGTCGCAGTCCGCTTCCCTGTTCTTCTTCACGAAAAAAAGACAGGAGTGATGAAGCTATGGATTGGTTTTTAGCTGCTATATTCGCAATCGGCTTGGGAGCCGGTACGGCTTTTGTCCTGATGGCGATCCTTCTGAACAGATCTAACAACATCGGTGACAGCCGTGATGATATCGAAAAATACGGTCTCGGCGTCACGATCACCTCCGCCGAAGATTTCGGCGCAATTCCGATCGGACCGATCACGGAATCGTACTGCGAGGCTTCCATGTCTATGTTTACACATGACAAGAGCATGATCGAGTTTTCGAACCATGCGCTTGCGGTCGTTCCGGCAAGACCTCTGGAAAGATATATTCCGAAGCCGGAGGATGAGATCTCGAAAGAGGCTGTGAAAAGGGTATTAAACGAACTGTTATGAAATGACCTTCGTCAAGTAGTATTTTTTTCTTCATATCAATACCTTTCTTCTAACAACATTTGGAAAGAGCCAATATAACAGTCTCC
>CAJOLL010000144.1 GCA_905235455.1 uncultured Clostridia bacterium
TTGTATGAGGAATATCGTCAATTCACCGGATATCCCGTCTACGAGATCAAAGATCCGGACGCTTGCCAAGCGGATTACAGAGCATTCGTCGACTCCCTGCTTTCCGATTCCTCATCGGTTCTCTATTTCGATGAAGTGATCAAACTGCAATGCGAAGACGCTGTTCATCGGGTAAGCAATGGAGAAGAGACTCCGCGGCAGGCCGCCGACTCACTTTACAAGTTCGTAAAACTTTATCGCCAGGAAAAAGGAGTCTGAGCATACAAAAACATTTTTTTCCTTAGAATCACCCAACCTGTGCAGGATTCATACCACTTCTAACATATCAAATCCGAGAACAGGAAAAATACGAATATCTTGCGAGGAATAATAACAATCGTACGGCCAAGTGCTTTTCGGGAAGCGGGGCGCGGGAAATGCTGGGAATTATTTAATATTTCAGAGATTTTTCGGGATTTCTGCAACAAAAATAAATTTCAAATCGTCTATATGTTATACTCCTTTGTTAGAGAAGTATTAGATTTCTACTGGGCCTTAGGAGAAGGGAACAGGAAATGTAAGAAAGAGGTATGAGATGATAGGACGAGTTAAAAAACTGACGTGCGTTGTTTTGGCAGTCGCGATGATCGGTTCTTTAGCCGCTTGTAAAAAGTCTGGAAAAGCATCTTCCGGGCTTACTGACGCGGCGAACGGTGTCATGGAGGCGCTGATCAGCAGAAGCGAAAAGAAACTGAAGAAGACAGGTGATTTTTCCGAAGAATCACTTATGACGATCGATCTGATGAAGGATTGCGACGCGGTCTCGGCGGTTATGGACAAAGCAGCTTTTGAGATCGACGAGGACAGCATCAAGGAGACGAAGAAGGGAACTTCCGTGAAGGTCGTTGTGACGCTTCCGGATTCCGGGGCGGCTCTTGACGAGGCTTCGGACGAAGATGAGTTTATCGATGCAGTTTCCGACCAGAAGAAAAAGGAATACACCCAGATCAGCCTGACGCTGAAGTTCGAGGTGGACGAGGATAAATACACGCTCACCAACGGGGATGATGTCGTCAGCGATCTGTATGGCGGAGATCTCGAGAACGTGAATAAGGCGTTTGGTAAGATCAAGGGTGTTCCGACTGGGACGAGTGAAGAACCGCCGGAGACCAAGCCGGTCGAGACTGACCCGACTCCGACACCGGAGCCGACAGATCCGCCGAAGGCTTCTTCGGATGTTTACGATGTCGTTGTTTACCAGGACGATAAGACAGTCATTCACTTTAACAAAGTTGATGCTGACGGTGTACATTTCACGGTAGATAACCTTGCTGCTTACGAAGCAACGATCCAGTGTGATTCGCTTGCGATCGATGGTGTATCGATCTTCGATTACACCATGAGTGATAAGGTCGCCGCAGGTACTTCCGCGGAAGTCGTTACCAAGTGCAAGCTCGATCTGATCCCGCAGAAGATCGGTACGGTCAGCGGTGCGCTCAATGTCGTTGACTTCGATGATTATAAAAATACATACGTGGCGCTTTTCGATACGACAGTGATCGATTCAAGTGTTACACCTTCTGTGGCTCCGACGGGCGTTCAGATCTACGTGGATGAGTACGTGCAGATCTACTATAAAGAACTGACGAGCGACGGTGTGGTCTTTGAGATCGTTAACCTGACGGCACAGGATGTTGAGCCGCATATCAAGGCAGTTGCCATCAACGGCAGAAATATCGTAGACCCTTCGTGGTATGTTTGCGAGACCGCACCGCACAGCATGGGTGTGCTCGTTACCAGGCAGGAAGATACGATCGATCCGTCTGAAGTGCTCGGAACGATCAGTGCGACGTTCGAGATCAACAATGATATGTCCAGTTACGAGACTTACATTGCTTCGATCAACACGGTGGTCGTCGATCCGAATGTTACGGTTACGGCTCCGACTCTGGAAGGCACGGTCTTCTATGAGGATGCAAATGTAAAGATCTCCTATACGGGGATGTCTGCTGAGGGCCCGATCCTCGGTGTCGAGAACCTGACGGATGTAGGAATCATCGTCCAGGCAGAGTCTCTGTCTGTCAATATGGTCGGTATCTATGATGTATACCTCAGCTACTATGTGGCTCCGCACAGTGTCTGCAACTTTCTCGCAGAAGGTCCGGTAGACGCATCGGCTCAGGTCGGTGTGATCAGCGGTGCTTTTATCATCGCGAACCCGGCAGACAGAAAGTCCAATTATATGGTCCACCTGGATAATGTGGTGGTCGATGCTTCCGTAACGGTAGCTGCTCCTTCTGCGACAGGTACACTGCTCCATGAAGATAAGAACGTGAAGATCTACTTTAAGGAAGTCCGTGAAAAGGGTATTGTCTTCGATGTTGAGAACCTTACTCAGTATTCCCTCACGATCCAGGAACGCGGCGTGCTTCTTAACGGTGTGGAACCGGGTTTAGCGACATTGAGCGATTCTTGTGCACCGCACAGTGTCACCGAAGTCATGATCAAGTGCAGCCCGGATACTTCGACTCCGGCCACGACCCTCTCGGTCTCTTTCGCGATCTTCACCTGGGATAAATCGATTTCACAATACGAGGTCGAGCTCACGGATAAGTCGATCGGATAAGTTCTTTTCGACCGGATAAGTTCTTTTCGACCGGATAAGTTCTTTTCGACCGGCATGCCGGCATGAAATTGTCATTATTAGGTTGAAGAAAGGCTCTGCTTCTTTTGGAAGCGGAGCCTTTTTTGCGGATATGGTCTTTTTTGGATATGGTCGTTTTTGGAAGTTCCGTGCGATCGGCTTAAAGCCCGGTCATCTTTTTTTCTATACATCTCTGCGACCGCTTCGGCCTTCTGGATAATCCGGATCAGTCCGTGATGGCCTCGATCTTGGAAAGTTCGGAAAGTGCTTTTGCCACATCGGCTTTAATGACTTCTTCGTCGGCACCTTCGTATTGAGCCATGAGGCTCTCGACGATCTTTTCTTCGGTGGTCTCTTCCTTCAGAC
>CAJOLL010000145.1 GCA_905235455.1 uncultured Clostridia bacterium
GTGCGAATCTCCGGTCTTCTTCGGAGGCCTCCCAGAGCCAGCCGAGAAGCGTGTTGTTATCGTGTGTTCCGGTGTAGGCGATACAGTTCTCCGGATAGTTATGCGGCATGTGTTTGCTGTCATCGTGCGGCACCATACCGAACTGAAGGACTCTCATCGTCGGAAGTCCCGTCTCGTCGAGGAATCGGATCAGCTCGTCATCGGTCTCGCCGAGATCTTCGGCAAAGATCGCCGGTTCTCTTCCAAACTCGTCGAAGATACGGTTCCACAGCTTCATGCCCGGCCCCGGATTCCACTTACCGTTTCTGGCATTCTTCGCGTCCGCCGGACAGCTGTAATATCTGGAAAACCCGCGGAAATGGTCGATGCGGATCACATCGTAGAGTGTAAAATTCTGATGCAGGCGCGAGATCCACCAGGCATAGTCTTGCTTTTCATGCATATCCCAGTCGTAAACGGGGTTGCCCCAGAGCTGGCCGTCCTCGCAGAAATAGTCCGGCGGTACTCCGGCAACGCTCTTAAAGGAGCCGTCCTTATTGGTCTGGAACAAAGATCTGTTCGCCCAGACATCGCAGGAATCGCCGCTTACATAGATCGGGATATCGCCGATCACGGAAATGCCGGTCTCGTTGATCTGCCTTTTCAGTTTTGCCCATTGCGTATAGAAGATGTACTGGATGAAAAGATAGAAATCGCAAAGCTCCCCGTTTTCCTTTTCAAAAGCGGCGACCGCCTCGGCCTCATGCCTTTGAAGAGTCTTCTCGCTCCAGTCCCACCAGGCTTTCTGGCCCTCTGTTTCCTTTATTGCCTGAAAAACGATGACGTCCTTGACCCACGGGTTCTCTTTTTCGAACTTCTTCATCTCTTTGCGGATATCGTCACCGACCTTAGTATAGGCTTCTTTTAACATCTGCATGCGGTTTTCTCTTACCCAGGCATAGTCGACGCTGTAGCAGGATCCCGGGAACTTACATTTTTCCAGCTCGTCTTTGGTCAGAAGGTTCTTTTCGTAAAGATCCTCCGGGTCGATAAGAAGCGGGCTTCCCGCAAAGGCCGAGTCACTCTGATACGGGGAATCTCCCGAGCCCGGATTGGTGAACGGAAGCACCTGCCAGTAGGACATACCGGCTTCTTTCAGTTTCTTTGCAAAAGCGACGGCTTCCTTGCCGAAACCGCCGATTCCATACTCCCCCGGGAGCGATGTAATGTGTAAAAGCACACCTGAACTTCTTCGCACTTTCAATTATCCTCCTTGTTGCGAACATATATGAGTTTCACCTGCGGATTCTTCTCGTTGACACGATATTCGCACTCCAGAAAATCCAGCGACTGCATGAGTTTACTCATCTTCGAAAAACCATAGTTACGTGCGTCAAAGGACGGGCTCTTCTTATTGACCAGGTTTCCTACATCCCCCAGGAAAGCCCAGCCGTCTTCGTCTGCCAGATCTGAAACGGAACTTGCGATCAGCTCGCAGGTGGCTTCATCTATATCTTTCGGTGTCTTGCCCGAAGCATTCTTCAGATCCTGATCCGCGGCCTTGCCGGGTGCTTTTTCCGAAGAAACATCGGAATCCTTGGATCTCTTCTCTTTGGTCAGGATCTCCAGGAAAATGAATCGGTCACAGGCCGCAACGAACGGTGTCGGCGTTTTCTTCTCGCCGATGCCGTAAACGATCTTGCCGGCTTCACGAAGCCTCGTGGCCAGTCTCGTAAAATCACTGTCGGAACTGACCAGGCAGAACCCGTCGACGCTTTCGGTATATAGGATATCCATCGCGTCGATGATCAGGGAAGAGTCGGTCGCATTCTTTCCGGATGTATAGCCGAACTGCTGCACCGGGGAGATCGCATTATCAAGGAGCACCTGCTTCCACGGGCCGAGCTGCGGCTTGGTCCAGTCACCGTAGATCCTCTTGATGGTCGGGTTGCCGTAGCGCGCGATCTCAAGCATCATCGGTTTAATATATGTAGCGGAAATATTGTCCGCATCAATAAGCACTGCCAATCTCACGTCTTTTACCGGCATAGGCACCTTCTTCTCCTTGCCCTATAATGACAAGGCTGATATAATGTTGTGGCTTTCTGCGAGAGGTCTTTCCTTTAAATGGGAAACCTTTTCAGAACGCTACTATTATATCGCATTTTGCAATCCGAACCAAACCAGGAAGGTAGAAGAATATGGACCAGAATGTACAAAATGAGATCCGGCGTCGCCGTACGTTTGCGATCATCTCGCACCCTGATGCCGGTAAAACGACCATGACCGAGAAACTGCTTCTTTACGGAGGCGCCATTCATATGGCCGGTTCCGTAAAGGCCAGAAAAGCCGCTCATCATGCGACCTCCGACTGGATGGAGATCGAGAAGCAACGCGGCATCTCCGTTACCTCGTCCGTCATGCAGTTCAACTACGACGGTTACTGCATCAATATTCTCGACACTCCCGGTCACCAGGACTTCTCCGAGGATACTTACCGTACACTATGTGCCGCAGACGCCGCAGTCATGCTTCTCGACGGCGCGAAAGGTGTCGAGGCGCAGACCATCAAGCTGTTCGCGGTCTGCAGAAAGCGCGGGATCCCGATCTTTACCTTCATCAACAAAATGGACCGTGCCGCCAAGAATCCTTTTGATCTCATTGACGAACTCGAGAAGGTCCTCGGCATCCGCTCTACCCCGGTCAACTGGCCGATCGGAACCGACGGTGATTTTCAGGGCGTATATGTCAGAGAATCCGAAGAAGTCCTCCTTTTCGACAACGAAACCAAAGACCACGGTGCTTCCATGGTTAAGTCCATCTGCGCCGGTATCAACGATGAGGAGACGCTTCGAAGCATCCTCAACGAACATCACTACGAGACACTGAAGAACGATATCGAGCTTCTGGATATGGCCGGTGACCCGTTCGATCTGGAAAAGATCCTGGCGGGAGAACTGACTCCTGTATTC
>CAJOLL010000146.1 GCA_905235455.1 uncultured Clostridia bacterium
AATAAACTGTTCCCATACAGCCAGACTTTTCCTGGTGCCGGACGCTATGCTGTTCGATGCTGCCACAAAACTGCGCTTACAATCACGGCAAAGATACGTTTGCTTTCCATCAGACTTTCGATGCCCGTTTCTAACGATATGAATTCCTCCGCAATGAGGACACGCCCTTCCGTCAGCAAACCGCTCATCCGTGACAAACGAATCTACAGTTTTACCTACAATAAACGAAGGACTGAGAAGATTAGATTTTACCTCGTTTTGTTCAACAATCGGCAATCTTGCAAAATCAGCAAGCACAGAAGTAGCAGTTGGCATTGGTACACCTCAATATCATACTGGCTATATTATATCACGATCATCTTGGAAAAATCAATCATTAAATCGTACACAGCCTTTTCTTATGGTGTTCTCTTCTCTCCCACTTTTCAGCCTAACCGCAATAATATTATTATGCTGATGGATTGATGGAAAGGAGGAAAATATAAGGGAAACCGCCGCAAAAGGAAGCGGCGGAAATACGAAATCAGTTCAAAAGCAAATACTAAAAAGGAGGGCCGCAAAGAAAAGGAATGCGGCGAAAAAAATGATTAGAAAGGAACTTATTGCCCGCGGATACAAGCAGGGCACGATCACACTGAAAACCGACCCAAATATGGAATCCGGTACTGTCGCCGCTATCGGTGACTACTGGTTCTACTTCGGCGGACTGACCGCCGAGGAAATGTCCCCGGAAGAATACCGGAAGAACATTCCCGAGGACGATATCATCCGTGAAATCTGGGATGTTCTGAACGACTTCAGAACCGAAAATCCGGACGAGTACGCCTACTACGAGAACTTCCTCATGGAATCCGTGTCAAGATGGCAGGAAATCCGCTGCGATTACATGGATGAAGACGACCGCTTCTGGACTGTCGATGCCTGGGAAACAGCAGACGACAACGAAGAAGGCACCGTTATCGCCTATATCGACGATATCACGGGACGTGTTATTTATATCGATCCTCTTGCCCGCGTAGACAAATACGCGCAGGAGGTCATTAGCGAACGGCTTTCGCAGCTGGAATGCCCGCTGAGGATCGAGAAGAAACCGGGTCGCATCGTGATTACAAGACCCGAGAAGGACCCGTATAAGGTCGAAGTCGATATGCCGTCCAGACACGGCACCCTCGTAGCCAGTCTGGAGCCGAACGAATATGAAGGGACAGGATATAACGGCGTTTTTGTCGGTTTAGTCCCGTGCGACGATCCGTATGTTTATCTGGACCTTACAGCAGTCTGTTCGAACTACGATGAGGACTCTGTCGACATCCGCACATGGACGAACATTTGGGATGAAAACTATGATGCGAAGTATCCCATCTCCGGTTCCGATCTTCAGGCACTCGTCAAGTCCTGCTATGAACCCGAATACGACTGGGAATATTACCCCGGGTTGTGGCTGAACGGCAACTACGATATGAGCAATATCGTGGACTCGATGGAGATCGACAGTGATGAACTCATTGCCAGTCTTTCATCCGGGAAATTAAACGCTGAAATCCGCGTGTGCGGAGAAGTCAAAGTTTACTGGAGCGAAAGCGAAACCGATGTCAATGAAGACGGGGAATTATATCGTCATCCTTCAGAGTTTCCAGCCAACCTGAAAGCACTCATTAGGAACGAACCTGTCACATGGCAGCACGATCCGAGAGTCTACGCAGAGCGCACAAACTGGTTCGAGCTGTTCGTCAGGGATGCTGAAACGGTGGTGTATGATGAAGTGGTAGAAGCAGCAAAAGAAAGCCCTGAAGGGCTTTATAAGTTGCTCTCTTCCGCGATTGATGAAACAAATGCTGAAAAGGAGGCATAAAAATGAATAATGTTCAGTTTTACGAGACCCGCATGGGTCATGATTTCTTTATGGGTCAGCTTCCGAAGCTGATCAAAACTTTGGACCGCATTGCTAATGCTCTCGAAGAGCAGAATAAGCGCGCGGAAGAAAAGGAGAAAAACAGCCCGGTGAACAGCCCGGTGCTGCAGGAAAATAAGACGTACGATCGGATTCTCGTGATAGAGCATCAGAAAGCCGAGCGCATCCGCTATCTGCTCGAACACGAGCCGAAGACAGAGAAGGAATGCATGCCGGAGGATGAAGTGATCACATATACGGCTGATTTCGGAGGCGGTTTCGAGATGGACATAAAGATATGCGGCGTCCAGTATCAGGAAGGGCAGGACAACCTGCCCTGGACAGAAGCCGTTCTCTTCTACGAGGGAGAAGAGATCGCCTGCTCCGAACCATCCGAGAACTTCTTCGGCGTATGGGGGCTTCAGATTGCGGATGGGAAACTCTTCCGTGTCTTTATCGAAGACGAGGCCATGATATGAAAAAGGCAGAGATTCTCTCCCGCCTGAAAGAAGGCGAGAAGATCGAGCGCATCCTGTCCCTTTCCTGGGGGCAGGACTGCCCGATCTATAAGGCAGCGGCATTCACGGAAGGCGACGACGTGATTTACGTTCCCGATGTATGGCTGAACGAGATCGAGTTCCAGACCGGAGACGGATGGGACGAGGAAGCCGAGGAAAAGCGGCTTCGCGGGATGCTTTACACCGGGGACGATATCCTCGCGGAGTGCGGCGGAAACCGGAAACTCGCAGAGGAACTCTTTAACTGCCTCGACTGGCAGCATCCGTCTTCTGCACTTGATGACTATCCGTACCTCGGATATACCGAGGAGGAGTGGCAGGAGCGGTACGGAAAAACGTCTGCGGAACTCTGGCAGACTGCAACCGCATAATCCCTTTATAAGAACAGGAAGAACGTCGGACTTATCGTCCGGCGTTTTTCTTGTGCAAAAAAGCCGTAATTCAATCTTGATTTTCTTGGTTTGTGTGCTATATTAAAGATATGGCGGAATTGAATAAAGATGTCAGAGTAACC
>CAJOLL010000147.1 GCA_905235455.1 uncultured Clostridia bacterium
GAACCGAAATCCTCCACCACCGGCTGATAGTAATCATCGCATGTACAGTAGTACTTGAACTCGTGGTCAAGGTAATCCTGCAGCCGTCTTGCAAACAGATCATGGATCACCGCTTTTGTCACAAAAGGATTCTTCTTTAATTGTCGCGCCAACTCTTTATCTTTTGCGATTGTTTCTGTCGGAGTAAGGATGATTCGGGCTTCGTAATGACAATCCACCGTACCATTACCCGCATCCCAGACTGCAAAGCCTTTCCATGTGCAGGCAAATTCTTCTTCCAGGAACTGCCTCAGGCCTTCATGTTCCCTGGCTTTCCATTCCTGCCTGTGATCATTCGAATAAACAGAAGACAGTACATGGGCTAGTCTGTCAGCCATCTTTTTATTAAAGCTGCATTCCCGTCGAATCGTTTCAGATATCTGTTCTGCGTCGCTGTCAGTATCAATTCCTGACATCACTCCGGATGCCAGCAAACACAAAATAGCAGCTGCCGTTTTCCTGTCCGCGGCGCCAGACCTGACAAGTTCTGTATAAACCCCATATGGTTTGTCCACCAAATAGGAGGGCCCGTTCGTATCAATGATTTTTTTGAGCCTGTCCGCCGTACTTTCAAGAGATTTTGCTGCCATTACGCTTCTTCCTCTTCGATCCCAGTGCCAAGAAAAGCAAGCACTTCCTCATATGTCCTGCCGCTCTTCATAATCGCCTTCACCAATTCATCTCTGCGGAGCGCATCTCTTTTATCAAGTAGGTCGCTGAGCGTTGCAACAGCCGCATCATACTGCTTCTTCGTTTTGCTGACCTGTGCCTGCGCTTTTTCGATCTTTGCATCCAACGCTTCCATCGATGTCATTCTCGCCATGCTGTATTCCTCCTTCAAACCCCGCTTTCAAGTCTTTTGCCGATCTCTTCCGCACGATACTTCACATTCGCATCCGTCAGTCCAAACGCTTTCAGAATCGTCTTCTGTGTTGCCGTGACTGCATGGTCCAGCCGGTATACGCCGTCCAGTTGTCTCGCCATTTCGATCTTGTCAAGTTCCCGTATTGCTGCCGGCACTGTCATGTAGTTCGGCTTTTTCGCCATCTCCTTCATCGCATCCTTCAGGTAGTTGTACATGCGGTTCCGGATGATCAGTGCCACAAACTCAATAAAGATCTTTGACGTAGTGGTTTCTTCCGTGCTGCTCCTTAATGCATGGTTACCAAGGAATGTTTTGTCCGAAAGAAACAACTTCTCCGATGCGTCCCTGCCTTTATAGATCTCCAGCGCCTGCTTTGCCGTCATCTTATCCGAAGTAATGATACAGAAGTATCCGCACAGCTTTAGTTCCAGCTCTATAACAGCGGTCTTCTCCTCAAAGAATACAAATTTCCCGGTTTTCTGTCCTTGCTGATCCTGCTCCCTTTTCTTTTTCTTCTGCTTCGCGTTCTCGTCATAGTACAGCTCAAAGTAAGTCTCCATGCCCGAACCAAACTCCACGAACTGGTTGATGTGCCCGTTCAGGAAAGTTGTCAGCTGGTTGATCTTTTTCTCGACCTCTCCTCGTTCATGAGCCTCAAGGTCAGTACTATGGTAAAGGTGGATATAGCGTGGCTTCTTATCAGTCGTGAACAGCTTCTTTTCTATAGTCTTCCCATATACCTGGTACGCAGGGATGTTACAGGCCCTGTTGGTCTCAAAAGATCCTTTGTTTTCAAGGATCCATTCCTGCACAAGGTTCGCCTTCCCTTTCAGCATCATAATAAAACTGTAGCCGCTATCCTCCATGTAATAGATGTTATCCTTACTGAAATAACCCCGGTCCAGTACAAATCCGATCCGCTTATACCCATATCCCTTCGCCTTGTCTACAGTACACTGAAACTGGGATATGTCGTTGATGCTGCCCGGATACAGTTCATAAAAAAGCGGTTCCCGGTTCTCTGTATCATAGGCGATCGCATAGTTGAAGATGTTCGTCTCTTCATTTTCTTTGGAATGGCCTTTTTCAACAATTCTCAAGTCACCGGCCTCACAGCGTTTTGACGTGGAGTCATAAGAAATGTAGATCTTTTCTCTGTGATTCCGCTCCCTGTTCCAGTCATTCTGAAATGCCACGCTGACTTTCCTGTCCATCGACCGCAGAAAGTCGCTGACTTTCGAATCGCTGTAGATCTTCATCCCTTCCGTAAACAACGGATGACTATACGCATACGTAGGAAAGTGCTGGGACCGGTTATCCTCTTCGACGATCGAATACGCGCAGAGATCCAGGAACAATCCCACATCTTTTGCCGGCAGATACCTGCCCAGGATCTCAGGAAGCTGATAATCATTCACGATCTTCCTGATCACGATCCAAGTCCCGATCCGAAGGGCGCAGCTTCTTGAAGATCTGTCTTTTTCTTCCGGAAGTGCTATGTCCGGAAAGTACTTCAAAAAATTTTCATTCGGCTGCATAACCTGTCTGTCAGCATCAGCCAGCTTGCCAATCGTTTTTCTGCTGACCGTCGTATACTGTTTTTCCGGTATGTACACACGGTCCCTTTCATACTCAACGTAAGTTGTATTTCCCTTTGTCCGAAAGGTGATTTTTCCCTTGGCTTCCGGAACTTTTACCAATGCGTCAAGATACATTTCTAGCCTCCTGTATATAGTCGGATTTCCAACTATATACAGTTTACCACATTTGCCTTCGTATTGCAACCGATTTTTGACTGGAGACCTTGATTTTTCCGGGTTTTCTCGACTTTTTCCTTGCTGATTTTCGAGTTAGAAATGTCTTTAGTCGGAAATCTTCAGGAAGTTAAGGATGATGTAATTCCAATCTCCAAACGGGTCAATTCGAGAAATGGAAATAGAATTGTAATCCTCGTCAGAAACCTTCTTTGATAGGGGGTATTCATTATA
>CAJOLL010000148.1 GCA_905235455.1 uncultured Clostridia bacterium
CCGAAAAGTGAGCAGATACAGAGATTTTTATAAGGACACCGTCGTGGATGCCCTGATCAAAAAATTCGGCTACAAGAATATTCATGAAGTTCCGAAGCTCGAAAAAATCGTCATCAACATGGGCGTAGGCGAAGCGAAAGAGAACGCAAAGGTCCTGGATTCCGCAGTCAGCGATCTGGAGAAGATCACCGGACAGAAGCCGGTCATCACCAAAGCGAAAAAATCTGTCGCTAACTTCAAGATCCGTGAAGGCATGTCGATCGGCTGCAAAGTCACACTGCGCGGCGAGCGTATGTATGAGTTTGCGGACAGGCTGATCAACCTGGCCCTGCCCCGTGTCCGTGACTTCCGCGGCGTCAATCCGAACGCATTCGACGGAAGAGGAAACTATGCACTCGGCATCAAAGAGCAGCTGATCTTCCCGGAAATCGAGTACGATAAGATCGATAAAGTCAGAGGCATGGATGTTATCTTCGTCACAACAGCCAAGACCGATGAGGAAGCAAGAGAATTACTGGCACAGTTGAATATGCCTTTCGCAAAGTAATCAGGAGGAATTAGATTCATGGCGAAAACAGCAATGAAAATCAAACAGCAGAAAACACCGAAGTTTTCTACGAGAGCTTATACACGCTGCAGCATCTGCGGACGTCCGCACTCGGTACTGAAGAAATACGGTATCTGCCGCATCTGCTTCCGTGAACTGGCCTACAAGGGCGAAATTCCGGGCGTTAAGAAATCCAGCTGGTAATCAGAGAGGAGGAAACTATCATGTCTATGAGCGATCCTATTGCCGATATGCTTACCAGAATCCGTAATGCGAATGCGGCAAAACATCCCACTGTCGATGTTCCGGCTTCCAAGATGAAAATCGCGATTGCCGACATCCTTGTAAGAGAGGGATATATTGAGAAATACGATCTTGTCGATGCGGGTTCCTTCAAGAACATCCACATCACGCTGAAATACGGCGCAGATCAGAACGACAAGATCATCAGCGGCCTGAAGCGCATCTCCAAACCGGGTCTGCGCGTCTACGTCAGCAAAGACGAACTGCCGAGAGTCCTCGGAGGACTGGGTATTGCGATCCTGTCCACGAACCAGGGCGTGATCACCGACAAAGAAGCAAGAAAGCTGAAAGTCGGCGGCGAAGTACTGGCATTTGTCTGGTAAACAGCGAGAGCACTGAAAACAGTGAGGCCTTTGCGGCCCCACCGAAAATCTAAGTCAAGGAGAAAAATATGTCACGAATCGGAAGAATGCCGATCTCTGTCCCGGACGGAGTCACGGTAGATATCAAAGAAGGAAATGTGGTCACTGTCAAGGGACCGAAGGGGACGCTGGAGCGCGAACTGGCTCCGGAGATGATCCTCGAGCAGAAAGACGGAGAGATCACGGTCTCCAGACCGAATGATCTGAAAAGGATGAAATCCCTGCACGGACTTACGCGCACACTGCTTCACAACATGGTCGTGGGCGTACACGACGGCTATACGAAGGTGCTGGAAGTCAACGGTGTCGGCTATCGTGCAGCGAAACAGGGAAAGAAACTGGTGCTGAACCTGGGATACTCTCATCCGGTAGAGATGGAAGATCCGGAAGGAATCGAGACAGCGGTGGATGGCAACAAGATCACCGTTTCCGGTATTTCCAAAGAAAAAGTCGGACAGTATGCGGCCGAGATCCGCGGCAAGAGACCGCCGGAGCCCTACAAGGGAAAAGGTATCAAGTATGCTGATGAAGTCATTCGCCGCAAAGTCGGTAAGACCGGTGCGAAGTGATAGGAGGAGAGTACAGATATGATTAAGAAAACGTCAAGATCTGAGGTTCGCCAGAAAAAGCATAAAAGAATGCGCAACAAAATCGTAGGAACATCGGAGAGACCGCGTCTTTGCGTATTCCGCAGCAACAAACATATGTATGCGCAGATCATCGATGACTCCGCACACAAGACGCTCGTCGCTGCATCCACGACACAGAAGGATGTGCGCGCGGAGCTGGAACATACAGACGATAAGGCGGCTGCTTCCTATCTCGGAACCGTTATCGGCAAGAAGGCTCTCGATGCCGGGATCACAGAGGTCGTTTTTGATCGCGGCGGCTATATCTATCAAGGCAAAGTAGAGGCCCTGGCAGATGCTGCCAGAGAAGCCGGGCTGAAATTCTAAGGAGGAAGGAACGAACACATGAGACATATTATCATTGATGCCAGCCAGCTTGAGCTGGAGGAAAAAGTGGTTTCCATCAAACGAGTCGTCAAAGTCGTCAAAGGTGGTCGTAATGCCCGCTTTACCGCTTTGGTCGTAGTTGGTGACCGCCATGGACATGTCGGTGCCGGTCTCGGAAAAGCGACGGAAATTCCGGAAGCGATCCGCAAAGGCAAAGAAGATGCCATGAAACATATCATTGAGATTCCGGTAGATCAGAACGGAAGTATCCCGCACGATATCATCGGAAAGTACGGAAGCGCCAGAGTTCTGCTGAAGAGGGCTCCGGGCGGTACCGGTATCATCGCCGGCGGCACGGCGCGTGCTGTTGTGGATCTGGCCGGGATTTCAAATATCCGTACCAAATGTCTGGGCTCCAACAATAAGCAGAACGTGGTCCTTGCCACTCTGGAAGGCCTTCGTCAGCTGAAGACACCGGAAGGTGTCGCGAGAGCACGCGGAAAATCTGTTGAAGAGATTCTGGCATAAGGAGGGTAAAGATCATGGCTGATGAAAAGAAATTAAAGATCACCCTCGTCAAATCAACGATCGGCTGTGTACCGAAGCACAAAAAGATCGTAGAAGCGATGGGACTGAGAAAATTACAGCATTCTGTAGAACTTCCGGAT
>CAJOLL010000149.1 GCA_905235455.1 uncultured Clostridia bacterium
GTGACCGCTGTCCGTGACCAGGACGGCTTTGCTCTTCTTTCCGGATGAACAATCCACGAGTGCGCCCCGGTCTCTGGCATCCTGTACGAGACGGCGGATCGGTGCAGACTCTGCCCCGGCCACACAAACAAGTCTTGTGCTAGAAACCATATTTCCGAACCCGATATCAATAAACGCCATTGTTTTTACTTCCTTCTTTATGCCAGATTCTGGATCTGTTCACGGATCTTTTCGAGCTCCGTCTTCATGTCCAAAACGTAATTCGTAATCGTGATGTCGTTCGCCTTTGAACCGATCGTGTTGACCTCACGGTTCATTTCCTGGAGGATGAAATCCAGGCGCTTGCCTATACTTCCGACGCCCTTCAAAGTCTCGCGGAGCTGTGCCATATGACTGGTAAGTCTTGTGAGTTCTTCGTCGATTGCGCACTTATCTGCAAAGACGGCTACTTCCGCCTCACGTCTTGTTTCGTCGTAAACGAGGTTCGCCTTTTCTTCCAGAAGATCTTCGATCCTGGTCATCAGGCGCTCCTTATATTCCTTCGGCACCAGCGGGGCACGAAGTTTAACTGCGGCATGCATGCTCTCAAATGCATTAACCTTGTCAAGAAGATCGGAAACCAGCTTCTCGCCTTCGATCTCGCGCATCTTGATGATGTCTTCGATCGCAGCATCCAGAACGGGCAGAAGCTCTGCGCCCGCCTCTTCCGGCGTCAGGCTGTTGGCTCTCGCCACAAGCACATCCGGGATCCTTGCAATCTGATATGCGTCTGTATTATCTTCACGGCCGGTAAGCTCGGCGATGGTCTTGATCGCCTCGGAATATGCTTTTGCCAGACCGGAATTCATTTCAACAGTGGAATTTCCGTCTCCTACGTCCTCGATCGTAACGAACACGTCGATCTTTCCGCGGACGAGACGTTCGGTGATTCTCTCACGGATCTTATTCTCGAGCACGGCATATCCTCTCGGCATGCGTACGGAAATATCGCAAAAACGGTTGTTTACCGATTTGATCTCTACCAGGTAGCGGCGTGTGGTGTAAGTCTGTTCTCCGCGGCCGTAGCCCGTCATGCTGAATGCCATGAAAAAGTCCCCGTTTCGTAAAGATATGCGCTGCTGCGGCAAAAGATGCTGCAGGGCGCATTTTTAGCACATTAAATTATAGTACAGGGTGCAAAATCTTGCAAGCGTGAAAATCGGTCTTTTCCTTACAGCCGCAGGCGTTACAAAAATATTTCAGGTCACTGTTTTTTTGTATTTCACACTTTGACCGGATCGAATTTTAAGTAATCCGCGGCGATCAGACGGTATTCGACGCCGTTTTTTTCTCCGTTAAAAGCATTTTGGTGGGCTCTGCCGTGCAGATGTCCGTAGAGGCACAGGTCAAATCCGTACTTCTCGAGGGTTTTCGTAAAACCATTCTCGCATCCGGTCTCGTAGACCGGCGGATAGTGCAGCATCGCGATCTTCCGAACAGAGTTGATATCCGGGTGTTTCAGTTGTTCCGGGTGTTTCAGTTGTTCCGGGTGTTTCAGTTGTTCCGGGTGTTTCAGTTGTTCCGGGTGTTGCAATTGTTCCGGGTGTTGCAGTTGTTCCGGTTCGTCGCCGGATAGTGCTTTTCCATCGGTATTTTTGTCCTCAGCCTGCCCCTCCTCAAATGCGCGGATCGAGTCAACGAGCGATCTTTCGAGCCGGCCGACTTCGCGAAGATAGATTTTCTCATCTTCCTTTTTGCTTTCGGGGTTTTCCGGAAGGATCCAGCCGCGGGTCCCCGCGATCAGGGTATTTTCGACGACGAATCCTTTATTCTTCAGGATCTTGATGGTCGTAAGGTCGTGATCTACCAGAAAGTCCTCGACTTTTTTCGTCGTGCCCCACCAGTAGTCGTGATTCCCTTTGCTCAGGATCTTCGTGCCGGGAAGGTCGTCGATGAACTGAAGGTCCGCGAGCGTTTCCTCCATCGAGATGCCCCAGGAAATGTCACCCGGGATCAGGACCGTATCCGCAGAAGTAACTTTCTCACGCCAGTTCTTTTCGAGCCGTTCAACATGATCGATCCAGGCCGGGCCGAAAACATCCATCGGCTTATCGACCGACAGTCCGAGGTGAAGATCTGCGATAGCGAAAATACTCACGTTGCGGCTCCTTTCTACAGGCTTCTTTCTGGAAATATCATACCATATTTACAGAGCGGTCAGATGGTGGGACTGATTCTCGTAAATATCTGTCCGGTTATCAGACCTTTGGCTTGTTTGTCAGATAGTGGGACTGATTTTTACAAATATCTGTCCGATTATCAGACCTTTGGCTTGTTTGTCAGATAACCGGACTCATTTCGATTCAAATCCGACATCCGATCAGACATTCTGAAAATGCGCGATGATCGAATCCGCATCCTTTTCCGAGATGCGCTCGACCTGAAGCAGTTCTTCCTTTGAAGCCTTCGAGATCGCTTTGATGGAGCCGAAGTGTTTCATCAGTGCTTTTCGCTTGGCGGTACCGATACCCGGGATCGTCTCGAGCGAATAGGTAAGATTTCTCTTCTTGCTTAGTTTTCTCTGATAAGTGATCGCGAAGCGGTGCACCTCGTTCTGGATGCCTGTAATCAGGCGGAAAAGCACCATCATATCCTCGTCTTCTCTCGCGTCCTCCGCAAGATCGATCGTGGTCCCGTCGATCTTGACCAGCCCGTGCGTCCTGTGCCGGCGATCCTTGACCATGCCCGCGAGCTGCACCTTATCGGCAAGTTCCAGCTCGGAAAGCACCTCGTAGATGGCATGCACCTGACCGAGCCCACCGTCGGCAAGGATCAGATCCGGCATCTTTCCGA
>CAJOLL010000150.1 GCA_905235455.1 uncultured Clostridia bacterium
CTGAGTCTGATCCTCGTGTAACGACGATCTTGACCTATAACGGACTGGATGCTTCCTTCAAGCCGACAGACGGCGCTCAGGTCAAGCTCCCGCCGGCCGCAGTGATCAATTCGACAGCTTCGTCGACTCCGACAGCATAATCGTCTGTCCGGCAGCAGTGATCAATTCGACAGCTTCGTCGACCCCGGCAGCATAATCAGTCTGTCGACAGCATAATCGTCTGTCCGGCAGCATAATCAGTCTGAGATCTTTTAACAGGATTCATAAGGGAGCCGCTCCTTCGGGAAGCGGCTTCTTTTTGTTATGATTTGGCATCCTTCTGTAAGCGAAGGAAAAAAGAGCGGGGACGAGTGCTTTTCGCGAAGAAAAGAGCTGAATAAAAATCATTTGTCGCTTCTAACTGTCATTTTGTGTGCAAAGTGCCGTTGAAGAGTGCATTTTTTGATAATTTGCCGAAAATCGAAATGACGGTGCTTTTTGACTAGAAAAATAGATGAATTGCGACTACAATAGTACGGTATGTAATTATGTAATATTGGATTTACATGGAGGGATTATCATGAGTACGCACAAGAAGCTTTTCATTCCGGGTCCGGTTGAAGTCCGCGATGAAGTTCTGGAAAAGATGGCTACGCCGATGATCGGCCACCGTACCAAAGATGCATCTGCTCTGCAGCAGGGGATTTCCGAGAAACTGCAGAAGGTCATGGGTACGAAGAACACTATCATTCTTTCCACCTCATCAGGAAGCGGTCTGATGGAAGGCGCCGTACGATGTTTCACTGCGAAAAAAGCAGCGATCTTCTCCATCGGAGCATTTGGTGAGCGCTGGTATAAGATGGCGACCTCTAATGGTGTTCCGGCAGATATTTTCCGTTCCGAATTAGGACAGATCACGACACCGGAGATGGTTGATGAGGCACTCTCCACAGGCGAGTACGACATGATCACCATCACACACAACGAGACTTCCACAGGTGTCCACAATCCTGTAGGCAGAATCTCTGAAGTTCTCAAGGCAAAGTATCCGGATGTCATCCTCTGCGTGGATACCGTAAGTTCCATGGGCGGTGACTTCATTCCGGTAGACGAGTGGGGGATCGATGTCTGCATCACTTCCACACAGAAGTGTCTGGGACTTCCTCCGGGAATGGCGATCGCTTCGGTTTCCGACCGTGCGCTCGAAAAGGCAAAGACCATTCCGAACAGAGGCCTTTACTTCGACTATGTCGAACTTGCCAAGTTCGTTAAAGAGAAGCCGTTCCAGTATCCGTCCACGCCGTCAGAGGCGCACATGTTTGCTCTGGACTATCAGCTCGACTGCATCCTCGAAGAAGGGGTCGAGAACCGTTATAAGAGACACTGCGAGATGGCGGAACTCGTCCGTGACTGGGCAAGAAAGAACGCGGAGCTTTATTCCGATCCGGATAACCTGTCCGTGACAGTCACTTGTATCAAGAATACTCTGGGCATCCCGTTCCCGGAGATCAACAAAAAGATGGGCGAAAGAGGATATCTCCTCTCCGGCGGTTACGGTGCTCTTAAGGAAACCACATTCCGTATCGCACATATGGCTGATACGACCATTGATGAGATCAAGGCCATGCTCAAGGATCTCGACGAAGTAATTGCTGAGCTCAAGGCGCAGAACGCATAAGTAATAGGAATAAGGGGCGCTATTCGCGCGTTAGTATATAGGGAGGAACACAAAATGAAGATTTTAGTGGCAGAGAAGATTGCGGCAGATGCTATCCAGTATTTGAAGGACGAAGGTTTTGAAGTGGATGAGAGACTGGGCTGCTCCCAGGATGAGATTAAGGGTTTCATCGGCGATTACGATGCTCTCATCGTCCGTTCCGTTACTCAGGTAAATAAAGATCTTCTCGCTAATGCGAAGAATCTTAAGGTCGTCGGCCGTGCCGGTAACGGTATCGACAACATTGACGTTGCTGCATGCACAGAGAAGGGCATCATTGCGGTAAATACTCCGGAAGCCAACATCATGGCCGCCGGTGAGCTCGCGGTCGCTCATGCCTTCTCTATTTTCAGAAACCTCTGTCACGCAAACGAGGCAGCTCATAACGACGATTTCCGCCGTGCCCAGATGATCGGTAACGAGCTCGAGGGCAAGACCGCAGGTATCATCGGACTCGGCCGTATCGGTTCCATCGTAGCCAGAAAACTCAAGGGAATCGGTATGACAGTTGTTGCTTATGACCCGTATATCACACAAGAGAAGTTCGACACAGTCGGCGTTAAGCGCTGCGCAAAGCTCGAAGATCTTCTCACTGTTGCGGATCTCATCACATTCCACACACCGAAGAATAAGGAAACCGTCGGCATGGTCGGCGCGGAAGAACTTGCCAAGTGCAAGAAGGGCGTACGTATCGTAAACGCTGCCCGCGGTGGTCTCGTAAATGAGGCTGCTCTCTATGATGCTCTGAAGTCCGGCCAGGTTGCAGCGGCTGCGATTGATGTATTCGATAAGGAGCCTTCCTACGATAAGGCACCGGGCGAGCAGCAGTACCAGAACCCGCTCCTTACTCTTCCAAACTGTGTAGTTACACCTCACCTCGGCGCATCTACACAGGAAGCAAACCACAACGTAGGTTCTGCGGTTACATCTCTCGTGGCAAAGGCTCTTCGCGGCGAACTCGTTGCTGCGATCAATATGCCTTCTTTCAGCGGTGATATGGCGGCGATCCGTCCGTACGCCGACCTT
>CAJOLL010000151.1 GCA_905235455.1 uncultured Clostridia bacterium
AAACTGAGATCGATGCCGGTCAAGGGTCAGATAGTATCGTATACGATGTCGGCGAACCCGTATGAGTATATCGATTTTGTCCGGACCTATGAGAACCTACCGAAAAATAAGGGATTGAAGAAGGAGTACGAGGATTATTACAGCCTCTGCAGATCTGGTATCGGGTACGGGACAGTGAACCAGAAATTCTATGTAGTTTTTAGTTCCGACGCGCTGGATCAGATCTACAAGACGGAGCAGGAGCGCTTGAATGCACTTCGTCAATGCTCTCAGGATTTTGCACGGTTCATGAACCAGTATTCCATGAACGACAACTCGGAAAAGACGGTGAGCACAGCACAGTATAGAAGAGACAACTCGAAACTGCTGTTCGAAGTCTATAACCCGGTGCTCGCGTCCCTTAAATCAAAGGCATATGACGAACGTGCCGACAAGGTCGAAAAGACCTTCCATATCTACGATAAGTCGGTCACAAGGGAAGAGATACCGCTTTCCTACTTCCTAGCACCGATGGGCTTTGATGACTCGGCCAGTCCGAGATATATTGTTGCCGGGGATACATATTATTCCTTCTACTATATAGCGCAGAATACATACCCTATAAGCGGAGTGACACCCGGCTGGATCGCGCAGCAGCTTCAGATGCAGGGCATAGACTACCACCTGTTCTATCAGGAGATTACGGATACGGCATATATCGGAAAGCTCAATACTGTGTCAAACCTTTCAAGGAAATTGGTCAATGCTCAGGAACGTGAGTCGCAGCTTAAGACAGAGATTACTTCCGTATATGAGGCGGCAAGCTACCTGAAGAACTGTATTGAGAACAATGATCGTCCGTACTATATGGGGATCATGATATCTCTTCACGCGAACCGTATTTCAAGGCTGTATGCCTTGGAAGATAACCTTATAAGGCGAATGACTGAACAGAGCATCCGCATTGTGCCGTGCCGGTTCCTGGAAAAGGAAGCATACCTGGCAACCAGGCTCGGAAATCAGGTACCGCAGGTGCTTTGGAAGAAGATGCGCCAGAATGTACCGTCTTCCACACTCGCGGCCATGTTTCCGTTCGCGTCGACATCGATCTCCGATACCGACGGGGTATATCTTGGAAACAGTAACGGTTCGCCGGTATTCCTGAATACTTTTGATACCAGTCATCATGATAATGGAAACGCGGCGATCATGGGATCTTCAGGCAAGGGCAAGACCTTTACCATCATGCTTATAGCATTAAGGAACCGCCTTATAGGCCGTGAGATCTTCATAATAGCACCGATTAAAGGCACAGAGTTCGACGGGTTCACAAAGGCGCTTGGCGGCAACATGATCCGTATCAATTCAACCTCGGGTAATACGATCAATATTATGGAGATTTACCCACACCTGAAGGATGAATACCAGGACAGCTCGCTGCTCTATAAGAAAGTAGAGAGTATCAAGGCTTTTGTCATGTTCAAGAAACCGGACATGAGCGCCGTTGAACAACAGATTCTGGATAAGTGTACGATCGAGACATATAAGAGATTCGGTATCACTCAGGAAAATGACTCGCTCTGGGTGGATAAGGAGAAGGGTATCAAGAAGAAAATGCCGATCCTTGGAGATCTTGTAAAGACTGTTGACGAGTATGCAGCACATGACAAGGCAGCTTCTGATCTTGCAACTGTCATGCATGTATACACAGAAGGTTCTCTAACATTCTTCAATGCTCCGACGAATATTGATCTCACTAAGGGCGTTACCGTATTCGATCTTTCCGGACTCTCGGCAAGCACAAAAACACTGGCTATGTTTGTTACAACTGAACTTATCCAATCCTACATGGAAGAGGATAGAAGTGTATTCAAGATGCTCATTGTTGACGAAATCTGGCTATTGCTTGAAAACGAAAGCTCCGCAGAAGTTGTGGTTGAATGGGCGAAGACAATCCGAGGACGCGGCGGTTCGCTCGTAATAGCTACACAGGAACTTGCAGACCTGTCCCGGACGAAACGTGGTGCAACAATGGTGACTCAGTCAGAGACACGTATATTGCTTGGCATGAGAAACGAGGATCTGAACTATACCGATCAGATGCTCGCGTTACCGGAGCCGCTTAAGAGACTCGTTCTCGATGCAAAGCGCGGAAATGGTGTGCTGATGACCCGAGACGCGTCTGTCGGTATTTCCGTAATGGGATCCGGACACAACATTCTGACCTTTACTACTGACCCGAACCTGACCGCTATCCGGGAAACTCTTCAGAACGATGACGAGTGCCGGTACGTGGAAGGACTTCTGGAAAGCGGAAAGAAGGCAAGCGAGATCCGGGCCTCTCTGGAGAAATACAGAGCGGCAAGAAAAGCGGAGCCGGAGTATGGGAATTTGCCGACACCCGGGAAACCGCCAAAGCGGCCGGCAAAAGAAACCCCGGTCGATATAAAACCCCCGAAGCGCAAGAAGCCAGAAAATATTAAACCGCCAAAGCGCGGACAGACAAATTAAGGAGGAGTGACAATGTCATATGAAATAAAGAACAAGAACGCTGAAC
>CAJOLL010000152.1 GCA_905235455.1 uncultured Clostridia bacterium
GTAAGAACCTGCTTTATCTGCTGGGTCTTACTCCCGGCACGAGTAAGCTGGCGATCAGAAGCAAGAAACATGGCAAAAAGAACAGTAAAAAGGCAAACGCCGTATCTTCGGCTTCTGAGCCGGTCACGGCCTTTTCTGTTGCCGCGTCTTCGGATGGATATGACAGGGAACGTGAAGAAGAAGCGATGCCGGTTGTTGCCCGTAAGAAGCAGAACACAAAGAAAGGAAAAAAGTCCAGAAATGCGCTTTTGCTCTTGGTTTCTTTTGCCTTCTCTCTTATGCTCTGGATGTATATTCAGGTCACGACCAACCCTGTGACCGAAAAGGCATTCTCTCTTCAGCTTCAGTATGAGAACGATGCCGTTCTTAAGGAAAAGAATCTGGCCGTAAAGTATCCGACGGAGAGCGTTAAAGTCCGTCTGATCGGCAGAAAGAGCGATATGGACGATCTTACCTCATCTGACCTTTCGGCATATCTGGATCTTTCCGAGATCGAATCAACGGGTTCCGTTCGCCTCAAGGTAAATGTGAAGTGCGATGAACGTATCTATTACCGTGTAGAGATGCAGAATCCGACGGACATCCCGGTTTCGGTCTATACGCGTGAATCGGATGAAGAATAAAAGAGATTAAAGTGAAGAGACGACTTCGATCGCCTGCTCGATGCTCTCCGAAATCGAATAATTACGATAACATGCCATTCTTCCGAGAAGCCGGACAGAAGGGCATTTTTTTGCAAGATCGGCATACTTTGCGTAAAGCGCAAGGCTTTCGGAGGAACGGACCGGCTCGAACGGCTCTGAAAGACCTCTGGAAGCAGAGGTGAACGGTTCTTCCATGCAGAGGCTCGTATGGCCCTCGACCCCTTGGAGTGTCATGTACTTGCATTCAGAAACGCGTATGCAGTCTTTGGCCTTGGGAGTCAGAATGACCGCGCACTCATTTTGAAAATCGATATCCAGATCGACAAAAGATGTGCGGCTGTTGCGATAAGGAAGTGCTCCGTAACAGAATCCGAACAGCTTATCCAGGGAGGGAGTATAGATAACCGGTCCTTTGAAGGGAATACCGTCCAAAAGCACCGTGGATCCGTCCTGGTGAATGGAGACACGGGAGAGTGCATTGATATCCAGATAAGACGTGATTGCCGGGTGGTCGATCATACGTTCCATGATCGACATGAAGCCCTGCATCGGCATGGACTGAATACTTTCCGTGTAATAACAATCGTCCGATCCGATATCCACATAAGCATCATTCGTGTATGAATCATCGGCAGGAATAAAAGAACTGCCGTTCTTGCGGTTGATATCCAGGGTCAGAATGTTCTCGATCATAAATCTTCCGAGGTCATTGAGCTTGGTATCCGAAGATGCTATCAGCTGATCGACGGAGACACGTTTTTCGTCCGGAAAAGCAGAGGATAGTCTGGACAAAAGCGATTCGGACTGTTTCACACCGAAAAGCATCTCGAGCGAATGTGCATTGAGCGGAAGGGGAATCATCTGGTTATTGATCGACACAACGACACGATGCCGGTACGGAAAGAAAGCTCCGAACCGCTTGATAAAGTTATAAGCATTTTCATTGTCTGTGTGAAAAATGTGAGGACCGCAGGTCTGGACTCGGATCCCGTTGGGACGTTCTTCTTCAAAAAGGGCACCACCGATGTGTGATTCCCCCTCGAAGCACGTGACGGTATATCCGGATTCTGCTAAAAGCCTTGCGGCCGTGCAGCCGGAAATGCCAAGTCCGATCACTAATGCGTTTTTCGTGTTCACGATGCACTCCTTAAACTAATTACTGTTCATTTTATACGATAAATCTAAAGAATTCAAAACAATTTTATAAAAACTGCTGTTTAGGAGAAGTAACTGAAATGTGGCGTTCTGTAATAAAGGATACGCAAAGATGTAAATTAGTTTACATATACCGTGTGATACAATCACACTGAAATATGTGTGTGAGGAACAGATATGAACGTTTCAGACGAGAATAAGCCGAAGCGGCAGAATGATAAACCACTTCAAAAAGGAGTTCCGGATCTTCATGACTTCATGAATCAGCCGGATCATGCAAGTGAAAACGAAGCAGTAGATATCCAAAGTCTGATGAATGAGATCCGCAGGGTTCCTTCTTCACGAGCCGCCGCCTCTCATTCTGAACAGCTCCGTCCGGCAGCTTCCGTAAGGCCCGGTTCTCAAATGAGATACGAAAAACCGGATGCTGATGAGAAAACCGATAAGGAAGAGCATGTTCCCCAGGTCCGCCGCACTCCGGTCAGCCCTGAAAGAAGAAAACAGATCGAGGCCAGAAGACGTCGGGCTGCCATTATAATCATCGTTACGATCATCCTTGTTCTCCTTGTGATCGGATTCGGCATATATTTCCTTGTTAAGACCCTGACCTCCCGGTCGGATGGGCAGGAGGCTGCGACATCAATAACAGCTGCGACGGTTGCCACTTCTTCGGATTCCGTGGCGGGTTCAGAAGAATC
>CAJOLL010000153.1 GCA_905235455.1 uncultured Clostridia bacterium
GTCAAAAACCACCGTATCGATGCCTTTATCGAGTGCTCTTTTTGCAATAACTGTTCCAAGATGCGCTGCTGCGTCTACGTTGTTGGTCTTTTCCAGATCTGCTTTCACGTCCTTCTGAAGGGTGTTCGCAGCTACCAGAGTTTTTCCGGTAGTATCATCAATGATCTGAGCATACATATGATTATTACTTCTGAATACGGCCAGGCGCGGTCTTTCGGGTGTGCCGCTGATCCGGCTGCGCATTCTTCTGTGCTTCTGTAAACGAACTTCCGTTCTGGATACCTTGCTTACCATCTTCACACTCTCCTTACTTATTTCTTACCGGTCTTACCGACTTTGCGGCGGATTACTTCGTCCGCGTACTTAATGCCTTTGCCCTTATAGGGTTCCGGTTTTCTCTTTTCTCTGATCTCGGCCGCATACTGTCCGACTTTTTCCTTATCGATACCGGTAACGATGATCTTGTTGTTTCCCTCGACCTTTGTCTCGATACCTTCCGGATCGGTCATCTCAACCGGATGAGAGTAGCCAAGTGTAAGATTGAGCTTCTTTCCGTCCTTCGCTGCTCTGTAGCCAACGCCGTTTACTTCAAGAACCTTTGTATACCCTTCTGTAACACCGACGATCATGTTATGAATCAGTGTTCTGGTAAGGCCGTGAAGGGATTTCATTCTCTTCAGGTCGTTCGGTCTGGATACGATGATCTGACCGTCTTCCTGCTTGATCTCCATCTCCGGAACAAGCACTCTGGTGAGTGTTCCTTTGGGTCCTTTCACGGTAACTTCATTATTTTCCTTTATTTCTACGGTAACGCCTGCGGGTACCGCGATCGGCATTCTACCTATACGTGACATGCCATATTCCTCCTCACTTAGATTTTCGGAGAAGCGCCTTTCGCTTCTCTGTTTTCAGTATTGCGTCTGATTACCAGATGTATGCAAGAACCTCTCCGCCTACGCCGAGTTTTCTGGCCTGCTTGTCGGTAATCACGCCCTGATTCGTTGATACGATAGCGATACCAAGACCGCCCAGGACTTTTGGCATATCCTCTTTGCCGGCATACACACGAAGACCGGGCTTGGAGATTCTCTTCAGGCCGCTGATGATCTTCTCGTTTTTATCTTTTCCGTATTTCAGAGTAATGCGCATTACCTTGAAGGAACCCTGATCGATCAGGTCATACTTCGCAATGTAGCCCTCATCTACAAGGATATTGGCAATGGCAATTTTCATCTTGGATGCCGGAACATCAACAGTATCATGTTTTGCAGTATTTGCATTACGGATTCTTGTGAGCATATCCGCAATAGGATCATTTGTAGCAGTCATGTTAGTATCCTCCTTCTAAAGACTTGACATGTACTTTTAAAACTTTAAATGCTTATTGCACTTTATTACCAGCTTGCTTTCTTCACGCCCGGGATCTGTCCCTTGTAAGCAAGTTCACGGAAGCAGATTCTGCAGATTCCGTATTTTCTCAGCACAGCGTGCGGACGGCCGCAGATATTGCAGCGTGTGTAGGCTCTTGTAGAGTACTTCGGTTTGCGCTGCTGTTTCAGTTTCATTGCTGTCTTTGCCATGAAATATCCCTCCTGTTATTTCGCGAACGGCATATTGAACAGCCGCAGCAATTCACGTGCTTCTTCATCGGTCTTGGCAGTCGTAACGAAGATTACGTCCATACCTCTGACCTTATCTACCTTGTCGTACTCGATCTCCGGGAAGATCAGCTGCTCTTTGATACCGAGCGCGTAATTTCCTCTGCCGTCAAACGCGTTGGGGTTGACGCCGCGGAAGTCACGTACACGGGGAAGAGAAAGGTTGATCAGACGGTCAACAAACTCATACATTCTCTCGCCGCGCAGTGTGGTCTTGCAGCCGATGCTCATGCCTTCACGGATCTTGAAGTTAGCGACTGACTTCTTCGCCTTGGTGATCACGGCCTTCTGACCGGTGATGATCTCCATATCCTTGACGGCTGACTCAAGCAATTTTGCGTTTTCTTTTGCTTCGCCGACGCCCATGTTGACGACGACTTTATCGAGTTTCGGGACTTCCATGATGTTCTTGTAACCGAACTTCTTGATCATGGCATCCACGATCTCATTCTGATATACCTCTTTTAATCTGCTCACCTGTATTCGACCTCCATTCTCTATCAGCCGATGATGTCGCCGTTGACCTTAGCCACGCGAACCTTCTTATCGCCATCCATCTTGAATCCGATACGGGTCGGCTTTCCATTATGCAGGTACATAACATTCGAAATGTCGATATAGGATTCTCTGTTCACGATACCGCCCTGGGGATTTCCCGCGCCGGGCTTCTGATGCTTGGTCACCATGCCGCAGCCTTCTACCAGCACCTTGCCGTCCTTGACACCAAGGACTCTGCCCTCTTTGTCTTTATCTTTTCCGGCGATCACGCGAACGGTATCGCCTTTTTTGATTTTCATCATTGATTGTGTACCTCCTATAAT
>CAJOLL010000154.1 GCA_905235455.1 uncultured Clostridia bacterium
GCGGAAGCCGGGAGGCGCTTTCAAAAGGTTCGATACGGCTGGCCGGGAGGCGGCCGTCTTCATCGACCTGCCCCAGGAGGGAAACCTGTGCTTCCTGGCGGATGTCATGATCGGGAATGAGGTTTTCAGGTGCCTCACCGGAATAAAGCCACTGACAGTTCAAAGCCCGGTCCCGGCAGATCTGTTTTTCCGTGATGATCTTCCAGCCGACGCCATGAGAAGCCCAATAGGCTTGTTCAACGGAAAACTTTTCAATGATCCTGGGCTTATCCAGCTCCGCGGAACACTTGATAGTCCTGGCGTGCAGCCCATCCTTCCTGGTGATCAGGAAATCTGTTGTCATGACGAAAGGGAAATCGCCTTTCCATGGATGCTTTATGTTCAACTTGCGGGCGATCTCCATGGTTTCGGTAAGGCGCAGCGGGAACTGTTCGCGAATGTCGAGGACATCCGGGTCTGCATCGAGAAGGTAGAAATAGTATTCTTCATTCCTGGACAGCAGGTGGTGGATACGTCCTGTTGTCCTGCCCGGGATACGCGCGGATACACCGCGGGAAGGAAAGTCATGGATATAGATCCAGGGTTTGTAATCACTGCCAGCACCCTGCCCGCGGCCTTCCTTGAGATATCGAAGGTAATGCCGGTAATCCCAGGTGGGTCGTCTTTTGCCCATGAGTATATCCCCCCTTTGAATTTACACAACTTATTTGAACGTATATATCTATAATACACCATATCTTGTAATTATGCAACTATATTTAGTAATATTATGCTATGAAAACACAAGAATAAAGGCCCGTTTCCATCGAAAACGAGCCGGAATGACTTGATTTTTATGCGACCATTAAACGATTTTTGAGATTTTGTATGGAAGTATAATTTACAGCATCATTTGGCGATTTTACTTGCATCTTCAGGACATTTGCGATAGAATAATAGAGGAGTAATTAACCCTCAAAAAGGAGGCGCAGATGTACCTAAGTTGCAGAGTCAAGATACCGGATACCGGAGGAAAGATCAGTCCCAAAACCATTGGTGGAACCACCTATCTTTACTATGAGTACGCAAGAGTGTACAACAAGAAAAAGAAGTACACTGAACCGCAAAGAACCTGTATAGGAAAGAGAGATCCTGAACAGCCGGATTTCATTTATCCCAACGAGAAATTCCTGAAGTTCTTTCCAAGGGAGTTATTACCGACAGAGAAAGACAGTCGGTTCAGGAGCGGATGCCTCCATGTGGGAGCGTATATCGTAATCCGGAAGATTATATCGGATTATCATCTCGATGAGATTATTGCAAGGATCATAGGCCGAGATGCAGGATTGTTTCTGGATCTTGCAGCATATTCGATCATTACAGAGGACAATGCAGGACAGTATTATCCTGACTATGCCTATAATCATGCGCTTTTTACAAACGATATGCGGATTTATAGTGACTCGAAGGTATCTGATTTTCTGCGGGACGTGACTGTTGATCAGAGGATACAATTCTTAAATGAATGGAACTCAAAGAGAGATCACAGAGAGAAGATTTACATCTCCTATGATTCAACGAATAAGATCAATGAGGCGGGAGATATTGACATTGTAGAGTTGGGACATGCCAAGGAGGGGCTGGAAACAGAGATATTCAACTACTCTATAGCTTATGATACGAATAACCGGGAGCCGCTGTTCTATGAATCGTATCCTGGAAGTATCGTAGATATATCTCAGCTACAGTTTACGTTAAAGAAAGCAAAGGGATATGGCTACGAACATGTCGGATTCATACTTGACCGCGGATATTTTTGTAAAGAGAATATCGAGTTCATGGATGAAAACGGATATAATTTTGTAATCATGGTAAAAGGCAGGAAGGATCTTGTAAGCGAGCTGATTCTTGAAGTGCAGGGAACATTTGAAAATGACCGAAAGAACAGCATAAGATCTTATAAAGTCAGCGGTACGACCGTGAAGCATAAGCTTTATGCCACGGACAAAGAAGAGCGGTATTTTCATATTTTCTATGACGATGGGAAGAAGGCAGCAGAACGGGAATGCTTCGAAAACAAGATTGACCGCATGGGGAAGAAGCTGAAGGAATGCATGGGCGAACCGATCCATCCGGGCGGTGATTACAAGAAGTACTTCGACCTGGTATTTTGGCATGAAGGACAGCCGGACGAGAAGTTTATGACCGGCGCGGAAAAGACGGGTGTGATAAACAGGGACATAAGGCTTTGCGGGTACTTTGCAATAGTGACATCTGAGAAAATGACTGCCAGGGAAGCGTTGGATCTGTACAAAAGCCGGGATGCATCAGAGAAGACGTTTCGTGGGGACAAGTCATATCTCGGTGCAAAGAGTGAACGTGTTTATTCCAATGAGTCCATTGACACAAAGATATTTATCGGATTTGTATCCGGAGTCGTATTTATAGACTGCTGAAAGATGAAGTGGGACGTATGGATAAGAAGCAGAATTATATGACAGTCCCGGCTGCGATAAAGGAACTTGAGAAAATCGAACTGTTGAAAGGGGCAGATAACGGGTATAATCTTGACTATGCAGTGACCGCTACACAGAAGGCGATTCTGAATGCATTTGACATGACTGCCGACAGCATACATAAGCAGGCAAGAGCGATAAGCTCAGATCTCGCAAGGGTGGAAATAGAAGCGATTGAGGCGGCAAACAGTTAAGGAGAGTGGCATGGCAAGAAGATCTATCTCATTGGATGAAAAAATAGAG
>CAJOLL010000155.1 GCA_905235455.1 uncultured Clostridia bacterium
ATGATGTGATCCAGCAGGAGAAGGAAAAGAATCCCCAGCCAGAAGCCGATAAAAGCCGGGAGGAACGCCAATCTTTCCTTCTCCGCTGATTGTTCGATCGCGGGAACGATCAAACTCCAGATAGATGCCGCAACCATGACGCCTGCCGCGAACCCGGTCAAAGCCCGCTGCACGCCGGCTCTTAAATCTTTTTTCAAAAAGAACACGCAGGCAGCACCGCCCGCCGTGCCAATAAAGGGAATCAGGAGTCCCCAGATCACCGTTTTCATTTTCGTCCGAATAAACCTTTCTTTTCATAAGTAGTCGATGTAATGTCCAGACATGTATAGCCGGTCGCATCGATGGAAGCTTTCAAACTATCGTTATTCACAGCCCCCTCTGTCAGGAAGGAGGCTTCCTTTTTGCTTCTTGAAGCGGTGACTTTCTTTGCAGAGGGAACCGCCTTACGACATACGTGCGCCTCGCACATCCCGCACATCATACCGTCGATCTTCATTGTTGTTTTGATCATGTTTTCCCGCTCCCCTTCTTTCATTTCGATTATTTCATCTGCAATGCGAACGGTGGATCTTCGATGAGAAACAAGTATGACTGTCTTGTCTTTTGCCTCTTCCTTAAGTGACCGGAGTATAATCGCCTCGTTGAGGCTGTCTAGATTGCCGGTAGGTTCGTCCAAAAGCATAAAGATTGTGGTAATGCTGCTTTCTTCCTTCCGGTACAGCATTGGTTAGTCATCGCTAACCAACGAAATTGTACTCCAATTATGGAAAAAAAGCAAGAAAACTCATGTAATTCTCTTGACAAAGGGATTCACTATGAGTATGATAAGTTATACAAATCATACTTATCACACAGAAAGGATGAAGACAATGAACGGACCGGAAGGAAAATATGCATGGACGGCAACTGTGGGAGAAAAGGGTCAGATAGTTATTCCGAAGCAGGCTAGGGATATTTTTGGAATAAAACCCGGTGATACTCTGCTGGTGCTTGGCGATGAAAAACAGGGGATCGCAATCCCGCCTAAGGGAGCTTTCACTGAACTGTTCAACCTGGCTTTTTCGGAGAATAGAGAGGACTAGGTGATGAAAAAAGTAGCGGTATTCTGTATCCCCGCGCATGGTCACACAAACCCCATGCTGGCGGTAGTCAGGGAACTAGTCGGACGCGGTGATGATGTGCGCTTTTATTCTTTCGGCGAATTTAAAGAAAAGATAGAGCGTACCGGAGCCGTATTCGTGAACTGTGATAAATATCTTCCGGAACTGAGCACGAAGGAAGAAGAGAACTTAAAAAAGGTCTCCACTACTGAAATGACAATTCAGGATATCAGGATCACAGTCGCAATGGACGAGTTCCTGCACGGTGAATTTACTTCGTGGGGGCCGGATGTTGTATATACGGATTCGGTGTGCTTCTGGGGGAAACTTAATGCCTGGAAATATGATGTTCCGATGGTCGTGTCTACGAGTACATTTGCTTTTAACCGGATGTCTTCGACCTATATGAAGAATTCGCCTGCGGAGATTGCCGGTCTTATCTTCGGAATGCCGAGGGTTTCGAAGGAACTTAATAAACTTAAGCCGCTCGGCTATAAGATAAATGGTGTGCTCGCCCTTGTGCAGAGCGATAATCAAACGGATTCGATCGTATATACTTCAAAGAAATTCCAGCCTTATTCCGAGAGCTTTTCCGACCATTACACCTTTGTGGGTCCCTCACTTCTTACCGACACTAAACCGGATAAGGATCATAAGACACCGCTTCTTTACATATCGCTTGGAACTGTTATCAACGATCGACCCGATTTTTACAAAAAATGTATCGAAGCATTTAAGGATGAAAACATCAATGTACTCATATCATGCGGAAATTCTGTGGATATCGGAGAACTTGGGAAACTGTCGGATAATATAAAAGTCGAACCTTACGTTGATCAGCTGGATGTTCTTTCCCGCGCGGATGCATTCATTACGCATTGCGGCATGAACAGTGTGTCGGAAAGCCTCTATATGGCGACGCCGATGGTTTTATATGCCCAGACGAACGAACAGGAAGCGGTCGCAAGAAGAGTTCGCGAAATCGGCGCAGGAATCGATCTTAAAGATGATTCGGTCGCAGGGATAAAGAATGCGGTAAAGACAATACTGAATATGGAGTCATACGGGAACTCGGCGCAGGAATGCTGCGATGATTTCAGAAGCTGTTCCGGTGTGAAAGGGGCAGCAGACTTTATAGAAAATGCGCCGCATTCTTCCGATGGCGTGGATATCCTGAGGGATCTTGGAAAAGCGAATGTCGGACTGCAGGTCGGGTACAGCGTTGCAACCATACTTTTAGCAAATATTCTTTTCCGCATCATCAGTATAAGGTTTTTGTGGATATACATTATCTTAGCGATCGTTTTATCCTCTCCGATCAACAGTATGCTGCAAAAGACCGTATATAAGCGGCTTGTGAGAAAGAAACTCGGGTAGTCCGTCGAATGTATTGACGAGAAGGCGCTGCGTGCCAGTGGCACGCGCTTAGCGCCGACGTTAGTCTCTGGCCTCAGGAAAATTATCCTTTGTAATCACAGCAATAGCGCATGGCATACGTCCGTCTACCACACAATATTGGACATCTTTGTATCCCTTTTCTTCAAAAAACTTCTTGTAGGAATATTGATATAGGTCGGAATAATGATCTTGCCGCCCGGCTTAACCACACGCACCAACTCATGCAATGCTCTCTCGGGTTCAGGAAGCAGATGAATCACAT
>CAJOLL010000156.1 GCA_905235455.1 uncultured Clostridia bacterium
TATAGGCCGGATGGAAAGTCGGCAGGATCAGATATCCGTTTTTCTCTATAAAAGCACCTCGGATCTGCGTCATCTTCGCGTTCTTATCTCCTGTAAAGAGTGTGTAGGCGGTCTTCCCGAGAAGGACGATGATCTTCGGTTTACAAAGCAGGATCTGCGTGCCCAAAAGCTTCTTACAGGCGGCTGCCTCCGCATCTGTCGGGACTCTGTTTTCCGGCGGACGGCACTTCACGACATTCGCGATATGGAAATCTTTCGGCGAGAATCCCTGGGCATCTAAAAGGAGTTGCAGAAGTCTCCCCGCCTGTCCGACAAAAGGAAGTCCCTGCTCATCCTCCGTTGCACCCGGACCTTCTCCGACGAACATAATGGGCGCAACGGCACTGCCGCGGTAGATGACGACATTCTTTCTCGTCTTAGCAAGCGGACATGCTTCGCAGGTATTGCACTGTTCTACAAAATCACTCCAGGAAATTTTCATCGGAGAAGCACCAGTGTGACTCCGTCATTGGCTTTTGCCCAGTCGGGGTCATTACGGAAAGCAGGACATTTTTCGACCATGGATCTGCCGAGGGTCTCAAAAGGACCGAACTGCTCACCGGGACAGAAGGCCTTGATCCTGCCTTCGTTCTGCATAGTACGCAATATCTCATGGGTGGCTGTTTTGATGAGACCTCCCTTTCCCGTCGAACCATAACCGTGAATGATCTTCACCTGGCTGACACCGACACGACGCAGAGTATTGAGCTCCAACCGTAATTTACGGGTGGCGACATCCACCTTCGGCATGCCTTCTTTGATATTGATGATACTTGCGGCCATACTTACCCCCATTTTGAAACTTACATTTGTATTATACCACGCGCAAAAGCGTTTTTCACGCGCGAAAATGTGGCATTTTTGTTATAATACGTCCATGAGATTAGACAAATTGCTGGCAAATTCGGGATATGGAACCAGATCCGAAGTCAAAGAATTTCTTCGCAAAGGCCGCGTCATGATCGATGGTGAAGTCATCCGTGATCCGGGGTATTCGGTTACGGAAGAAATGAGTTTCCGCATCACTTTGGACGGCGAAGAAGTCAAAGGCAGCGAGTATCTGTACTTCTGTCTGAATAAGCCCGACGGGTATCTGACTGCCATGAGCGATGACCGTCTCCCCTGCGTCGGCGACCTTCTCCCTTCACAGCTTAAGACCAAAAAGATCTCCCCTGTCGGAAGACTGGATTACCATACGACCGGCGTCCTGCTTCTTACGAACGACGGTGAGCTTTCTCATCGGCTCACAAGTCCGAAATGGCATCGCGAAAAGGTCTATCTGGTGACCTATACCGGAGATGATCTTACCGAAAAAGAGGTCGCGCTTTTCCAAAAAGGTATGACGCTCTGCGAAAAGGGACATGCACCGGAAAAACTGAAAAGCGCAAAACTGGAGCTTCTTCCTGGAAAACAGTGCCGACTGACTTTGACCGAAGGAAAGACCCATCAGGTCAAACGCATGCTTGCAGCGACCGGAAGATCCGTCGAGCTTTTGCATCGGGAAAGTATCGGCACGTTGAAATTAAAAGACGACCAGCTTCCCGGAGAAATGTATGCACTCTCCGAAGAAGATATCCGTCTTCTGAAAGAAGAATAAGCACCTCAGTCGTCTGTATTTGCGTACGGATAGGTCTTCTCGTATGTATCTCTCATGATATCGATATTGGAAAGGATCAGCTCACACATATCGATCGCCTTGTCCAAATCGAGGCTTCCCGCGCCGACACCGACAACGATCGCGGAATCTTCCTCTTGCCACAGGACATCAAAACCGAGCGACAGCTGATCGACTTTGTCACGGATGATAAATCCGTAGACATGATCTTCATAATCCTGCGGCTCTAAAGGATCCATCTGCTCCTGATATTCCTCCGGCATATTCGGTACATAATCTTCGTAAAACCTCGCCTTGGAATATACATACGGTTCGATCCTTGCCAGGTCTTCTTCTGACCAGGTCGCCTTCATCTTCTCGTATTCCTCGTCCATGATCTGAAGATCCCCGCTGTTGACGTAGACCGGGGCACTCGGCATGTCGAAAACCAGAAGATCCGGCTTGACGGCCATCATACCGGACGCCTTCTGCACTGCCAGAGAATCCGTCTGCGCGCCTTCACTGTTTTCGGAAACGACATCCGCACACTGAAGATCCGGGTTTTTCAACTCGGTATAGTCGCTGAAAAATGCCGACAGAAAAGCATCATCATACTCGAAGTGCCCGATCGATGCGACACGAAGATCAACCTTCGGCTCGAGGAAAAACACTCTAATGACAGCAGAAACAAAAAAGATACCGGCAAC
>CAJOLL010000157.1 GCA_905235455.1 uncultured Clostridia bacterium
ATGGCAAAGGATATTTCTATCGTACTCGCCGGCGTCGGCGGACAGGGAACCTTGATCGCCGGTAAGCTCCTCGGAATCCTGGCTATGAAGCTCGGTCTGGATATCAAGGTATCTGAAGTGCACGGCATGAGCCAGCGCGGCGGTTCCGTAATCACATATGTAAGAATGGGAGAGAAGGTCTATTCTCCGATCATCGAAGAAGGTATGGCTGACTATGTTCTGTCTTTTGAAGAGGTGGAGGCTGTCCGTTGGGCGAACCTTCTGAAGAAAGATGGTGTGCTTCTTGTAAATTCCCAGAGGATCAAGAGCCTTCCGGTCCTTCTCGGCAATGCCGATTATCCGGAGAACATCAAGGATTCTCTTGATGCAGCATCTTCCGGGAATGCGAAGATCGTGGAATTTGACGCTCTTTCCGCCGCCCTTTCCTGCGGCAGCAGCAAGGCCGTCAACATGGTCATGGTCGGCGCTCTTTCCGCCGGTATGGATTTCCCGAAGGAACTTTGGATCGAGGCAATCAACGAAGCTTTTGCTTCGAAGGCCAAGCTGATCCCGATGAATCTGAAAGCTTTTGAGCTGGGACGCGATTTTTTCTCCTGATCGAGATGAATTAGGTTATAATATAATTAACTTATATTTTTGGAGGATCCGCTTATGCTGGTAAAACAGATCAATGTTTTTCTTGAAAACTCTTTCGGTCGTCTTGCGGAAGTAACCAAGGCGATGGGTAAGGCCAACATCGATATCCGTGCCCTTTATGTGGCCGATTCAACAGATTACGGTATTCTCCGCATGATCCTGGACAAGCCGGAAGAGGCGGTCATGGTTCTGACGGAAGCCGGATTTACGGTAAGTATGACGCCGGTCCTTGCAATCGCCATTCCTGATAAGCCGGGAACACTCGAGGCAACACTTGCCAAGTTCTCGGAGACGGGTGAGTCGATGGAATACATCTACGGTTTCGTCGGAAGAAAGTCGGATGAGGCGGTCATGGTGATCCGTGTACAGAACTTCGATCCGGTTATCAAGAAGTTTGAGGAAGCCGGAATCAGGATCTTAAAACCTGAGGAGGTTTATGGTATCTGATGAATCAAGATCCATTCAAAGAAATGTTTGGAATCAGTGATACGGTGGTCAACATGGCAGATGAAGCGATGGCCACCGTTTCATCTGTTTTTTCCGAGATCGAAGAAGTGCGTCAATATAATCAGCTCCGTGTGCTGAATGCATTTCGGAATGTCCGTTTTGCAGAAGCGCATCTCGGTGCGACGACCGGTTACGGATATGACGATATCGGCAGAGAGAAGATCGAGCAGATGTATGCCGAGATCTTCGGAGCCGAAGCTGCTTATGTGCGTATTCAGGTCACCTGCGGTACTCAGATCCTTGTGGCATGCCTTTTCGGTATCTTAAAGCCGGGAGAAGAGATGCTTGCCGTTACGGGACGCCCTTACGACACGCTGGCTTCCGCGCTGGGCGTTGAGAAGAAAGAAGAGGGCTTTACGGGGTCTCTTCTGGATTACGGCATGAAGTACGACGAAGTACAGTTGAAAGACGACGGCTCGCCGGATCTGGAGGCCATAGCCTCCGCGATCAAGCCGGAGACGAAAGTCGTTTTTCTTCAGAAATCTAAAGGCTATACTTCCAGAAGATGCCTTCGCGCCGAGGATATCAAGGCGGTAGTCGATCTTGTTAAGAACATCCGTGAAGATATCATCGTATTTGTAGACAACTGCTACGGCGAATTTGTCGAGAAGCAGGAACCATGTGCTCTGGGAGCAGATCTCTGCGCCGGTTCTCTTATCAAGAATGCGGGCGGCGGTATCTGCCCGTCCGGTGCATATGTTGCCGGCCGAAAAGAACTTGTCGAGAGAGTCGCCGAGAGAGTTACGGCGCCGGGACTGGGCAGTCACGTCGGTCCGAGTCTCGGGTTTAACCGCCAAATCGCCCAGGGACTTTTCATGGCCCCACATGTTGTGGCGGAAGCGATGAAGGGCGCGGTATTTGCCGCGAAACTTCTGGAGATGGCAGGATGCCGCTGTGAGCCTGCTTCTTCTGACATGCGCGGTGATATTGTGCAAAGTGTGGCTTTCCCGGATGAGCAACAAATGATAAACTTTTGTAGAAAAGTACAAAGCTGTTCGCCTGTGGATTCTTTTGTTGCACCGGAACCGTGGGATATGCCCGGGTACGATGCGCAGGTAGTCATGGCGGCCGGT
>CAJOLL010000158.1 GCA_905235455.1 uncultured Clostridia bacterium
ATGCTCATTGACGAAATGCACCGTCGCGCCGGACACTTTTACGCCTTTGGCAAGGACAGCCTCATGCGGGCGTATGCCGTACATGCCCTTACCGCAGAACGAAGGGATCAGGGCCGGGTGGATATTGATAATGCGGTTTGCATAAGCCGCAACCGTCTTCGGTCCGAGCATTGAGAGAAATCCGGCCAGAACGACCAGATCCACGCCCAGACGGTTCAGTTCATCGAGGGTGGCATCGTCATAATCATCGCCGAGAACTTTCTTACTGATGACTTTGCTCGGGATCCCCGCCTTCTTGGCTCTTTCGATGGCAAAAGCACTTTCGTTACTCGCGATGACTTCCGAGATCTCGACATTTCGGATCTCTCCGCAATTGATCTTATCAATGATCGCCTGCAGGTTCGTACCGCCGCCACTGACAAAAACTGCTATCTTCACGTACTGCTCTCCTTATAAAGTTCTTCCCGAAGCGGAAAGTCCCTTCTCTCAGGACATCTCCGCCGCTGTCGTTCTTCTTTTAGATCTTATGCGGGGAATCTTTTTCGGCTTCTGCCGGAACACCTGCCGGGAAGATACCGTCGAAGCAGGCGGAGCAGTGGCCGCAGAGTGCGCCCTCTGTGGAAGCCTTGAGTCCTTCGAGGCTGACATAGCCGAGAGAATCGGCACCCAGCATATCGCGGATCTCTTCTACACTCATCTTTCTTGCCGGCAACATATCTGCCTCGGAAGCGGATACACCGTAGTAGCACGGGAACTTAACCGGCGGAGACGCGACTCTGAGGTGGACCTCTTTGGCGCCTTCCTCACGCAGGAAGGAGATGATATGCTTGGTGGTCGTACCACGTACGACGGAGTCGTCGACGATAACGATCTTCTTTCCTTTTACAGCTGTCTTCAGAACAGAAAACTTCAATCGGACAGCCATCTCACGGGCAGCCTGCGTACCTTCGATAAATGTTCTTCCGACATAGCGGTTCTTAAGAAGTGCCTGACCGTAAGGAATTCCGCTTTCAAAAGCATAACCGATCGCAGCTGCGATACCGGAGTCCGGAGCCGCTACGACAAGGTCTGCATCGCATGGGTTTTCACGAGCCAGCGCACGTCCTGTCTGTACACGGGACTCATAAACGCTTGTACCGTCGATGAAACTATCCGGTCTTGCCAGATAAACGAACTCAAAGATACAGAGTTTTCCGTTCTTGTGTGCATCGCACTCAGGTACCGTATATATAGAAGAATACCCTTCTTCCGTAATCGTAATGATCTCACCCGGCAGAACGTCACGGATGGTCTCGGCGCCGATGGCGTCAAATGCGCAGTTCTCGGAAGCCAGAAGATACATATCGTCTTTCTTTCCGAGTACCAGCGGACGAAGTCCGAGAGGATCGCGGACACCGATGATACGGTCTTCGCTCATAAGAAGGATCGCATATGCGCCCTTAATCTCGCCCATCATCTTCCGGATCGCGCCTTCGAGGGAATTGGAAGAAACACGGTTTCTGGCAAGAAGTGACAGAAGCACTTCGAAGTCTGCCGTCGTCTGGAAGATCGCACCGATCTCCTTCAATGAATCACGGAGTTCATCCGCATTCAGGATCGAACCGTTTATGGAGATCGCCAGCTGACCGCTGTGGGACTTGATCTGCATCGGCTGGACTACGTCATAACCGCTCTCGTTCGGAGCCGGAGTTCTGACGTGACCGATTGCCGCATGTCCGGTCAATGTCCCTAGGTGCAGTTCGTCAAATACGTCTGCGACTAGGCCGTGGGCCTTGTGGCCGAGGAACTGGCCGTCGTGATTGACTACGATACCTGCGGAGGCCTGTCCTCTGTGCTGCAGTGAGAAAATACCGTAGTACGTGAGTTTTGAGATGTCGGGATTGGTCTTCTTCGTATCAAAGATACCGAATACGCCGCATTCTTCCTGAATCTTTCTGCTCATACCTTTACTCCCCCAGATTTGCTATTTTTTCCTGAAGGCGTGCATCTCTCTCCGCTACCGAAGAGGCAAGGCCCGCCTTATATTCAGCTAACTTTTTGCTTAGCGATTCATCGCTTATTGCCAGCATCTGCGCGGCAAGGATCGCCGCATTGCTGCCGCCGTCGATCGCAACGGTCGCAACCGGAATACCTGTCGGCATCTGAACAACTG
>CAJOLL010000159.1 GCA_905235455.1 uncultured Clostridia bacterium
GAGATGATCTCGGTGATGCTGTCCACGTTGGTGTCTGTCTTATCCTGGATCGGCGCACTTTCCGGTCCGTCAGCGTCCGGATCCGAGTCGCTCATCCAGGAAAAAAGGGCGTTGATGAGCCAACCGAAGAACCGGCCGATCAGCGGCATGACTTTGCTGAGCGTGGAAAGGATCGGATCGATCGGTACGATGACGAGCATGATCAGCGCAAAAAGCACTCCGCCGAACAGATAAAGAAGCGAAAGATAGTTTTGGCGCTTGATGCTGCGAATCGGCTGTGTGGATGAGTGCAGATTGTGGTAATAACTGTTCTCGAATACGGAAAGCTGTCTGCCGCTTAAAAACAAAATGATGATTAGTATTGCGTCGAAAAGGATGGTGGAAAGATCGACGGGAATGGCTCCGAATGTGGCACCGAGCAGCATGAATACGTGGACGCAGAGAGCGACGGCGACACTGTCAAAGGTCGATCGTTCGACGCGTTTTTTGTATCTTTTCAATATCGAAAAGATAAACAGAATAAAAATGAGGATTCCGACGAAAATGGTATTCGTTATATCATTTGTCAGATGTCGGAAAAAGACGATATGCAAAATGAAAAGAAAAACCGCGCTGAACAAAAGATGAAGTCCGATCATGAGGATCTGATGGATGCGCAGACGGCGGATGAAGCAGAATGCAATCGTCACGAGGATCAGCGTCAGAAGATGACCGTAGCCTAAGTACAGATACGGGAAATACAGGATACAGAACATACCAAGGGAAATAAAGGTGATCGATGTGACCAGCGATTCCAGGATATCCGTTATCATCCCGTTAGTGATCAGCCTTTTTTTGGAAGGATCATCGGTCATTACCTTTCACCTCCCAACGCAGATATCTGCCGGTAATATCGGCGGCATTTTCGACCTGTGGTGTGGTATGAAATGCCGGCATGACCCAAAGAAGCGAATCTCGGCGTGCGCGGATGCTTCTTAAGGTATCCTGAACAAGTCCCTTATATCTCGGAGAAATGACGACGATATAGTCATCGGTACCGGTCGCAGGCAGATATTCCTCGATCAGATCCGAAAACGGGATCACGCCCGCGGAAAGATCGATCCGGGCCAGGGCGATCCCGCGACGGAGAAGTCCCGGCGCATCGCTTGCGAGGATATCGGTCACGGGACTGCCGGAAGATATATCTTTTCCGTTCGTGAAGATACGGGAAGGGATCCCCATATTTCCCAGTTCGATCATATACGAGTATGCAAGGCTTAAGGATTTTTCCAGAAGTGCCACGGAAGATTTGATGTTATACGGTTCTAGGTTGACGAAGATACTTACCTGACGGTGGCAGGTGGATGTGGTCTGATTGACCATGAAGTCTCCGGCTTTTGCGGTTGCGGTCCAGTTGATGTCGCGCATCGGGTCTTGCGGACGGTATTCGCGGATCCCCGCAAAAGACATCGGATCCGTAAGAGGAGTTCTTCGCGTCAGAAGATCACTGTAAGAAACCGAAAGCAGCGTTTCCATTTCCGGAGGAGTAATCTTTTCCGGGAGGATCGTGATCGTGGCATCATTATCGAACGTGCGCGTGATCTTTTCCAGAAGCAGAAGGTCAGAGGTCGACACATTGACGCGGACGAACGAATACAGGCCGCGCTTGGCACAGCGCACCTTGATACGTCTGGTGTGACGGGAGTGCGGCTTCATGGTCAGCATGTCTTCACGATAGAAAAGGTCTGACACGGAAGTATTGCTCATGTCCAGAAACTGGAAAGCATCCGGCGATTCGAACTTCAGAAGAATGAAGGGAAGCGGAAGCCGCTTATTGTTCTGGGCGACTTCGATGACCTCGATGATTTCTCCGCATTGGGCGATCGGCCGGGAAAAAGACACATGAAAAGACAGATCGGAAAGGGCTCGCTTCCGATAGATAAGAAGCTCTACGCCGGTCAGAAGGACCAGCAGGATCAAAAATACGATCAGTTTCATGCTTTTTCAAATTTCTCTGTCGGGCAGTCGATAGTGTTGAGGATCGAAGTGATGACCGATGCGGCATGGTCTCTTGCCGTCATGATCTTTCCGTCTGCGGATAAGGCACCGGAGCCCTGCATGAGCAGACGGTGGGCAAGTACCGGTACAGCAAGATCCTTGATG
>CAJOLL010000160.1 GCA_905235455.1 uncultured Clostridia bacterium
GGGCTGTTACACCTTACTCGCTTTCCAGGCGAGCTCCTTAGCCACTCGGTCAATCCTCCGTGCTAATTAATGCCGCTTACCTAATATAACAAAAAAACGCGCTCGTTTCAAGTAGATTTCTTGCTCTTTTGCAGGTTGATTTGCTGCGCTAAAGGACCCTACTCTTTCTCCGGGAACTCTTTGGTCCAGGTTTCATCGCCGCTGGAGTTGACGATGTGGACGGTGCCGGTAATGCCGGTGATGCCGGTCTGTTCTTCCAAATCGGTGAGGGCTTTCTCGAAGCTTTCTTTCAGCTTGTCGGAATTCTTCCCGAAGGCTTTGACGAGGACTTTCTCGTCGTTGTCGTCGATTGGGTCCTTGAAGGTGTACGTGATGTCAAAGCTGTCGCCGGAAAAAGTCACCTCGGATGTCATGGCATCCGGTGTCGTGATTTCTTTATCGATGATCTTCATGACTTCCGGATCGCCGGCTGCGATGTCTTCCAGCGTGGCGGTGGTCTGCTGTCCACATCCCCCAAGCAAAAGCATCACGATCCCCATTGCAAAAGCTGCGCATATTATCGTTGTCCTTTTAAGAAATTTTTTCATTCTTAAACTCCCGGCAGTGCTTATTTCACACTGTCTTCTACGGCACCGATCATGTCCGGAATTTCGATCACGCCTTCGTGGCGGATCGGCTTTTTATCCAGGTCGCGGAGTGCTTTTGGAATGCGCACACCGGTCTTCTGGTGTACGGAACGAATGTATTCGAATCCGTTGTTTTCTTCCGGCAGCCCTATGGATTTTGCAACGCTCTCAGCGAACTTGTAGGCGCTCGCGGTGGAGGCGATCAGTGTCGGTGTTTCATCGCCTGTTTCCTTGACGTAATCACGGTAGACTTTGTATCCCACTGCGGTGTGCGTATCGATGAGATAATTCTCGTCCGAATACATGCTGCCGATGGTGGCGTTCGTTTCTTCCACGGTCGCTGTACCGCCCCAGAACTTTGTCATGCCCTCGCGGATCTTCGGGCTGACTTCGTAGCGCTTTTCTTTTTCGAGAGCTTCCATGAGCGCCTTGATCTCATCACCGTTTCTCCCGGAAAGATGATACAGGAGTCTCTCCAGATTGCTGGAGATCAGGATGTCCATCGATGGCGAATTGGTCAGGTAGAACTCCCGGTCCGTGCTGTAGACGCCCGTGTTGAAGAAGTCCGTGAGCACGCGGTTCTTATTGGACGCGCAGATGAATCTGCCCACCGGAATGCCCATTTCGCCCGCGTAGTAGGCCGCCAGAATGTTTCCGAAGTTGCCCGTCGGAACGCAGATGTTTACCGGCTCATCCGCCTTGACCACGCCTCTCTCCAGAAGCTTCACATAGCCCCATACATAGTACGCGACCTGCGGTACCAGACGGCCGATGTTGATGGAATTGGCGCTGCTGAGTTTGCAGCCCATCCCGGCCAGCTTCTCCGCGAAAGCTTCGTCGTTGAATATTTTTTTGACACCAGTCTGGGCATCGTCGAAGTTCCCTTCGATCGCGAATACGTGAGTGTTGTCGCCTTCCTGGGTGATCATCTGGCGCTCCTGTACCTGGCTGACACCTTTGTTCGGGAAGAAGACGATGATCTCCGTTCCCGGCACATCAGCAAAACCTTCCAGCGCAGCTTTTCCTGTGTCGCCGGAAGTTGCGGTCAGGATGCAGATCTTCTTGTCCTCGTTTTCTTTCTTCGTCGCGGTTGTCAGAAGATACGGCAAAATGCTCAGGGCCATGTCTTTGAAGGCGGCTGTTTTGCCATGATAAAGCTCGAGAAAATACGCGCCGCCTGCTTTTGTGACTGGCACGATCTCTTCCTCTTCAAATTTGCTGTCGTACGCGCCGTCCGTGCAGTATTTCATCTCTTCGTCCGTGTAATCGTCGAAGAATGTCTTTATGATTTCAAAGGCAACCTGCTTATATGACATGCCGACCATGTCCTCTGCCGGCATAGGGAGTTTCGGAATGGATGCCGGTACATAAAGGCCCTTGTCTTCTGCGATACCTTGAATGACGGCCTGTGCTCCCGTCTTGTGCTCCATGCTCCCTCTTGTGCTCTCGTACATTATCATTTTGTTTTTGCTCCTTCTATTATGCTGACTATTT
>CAJOLL010000161.1 GCA_905235455.1 uncultured Clostridia bacterium
CCCACAGTTCGCCCCATTCGCCTTCTTCCTTGAAGGGGAACCAAAACTCAAAGTCCGTGGTCGCATTGGAATAGAAAGCCAGTTCCTTCGGGTCGTGATCTCTTGTTCTGAGCTCATCTTCCTTCAAACCAAGACCTGTGAGCCAGTTGTAGCAGTACTCTTTCCAGTACTTGAACCATTCAAGGTCAGTGCCCGGTTCGCAGAAGAACTCGAGTTCCATCTGTTCGAACTCACGTGTTCTGAAGATGAAGTTACCCGGTGTGATCTCGTTTCTGAAGCTCTTACCGATCTGGCAGATACCAAACGGGATCTTTTTTCTTGCGGAGCGCTGGACGTTCAGAAAGTTTACGAAGATACCCTGAGCAGTCTCCGGACGGAGATAAACTTCACTCTTACTATCTTCCGTAACGCCCATGAAGGTTTTGAACATCAGGTTGAATTTTCTGACATCGGTGAAGTTATGGCCGCCGCATGTCGGGCACGGGATGTTCTTTTCCTTGATATAAGCAACAAGTTCTTCGTCGTTCATACCTTCGACAACAACATCGGTGATGCCGTTTTCGGCGTTATAATCTTCGACCAGTTTATCCGCACGGGCACGGGCCTTGCACTGTTTGCAGTCGATGAGCGGATCAGAGAAACCGCCGACGTGACCGGAAGCTACCCATACCTGCGGGTTCATGAGGATCGCACAGTCGACGCCTACATTATAAGGGCTCTCCTGAACGAACTTTTTCCACCATGCAGCTTTTACGTTATTCTTAAGCTGAACACCCAGAGGACCGAAATCCCAAGCGTTTGCCAGACCACCGTAAATATCGGAACCCGGATATACGAAACCTCTTGTTTTCGCAAGGGCTACGATCTTTTCCATTGATTTCTTAACGGGCATCAGGATTCCTCCTCTTCCGCGTCATCGGAATCGTCTGTTTCCACGATCTCCTCGAATTCGGAAACTTCCTCTACGAAGCTTTCCACTGTCTCTTCTTTCGGTTCAGCCTCTTCTGCTGCGACAGGATCTGCTTCCTCGGCATTTTCTCCGTCAACACCTTCCGCTTCGAGACGAGCCTGATTCTCGGCAGCCTCTTTTGCCAGACGGCGGGCTTCCTCGATCTCCGGACGAAGCGGAACGTACGGGGTGTGCTGACCTTCTACGCCAACTACCTTATCTGCAGCAACTTCTTTGCAGGCAAGGGTGACATAGCTCGGAGTCGGATCATCGACCATCGGCTGGGCACCGTCAACGAGCTGACGGGCGCGCTTTGCAACCAGCATACACAGTGAGTATCGGCATTCGGCCTTTGGCAACAATTCTTCAACTGACGGATCAACTAACATTTTCAATTCCTCCCTTTAGTTTTTCCTATTACTCGGCAAGAAGTGTATCCACTTCTTTGCTTCTTCTTACGTACCGAGCATGCTCGGCTTCGACAATGGCGGCGATCTCTTCGGCGGCTCTGTCGACATCGTCGTTGGTAACGACATAGTCAAACTTCGGTGCCGATGCGATCTCGGTCTTGGCCTGCGCCATTCTCTTATCTACTAATTCCTCCGTCTCGGTGCCACGACCGGTCAGGCGGCTTCGCAGTTCTTTCAGCGTCGGCGGCAGAAGGAAGATCGTTACGGTTTCGTTGAACTTCTCCTTCAGTGCAAGCGATCCTGCTACGGTCAGATCCAGAAGGACGTCCTGTCCTTTTCCCGACATCGTGATAAGCGGTGTCAGCGGAGTGCCGTAATAGTTGCCGACATATACGTCATATTCGATGATCTCGCCTTCGGCGATCAGCGATTCGAAATCTTCTTTCGCCCGGAAGTAATACTCGACGCCGTCCTTCTCTTCACCTCGCGGAGCTCTGGATGTCACCGAGATGGACTGCCCGAATGCGGGGATCATCTCACGGATCTTTGCGATCACGGTGCCCTTTCCGACTCCGGAAGGACCTGATATCGATACGATCAGACCGTTACTCATTTCCTGCCTCCTTCTGCTTTTCAAGCATCCCGG